>JAYYDY010000063.1:0-44027 GCA_036160375.1 Thermoplasmatota archaeon | reverse complement strand
GTTGTCTTGCGTTCATTCTTGCGTCGCACAAGGACCCATAACCCACCGATGGTTTACCGCATTTGCACCGGAAGTCACTCCCCGAAGGGTCGTCCCAGTCTTCGATTGCGGCCGTACACGTGGTGTCAGACGTCATTGCTCATTTCACAGTCGCTCAGCCTGATGTTGCAGGTACGGTAGAAGCGCCTCCGGACGACTCCATATCAATTCATCGGCGTGAGCGAAGGTGGCGTGCATGGAAGCTTCGCGTGAACAACACCTCCCCGATGTCCGGGTCGCCCACGGTCATGACATCTCTTCCAAACACCGGCCACTGGTCAACCGGACGGACCAACCAACCAGCCGACGGGTGCGTGGAGAGCACCGGAACCGGCGCACCTTGCTCGAACGCATACACCATCGCATACACGTCCGTCAACGTCACCCTTCCCGCCCCCTCAGGCAGAAGTTGAACGGGAAGGAGAGCCGTGGAGTCGAGGGAGAAACCGGGGTGTTCGCCAGCATGGCCGGGGAAGTGTGACCGCTCTCCGAAGCCCCGGGCCAACAGGGCAGGCCAACTGCATTCAAACTCGGCAAGCCACGTGCGACCTGTTTGGCTGGCCAGTTGGGCCGTCAACCAGGTTTGCGCAAAAGGAGACCACCATGTCGGTGGGAGCACCTCCATCAGGGCTCGTTGTGTTTCTGGAAGCCACGGTTCCTGGCGTTGGGCGATGCCCAAACCGGTGGCCCAAGCACGCAACATCGAACCTTTTGGCTGGAGCATGGAGCGGTCCATCCACCGTCGAAGCAAGGCTCCATCATGGCCCGTCGTGGACGGGCCGAAGAGGCATTCCAGCACCTCTTGTTCGTTCATGGGGGCCTCGAACCACACACGGCTTGCATCCTCGAACAAGGCAACATGTTCTGGAAGCGAGGGGTTGAGCGAACACAACATGCAGGTGGCCACAGCAAAACGATGTTCCCCATCGTGTTTGAGGTGTTGACGCCACCGCAGCACCGTGGTGATGTCATGGGCCGCTTCTGCATGAATCCGTTGGAGCGCCTTGCGCCGCCATGAACGGCCACCTGAGGCCAAGGCAAGCGGAAGATCAGCCAACGGCACATCGTGAACGGGCATCAATTCAACCCAACCAACTGGGAGACGGTCTCGCAGGCGAATCCAGCGGGCTGGACGATGGGTCGGGGGCGAGGCGACCCATGACGCCAGCGCATCGGTGGATTCCAGTGCATTCGCTTTGCCCTCATCGCCTGTCGGGAACAAGTGAAGCGCTTCGGTAAGACGCTGGCCGGCCAATCCGTCAGGGGAAGATGACGAAAACGCCCGTTGTGGGTGGCCAACCGAGGCCGCCAACAACTCCTCTGCATTGCGCGGCACAGCCTCCATTGGTTGGCGAGGACCCATCGACTCCACCTCGTCAAGATGCAGATTGAGGTCAAACTTCACCGAGCGGCTCAATTCGACATCAACCGACCCCAAGTCTTGTCCGTCAACCAACAAGGCGCTTCCCTTTGATTCAGGAAGACCGCCATGGCGCGTCAGCACCGCTCTGCAAGCAGGATGAGTGAGCCAGCGAGACAACAGCGGAGCATCCGGTTGTTCAAAGGCCCAATCCACCACAAATGGAATCCGGCCGTCTTCCATGACGTGGTGAAGCACGGCCAACACGGCCCGCTCAGCCACACCGTGGGTGTTGAACCAACCGGGCCTCAACGGGTCATGCGTCCATTGTTGCTCTCCGAATTCAAGAAGAAGCGAACGCATGAGTGGCGATACGTCCCGATTCATGTTTGTCTCAAGCTCCATGACCAATGTCCGGTAGTGTTCATTCCGTCGAGCAGTCGCCATGCGGGGATGTTTCAGCTGAAGCCAATGAAGCATCACGGAAAACGGCAAGGGCGCTGGTGAGGAGACTGGGCCGTCGCTGAGCACGATGGCGCCATGTACGACGTTTCCAATCAACAAATTTCGATGGGCTGCGGATCGAAGATGAGCCAGAAGCCCGTTGGATGGTGCGTAACCCCCGTTCAATCCCGGCACGCTGCCGATTTCGACCTCCCCAGGTGTAAGAAGGGAGGGCACATCCAACTCGCGACTCGCCTCCATGGTGAAGGACTGACCTTCAACCAACCCCCGATGGCCCCGCTGCTCAAGAACAACGCCGCGGACCAAGCCAACGCGCTGTTGCGTCGATTCAAACGCGGCGAGTGTGCTGGCTTCTCTCGGCGCAGGAGGCGCTGAGGCGGTTGCATCGGTGAGCGTGTACCACTTGACAGCATGACGCGGCGCCAGCACCCACGCCCCCCCTGAATTTCCACTGGAAGAAGTGGAGCCTTTTCCTGCTCGCTCGCCCACGAAAACGAAGGACGATTCAGGGGGTTCCATGTAAGCAAGGAGCACGTTGGCCTCATCGGCATGAAGCACCATTGGGTGGCGAGATGCACTGAGATCCACCGCATACTGCTGCATTTTTCCGAGCGCATCTTCTTCGAGCCGGTCATGACCAAGCTGGCTCAGGTAGATGGGCGCATTTCGAAGCCCCCCGCGCTCGTCCCTTGTTACCAACCCGGCTTCCCTTAATTGACGGCATGCAAGCGAGGCGTGGGGCATTCGCATAGCGAACTGCTTGGCGATGTCCGACACCGTTGAGGGGCCATGGCGCAACCAAACCAGAATCTGGCGTTGGGCGGTTGATCGGATGGTGCGATGTTTCATCACAAGTCACCTTGGCATATCCGGGAGTGGTTTGACCACGCCTTTTGCTGATAAAAAGTCTTTGAAGTTAATTTTAGTTATATATTTCCAGTGGAACTGTGAAAAATAACTTACATATTCATACCACGGTGTCGGAAATACACTGCAATTGAGGCATCAAACGTAACCAAATCGTCCGTCCGAGGAGGAACCATTATATCAGCGGCCTCGCTCCTCAACTTTAGTGGCACATCACCAAGAAGGCCACTCAAAAAATGACAGGAGGGACCAACCATGAAAACAACACGCATCCGTGAAAAAATCAAGAAATTCTTAGGCGATCGACCACGAAACACTGCAGAGATTCTGGAGTACATCAACAGCACCATGCGTCATGGCACCACCAGCCAGCAGCTGGGCAACGTGCTCTCCAAGGACAAGGACATCGTCAAGGTCGGCTACATCAAGCGCTCTGGCATCCTGTCAGGCGGCTATGACATCTGTGAGTGGGCCACCCGCACCTGGGTGTCCGAGAACTGCCCCGAGTGGGTCGAGGGCACACCCATCATCGTTGACAGTGAAGGCAACTTCATGACCAACGCTGACGAGAAGCTCTGAAGCGCTACTCCTCTTCCTCGTACTCGACCCCAAGGGTCGCCATCAACAGGTCCATTTTGGCGTGGATTCGTCGCAACTCGGTGTTCACACCCTCCTCTGAGTCGGCTTCTAACGCCACCACCGTGTTGGTGAAGATGGCGACAAACATGTTGAGGAAGGTAAACGTGGTCATGAAAATAAAGATCACAAAATAAATGGCAACCCACCAACCTTTCTCGTTGATGAGGTCGCGAACGATACCGTTCGACCACGACTCCAGCGTCATGACTTGGAACAGCGAATACAACGATCGCCCGAGACTTCCAAAGTATTCCGGGGAAACCGATTGGAACAGAGCGGTTGACAGCACCGCAAACACGTAGGTCACAACGAACAGCAACGTCGCCACGGCAGAGAGGCCTCTGACAGAGAAAATCAGCGATTCAGCAACGAGTTTGAGTTCAGGGATTCGCGAAACCAATCGGAACGCACGCAAAACACGGAACACCCTGAACACGGCGAAGAAATCACGAGCCGGAATCAAGGCAATACCGACGACGAGGAAGTCAAACACACACCAGGGATCTCGGAAGAAATCTCGCCCCATGGCGTAAATTCGAAGCAGGATTTCCAGGACAAAGACCGTCAAGAACAAGCCATCAATACGCTGCAGGAAGGTGTCGCCTCTCGGACCCCACTCGTAGGTCTCAAACCCAATGGCGATGGAACTGGCCAGGATGGCGACGAAGACGATGTTGTTGAACCGTTCAGATTCAACCAAGACTCGAATCCTTGCACGAACACTCTCGGTCATCGGGACGCAAAAGTGCAGACGGAGTTTAATCCCTGCCCCGGCAGGAAGGGGCTTCAGTTGCCTTCGAAGATGGCCATGGCCTCGTCAACCGAAGCGCCTTCGCAAATGATCGCATGGCAGGCGGCCGTCATCCGAACAGCTTCTTCGGTCGTCTTTTGGTGAATGTTGCGACCGGTCGCGGCGCCTCGACAGCCGGAAACAGCCATTTGGTCGTAAAGTCGCTGGAGGAATTCACGTGGTGCGAGGGAGCCGCCGCCCGAACAGATGATGCCCGTGCGACCTGCGGCCTCAACGGCAATTTTCAGGGACTCAGGCTGGGTCATGCCCTCGAAGGCCTTGGGATAGTTGACCTTAGCAAAGTCCGCACCAATGCAACTGGCAACGCCTGCTGCGCCGGAGATCAGTTGCGGGTCCTTCTCGTCGGCCACCGCCTGACCGCGGGGGTACATCCACACGACTGAAATCATCCCGAGTTCGTGGGCCTGGCGAATGAAGTGAGCGGCTTCGGTCAACATTTCGTGTTCGTATTCGCTGCCGATGTACACGGTGTAGCCGATACCGACCACATTGATGCCGTTGTGAACCAGCGACATCACGTCGTCCATGTCCCAAAGGGCCTGACTGATGGGGTCGCGTTGAGCGGTCTTGACCAAGTGCGACTTGGAGTTCAACTTCACGAGGTAAGGCACGTCGGGGTGATCTCGAGCGTACTGAGCGATGAGCCCGCACTGACCGGCGAGGACACCGATGGTCCCGTCGGCGTGGGCACGCGCGCCGATTTCAAACAAATGCCCGGGGTCGTTCGAGGAGAGCGGAATGGTCTTGCCGCCGTCGTAGAAATCGTCGTTCAGGTGTTCGATTTTCTGGTCGCAAGCGAAGAGGTTCATGCTGCCCGTGCCCGCCGTGGCAGCGGCCATGTTGTCGAGGTAGGTGTCGATCAACTCGTCGGGAACGTCGGCTGGAACGTGGATGTTGTCCATGGATACCACGCCGAGGTTCATTGACCGGTGAAGTTGGCCACACGCTTCTCAACATATGCGGCGATGCCTTCCTTGGCGTCGCTGCTGTTGAAGAGGGCAGCTTGGAGTTCACGCTCAAGTGCCAAGTGGTATTCGAATGGAATCTCTGGACCGGTTTGACAGGAGCGCTTGATGTTGCCAACGGCCTTGACGGCCTTGTTGGGCAGCGTGAACTGGCTGCACCAGTCGAGGATGTCTCGGCGGAAGTCGTCGGGGTCGCCTTCCCAGATGTGGTTGATGAGGTTGCAGGCGTGGGCGTCCTCAAAGGACATCAGTTCGCCGGTGACCATCATCTCAAGGGCCTTGGCCTTGCCGATGAGGCGGGTGAGGCGAGCGGTACCGCCAGTTCCGGCAAGCACACCGAGGTTGATTTCAGGCAAGCCAACCTTCCCGGAGTTCTTGCGTGCAATACGGATGTCGGCCGCCATGGCGATCTCCAGTCCACCGCCGACGGCGTGGCCGTTGATGGCACACACGACGAGTTTGGCCGTTTGCTCGAGGCGAGAGAGGGTTTCGTTGGCGTGAAGACAGAAGTTGTACTTGAAGCCCGGGCTGACGCTGTTGAGCATCTGGATGGAGGCGCCTGCAGAGAAGAAGGAGGCACCGTTGCCGGTCAGGACGATGCAGGTGACGCTGTCGTCGAAACGAGCACGGACGATGGCTTCGTCAATGTCTCGCATCATGCCGTGGGTGTAGGTGTTGGGCGAGCGGTCGTTGGGGCCCTCAAGGGGAGCACCAGCCGAGTCGGAGGTGAGTTCAATGACGGCGATACCGTTGTCGGTCACACCGTAGTTGACAAGTCGGTTTGGCATGGGTTCAAGTTTCAATCCATAGAGGTCGCTCATGCCTTGAGCCACAGGGGTTGGTATTATGAAGAAATCGCTGAGATTTCTTGCGCCTCACCCTCGGCGTTGCTCGTGAAAGAGACATGACCGCCACCTCGGCGAACCGCCTCCCATCGCGCTTTAACCTCCAGCGCCGCTTCACTCTGCTCCCACGTGTCACGTGGTTTGGCCTTCCTAAACGGCAGACGAAGCGGGCGTGTTGGACCCTTCATCCGCTTGAGCATGAACGGCGAAGTCGCCCGGAACACCAGCCGCTTGAACAAACTCGGACGGAACAACTTCCCAATCCACCTCAGGCCATCGCCGCTTCGCTTTTGATCACGCATCCAACTCACGCACATGCGCTTGAAGGTGCGGTCGCCCACCCGGTTCATCAGCCAACGATTGGCCACACTCGTTTGGACGTAAGGGAGCAGTTGACGGCGAACTTCCTTTTCGTAGGGCTTTCCTCCGAGCAATTCCTCCGCCGCTAAGACACCGGACCACACCGCCATGCGCATCCCAAAACCCCACATGAAGTCCTGCAGACCACCGGATTCACCGACAAAGTGCTGGCCGGTTTCCGGGACGGTGTAGAACCCGTTGAGGGTGAAATCGCCCTTGCCGCCTACTCGCTTCACAGGCTGCATGTCCATCTCGGGGTAGAGGCGCTGATAACACGCAATGGTTTCGTTCAGGAAACGCTCACTCTTCTTCTGTTTGCGCCAAAGACAGGTGCAAATTAGGCCCACGCCGTCAATGACGATGAGGTAGGAGTAAGCACCGGGGGCAAGTTTGTCGTTCAGTTGAAACGCGATGTGGTTCGGGTGCGAGGTATGGAAAATCTCACCGAGGGCGATGGCCGAGGTGTCCTTGGGCCCGCAGGCGACGATGTCGGCTTCCTTTTCGTCAATCCTTGATTTGTAATGCAACGTCGCACCGGCCTCGATGGCCATCCGCTTGAACGCCTGGTCGATGGTGTGGTCCGAAGTGCCGCGCTCAACGATGCGGTAGGCAACACCATCTGTTTTGGCCTGGGTCACAACGTCGTCGGGGTGTATCAAGTCCACGACAGAAAACGAGGTTGATTTGAAGGCGGTGGAATCAAAACCCCAGCTTTCCAGTTGATCGAAAAAATCAGCATCCATGCTCCAATTTTCCAAGGCTTGGAAATCACCGTCAAACCGAGCGCCCGAATCGTGACGGATGTCATGAACGTGCACGTTGCGACCTGCTCGAGCAAGAAGCGTGGCGGCCGCCAGTCCAGAGAGTCCAGCACCCATGATGGTGATGGAGTCGGTTGGGGAACCGTCGGCCATGGCTTGCCATGGAGGCGTGAGGTTTGAATGATGCCCTCCCTTCGTTCGGACCATGACGGTGCACATCCTCGTGGAAGAAGCGCCCGATGCCCTTCTGCCCGACGCCCTTCGTGCCAAGATGAACACTGAGGGGTGCGGCGCCGTCGTCTCCTTTGTCGGCTTGACACGAGAAACAGAGGGTGAGGCTGATGTCCTGAGGTTGGAATTCGATGCGTGGCAGGACCGATTAACGCCCGTCCTCCACCGCCTTGCGGAGGAAGCCACCCGTGAATTTGGCGTGCTGTCGGTGGCCATGGCTCACCGGACCGGCTCGGTGGGGCCGCAGGAACCCATCGTCGCCATTCATGTGGGCAGTCCGCATCGTAAGGAAGCCTTTCAGGCATGCGAATGGCTCATTGATGAATTGAAGAAGCAAGCACCCATATGGAAGAAAGAAGTCACCACCGAAGGGGAGACCTGGAAGGAGGGATTGGGTTGAGCGAGAAATCCATTGAAGGCATCATCAACATCGGACAGAAGCCTGTGGTTGAGCGACGAGCAACCGCTCGTGGACGGGTGCTGTTCAGCCAAGCCACAAAGGACGCCGTCGTCTCGGGTGAAATCAAGAAAGGCGACGTTCTTGAGGCTTCGACGATCGCCGCCATTCAAGCCGTCAAGGACACCCCTCGTATCATCCCTCATTGCCACCCCATTCCTCTCGAGGGAACCACCGTGGACTGGTCGTGGGAGGGCACCGGTTTGTGGTGCTCCGTCACGGTCAGCGCCCACTACAAAACAGGCATCGAAATGGAGGCGCTCACCGGCGTCGCTGCTGGCCTTCTGTGCGCTTTTGACATGGTAAAATCCCTTGAGAAGAACGACGATGGTCAGTACCCTGTTGCCCGCATCACCGACCTTGAAGTCGTCGAGAAATTCAAGGGAAACTGAACCGTTGACTTGATGGCGTTCCCGCGAGTCCAACCAGTTATGGGCATCATTGGCGACCTTGCACACCACTTTGTCGAAGCCGTCGACCAAGCAGCCATCGCCTCCGCAGCCTGGCGAGGAAAGGGCGACAAGAACGCTGCTGACGACGCTGCCGTTGAAGCCATGCGGCGCACCTTCGACGCCGTGCCGTTTGATGGACGAGTGGCCATCGGCGAAGGGGAGCGAGACGATGCCCCCATGCTGTACATTGGCGAAGAACTTGGCTCGATGGTAGGTCAGGCTGGCGCCCCGCAAATCGACATCGCCGTTGACCCGCTTGAGTGCACCAACAACTGCGCTGACAATCTTCCAAATTCCATTGCCGTGCTGGCAGCAGCCCCCCGCGGGACCTTGCTTCACGCTCCCGACTGCTACATGGACAAACTCGCCGCTGGCCCCGCCCTTGCGGACCACGTGGCGCTCGACGGTGGTGTGGCCTACAACATTGAGCAGGCCATGCACGTCCTTGACTGCGAGGCGGGTGATGTTCGCATCGTGGCCCTTGACCGTGAGCGTCATGCGGGGTTGTTCAAGGAGATTCGAGACGCTGGCGCCCAACTTCACTTGCTGAGCGACGGTGATGTTTCGGGTGCCATTTGGGCTGCGAAGGACGACGGTCCGTACGACATGCTCATGGGCATCGGTGCCGCGCCTGAAGGCGTCATTTCAGCCACGGCCATCCGCGGCGTTGGTGGGATGTTTGAGGGACGACTCGTGTTCCGTTCGCCCGAGGAAGAAGCGCGTGCGGGGACCATGGTCGGCGACGACTTGACCCGCCTTTGGAAGGCCCACGACCTCTGTCAGAGTGAGGACGCCATTTTCGCTGCCGCTGGCGTTTGCGACGGCTACCTGCCGGGCGTCAAGGTGGACGCCACCCACACCACCACCTACAACGAGCTCATTGACGTCGCCAAGAACACCGTGGTGAGGTCTGAGCAACGACGACCCCTGTGATTTACCGAGGCGCAACCATGGCTCAACAGCTGCGAATCGATGTACGCCTCCCTCAAGGCCACTGGGCCGGCGACGTGACTCGGGAGCATCCTTCAGCAACGCTTCGCATCGAACAACACATGCCGCTGAGCAAAGGGCGCGGCACGGCTCGTTGTTGGAGCAACGAAGCCATCCACGCCACCGTGCTGGCCCACGGTGGCATCGACGAATGCAGCGAACCGGAAGACGGGCGTTTTTCGGTCAACATCTCGGCGGGTGGAGGCGGATTCCTCCGACCGCTGGTTGACCTTGGCGTCGTGCCGCGAACACCGTTCGAAGTTCGAGACGGCTGGGTTGAATGGACGGTTGAGGGTACGCGAGAAACCATGAGGGCTCTGATCGACCGGTTCAGAAGCGATGAGATTCCCCACCGACTCCTCTCGACCCGAAGCACGGGCGCTCGATTGCTGACACCGCGCCAGCGAGAGGTGTTTGAAGTCGCCTCTCGTGAGGGCTATTGGGACGTCCCTCGCCGCATCAACCTCACCGAGCTCGCTGGCCTGCTCAACGTCGCCAAATCCACGCTCTCGAATCAACTCCAACGCATTGAATCGGCCGTCTTTCATGCCTTCACCGAAGAGATCCGTCGCCAAAGTGGCTAACATGTTCGCACGAACATGTTCGTAAAGGGTATAAGGAGGTCCCCGTCCACCTAGCCACATGGACAACCTACCGAAGACCTGGGATGACTGGATTGAGAACTTCAAAGCATGGCAAGACAACGTCGGCTACGACCGCGAGTGGATGGGCGACTTTGACCTGTCCATCCAGTTTGACTGGGAGCGTGCAGGCGACGTCATCGAGTTTGGTGACTACGCCGGACGAGCCAAGTGGGAGCGATCTCTCCAAGTTCCCCACCAGAGCATGCGAGACGCACTCGTGAGCATGATCACCGTTCAGGGCGACACCGAATTCGCCTCCGTTGAGCAGCAGCGCCACCTCCTCGCCACCGCACCAACCGATTACGACCGCTACGCAGCGGCCCGCATCATGGCAGAGGAGCAGCGACACGGTTGGCAGATGGCCTACCTGCTCATGACCTATTTCGGTCAGCAAGGACGACGTGAGGCGCAAAAACTCCTCGAGCGCAACGCTCAGGACGGCGACCGCCTTCTCGGGGCCTTCAACCGCCCCATGCCTCACTGGCTGGACTTCTTCTGCTACACGATGTTCGTGGACCGAGACGGCAAGTTCCAACTCGGCATGCTCTCCACCTCGGCGTTCAAGCCACTCGCTGCCAGCATGGGCCCCATGCTCAAGGAAGAGTCCTTCCACCTGGGCACCGGTTCAAACGGTCTGCGCCGCATCATCAAGGCCGGCGTGATTCCCCTGGACATGCTTCAGCGCTACATCAACAAGTGGGTGTCCACCGCTCACGACCTGTTCGGTGTTGACGAATCCTCCTCCGCCCACTGGGCCTACGTCTGGGGCATCAAAGGACGCTGGGACGAACGCAAGAAACTCGAGGGCGACGTAGAAGTGTCCAAGGAGACCCTGAACGAAGAAGCTCGCCAGCACTACCACGAAGAGATCGTGGCTGAGGTCAAGAAACTCTGTGGCTACCTCCCCGAAGGTGCTGCCGACCTCTATGTCCCTCACGAGAACTTCCACCGTGAAATCGGCCACTTCAAGCGCCAGCGCTACACCGTTGAAGGTACCCTGTTCGAAGGCTCCGACGACGAGTGGGATGCCTACATGGCCGCCCACCTCCCCACCGCCCAAGACGAAGAAGACCTCAAGGAACTCTTCAAGCAACAATGGGTGGCTGAGAAGCCCATGACCGCTCGCCAAATCGCCTCAGGCATTGGCGCAAGTGCCTGAACACCGGAGTGATCGTTGATGATCCCCGTCGCCCTCTACGGTGTCGACGCCGAAATGTGTGAACGCTTCTTCGAAGACCTCCCCGGTCTTGTCACCGACGCCTACGAAGACCGATCGTACATCGAATCGCTGTACGCCGTTCAAGCGGAGCAATCCATCGAGCACATCAGCATCGCAGACCAGTGGGCTGAACGTGTTCCATTCGCTTGGCCCGAGGACATCGTGAACGAAGTGGAGATGGTGCTTCGAACCACCAACTACCCCGATGTCTCGTTGCTTGAGCACCTCATGACCCTCGATGGCGTTGACGCCCAGCGAATCTCTGAATGGATGCACTTCTCCACCAATCTGTTCCCCATCTACTCCGAAAAAGCGTGCCAAACACTGCAAAAGATGGGCCTCGACACCCCGTACAAACCCGACGACATCGCCAGCTATGGCTTGTACGTGAACAGGATTGAAGGTCTCAAGCTCCACGCCCCAGCCGCAGGACTTCCGGAAATCGGCCTCCCCCGAACCCGGATGCTGCAGTTGGGCCTGGAGCGATTTGAATGAACAATGCCAGTGTTCATGCGAAATTGGTCATCGTCGCTGCCATCTGGGGTTTTGGTTGGCCTGCGGGTCGTGTGGTCGCTACGGAATTACCGCCCATTGGCGCAGCATGGATTCGTTACGTCATGGTCGTTGCCTTGTTTCTGGCCTACCTCAAGTGGTCTTCACAGTGGATCATGCCTTCACGCTCACAGTGGAAGCAGGTGGCGCTTATCGGCTTGTTTTCGACGTTCATGTACCAGGTATTGTTCATGTTCGGCATGGGCTACACGGCCGCCGGTGACGCTTCGCTGATGATCACCTTCAATCCGCTCTTTACGGCTTTTCTTGCCGTGCTGCTCCTCGACGAACGCATGACCTGGCGGCTTCTCGGGGGCTTGGCCCTTGCCGTGGCCGGGATTGCTGTGCTGTTTTTTGCTTCGCCCAACACGGATATTCCTGCGGTCGACCGGTGGATTGGAAACGCCTTCATCGCCGGCTCTGCCTTTGCTTGGGCCATGTCGACGATCATCATGAAGCGCGTCATGACCGATACACCGGAGGATGCGCTGGCACCCCTGAGCCCGCTTCACCTGACGGTCTGGTCCTCCGTGGTTGGTTTGTTCATTCTCACGCCCTGGGCTGGGATTGAGGCAGTGGGAGCAGCATGGACGTTCCCGAGCGTGGAGGCTTGGGTAGGCATCGTGTTCCTTGCCGTCTTTTCCACGGTCGTGTCCTATGTCTGGTTCGCTGACGGCATCCGCATCATCGGTGCAGGTCCAGCAGCCTTCTACGTCTATCTCGTTCCGCCGTTCGGCATCCTCGGCGGGTGGCTGCTGCTCGACGAACAACTCGGAACTTCACTGGTCGTGGCCTTTGCGCTGATTGTCGGCGGCGTCACCTTGGCCCAATCCAAACAGAGAACCAACGAGCAAGCATCATGAAGGGCCTCTCCCTGCAAGGACCATGACCATTCAATGCGTGGCCGTGGTCGGCGCTGGAACGATGGGCGCCGGTATCGCTCAAGTGTGCGCCCAAGCCGGCTGGCAAACCAACCTCTACGATGCCTTCCCCGAGGGGCTTGAACGTGGCATGGAGCGCATCGCAGCCTTCTGGGAGAAGGGCATCGCTCGAGGCAAAACCACCCCCGCGCAGCGAGACGCATGGTCGGCCAACTTGACTGCTGTTGGCGACCTCGCTGCGGCGGTGGGTCAGGCCGACCTCGTGATTGAGGCCGTGCCAGAAATCCCTGACTTGAAGCACAGCATCTTCGCACAACTCGACGAACTCGCCCCCGCTCACGCCGTGCTCGGCACCAACACCTCCTCGCTTTCCATCGCCGACATCGCCGCTGCTACGTCTCGGCCAGCGCAGGTCATTGGCATGCATTTCTTCAATCCCGTTCCCATCATGAAACTGCTCGAACTGGTCCGTCATGATCAGACCGCTGAGGGGACGATTGCCATCGCTCAAGCAGCCGGCGAAGCCATGGGCAAGACCACCATTCTCGTCAAGGACGTCCCCGGGTTTGCCACCAGCCGCTTGGGCGTGGTGCTCGGCAACGAAGCCATCCGCATGCTGGCCGACGGCGTGGCCAGCGCCAGGGACATTGACACCGCCATGGTGCTGGGCTACAAGCACCCGATGGGGCCCTTGGCCTTGACCGACTTGGTGGGTCTCGATGTCCGGCGTGATATTTTGCTCAACCTCCAGCGCTCGTTCAACGACAATGCCTACGCCCCTCACCCACTGCTTGAGCGCTTGGTCGCTGAAGGTCGCCTCGGCAAGAAATCCGGCAAAGGCATCTACGATTGGTCAAGCGGACAGGCTGAAGAAACCAGCCTTGAGTAAGCCCTGCTTCACCCACTGATTTATTGAGCAAGGGACCGTGGAAATTCCATGGACGAAACCAACCCCACTCCTTGGGGCGCCATGATGGGTGCGAGTAACGATGCTGGTGGAAATGAACCGGATGGCGAGCCAGCGGAACCTTCGGGAGATGCCACTTCAGCGGATATCGAAGGCCCGAGCCCCGTGCTCCAACAACAGATCACACCCGACATGGTCGCCGCTGGCTACCAGCCAGGCATGGCGACACAGAACATCACCATCGGGGATGAAGGGAATGGGCCCAAAGTCCCCATGATCATCGCCGCTGTTTTGGTGGTCATCGGACTGGTTGGATTTGGTATCGGCATTGCGGTGGGCGCTTCGATTGAAGACACGTTCAACAAACTCTCCACCGTTGACTACACCACGTCCATTGGGGACAGCGGTGAACTCACGCACGACGACGAAGATGGCATGGGTGAGGAGGGTTGGTACCTTCTGATTCCTGGCGACCCGAAGGCCGATGAAAACAACGACGGTATCATCGACGCTTGCGAAGATGTGACCTTTTCTGTCTTGGATGAAACGGGCGATGATGCCAGCGAACGTACGGCAAGAATCTCGTGTTCAACGGACAGAGAGGCGAGCGACACCAACCTGTACGAACAGTACTTTGACATTGAAGACCACATCATCGTGGCACGAATTTGCTACACCATCGAAGATGAAGTTGGTGACACTGAACACGATTGCGAAGAAGGTGAGCTGTTGACGGTGTCCAACGATGCTGGCATCAACATGTCCGTGGTTGACCTTGACGCCATGTACATCGAATCTGGATTCGTAGAGGAGTTGCTCACAAAGTCGGGCATTTCGGTCGTTTCGTTTGGTGCGGGTTGCTGCTCTGCATGCGGTGGGCTCATCGCACTCATCATCGGGCTGACTCGCTTGGGCGGAAAGAAACCCGCCAAGCAGTACCAGTTCCAAATCCAATGAGTCATTCAAAGGACGGGCGGCGCTTCTCGAGGAAGGCGGCCACGCCTTCTTTGAACGCCTCCGTGGTGCCGGCCGCTTCAATGAGCGTCCGTTCGTGATCGAGATGCGTTGAGAAATCGTTGTCGGTTTGAACATGGAGGAGGTGCTTGGTTGCTTCTTTGGTGTGTGGACCCCACGACGACCACATCGTGGCCAGCCCTGTGGCCGTCTCGAGCAAAGATGCAGGGTCCACCAGCACGTCAATGGCGCCGTATTCGTGAGCCTCTTCGCCCGTCCAAATTTCGTTGCTCATGAAGAATCGACGTGCTCGTTGTTCGCCAACCAATCGCGGCAAAAGCCAGGTCGTCCCGCCGTCCGGTGAGAGCCCCATGCCGGCGTAGGACGCAGCCATACGGGCATCAGACGTTCCGACTCGAGCATCGCACGCCAAAGCCAAACCCAAGCCGCCGCCGGCTGACACACCGTTGAGGGCCGCTACGACAATGGTCGAGGAGGTACGGATGCGGGTCAGCAGCGGGTGGAGCACTCCGGTCAAGTTGCGGATGAGTTCGGGAGCCGAGTTGTTGTCAATCGCTTCTTGAAAGGCGTTGATGTCGGCCCCGGCGGAAAAGAAACGACCGTCGCCCGTGAGCACGATGGCTTTCGTGGCGCTGTCCTTCAAACCAGCATCAATCGCCTCTGCAATCGTGGGCAAGAACGCCATCGAAAACGACTGCGTCGAGGCCTGACCGGCCATTTTGATGATGCGAACAGCGCCTTGTTGAGCAACTTCAACCGCCATGGACATCCACTCACAACTTGACGTTCACGTTCTTGACCTTCGTGTAGAAGCGGAGCGCATCTTGGCTCTGTTCTACACCAATGCCCGAGTGCTTCCAACCCGTGAAGGCCGTCTGCGGGAACGTGATGGGGTATTCGTTGATGGAAACCATGCCGCACTCAAGGTCGCGAGCAAAACTGTGGGCTCGACTGAGGTTGTTGGTCCAGACGCCGTTCAGCAAGCCAAACGGCGTGTCGTTGGCCAATTCAAGGGCTTCTTCATCCGTGGAAAAGGAGGTGACGGCCAGCACGGGCCCGAAGAGTTCGTCCTGGAACAGCAGGTGAGAACGGTCCACACCGGTGACGACGGTCGCTTCCATGAACGCCCCGTCTCGGTCAAGCGGCTTCCCGCCCAACACCAGCTCGCCGCCTTCCTTCAAACCGGCCTCGAGTTTATCGAGCACCTCAGTTCGGTGACGCTCGTGGACAAGACTCCCCATCCGAACCCCTTCTTCCATGCCCGGGCCGACGGGCCACTTGGCCACCTCGGCGCACACGGCTTCCACAAGGTCGTCGTGAACGTCCTCGTGCACCAGCAGTCGAGAACCAGCCCAGCACATCTGGCCGGCGTTCATGAAGATTCCAAAGCAGATAGCTTTCGCAGCGTAGCGGAGGTTGGCGTCGGGGAAGACGATGTTCGCGCCCTTACCACCGAGTTCAAGGGTGACAGGCGTCAGTTGCTCGCTGGCTTTGGCCATCACGGCTTGTCCCGTGGGCACACCACCGGTCAACACCACACCGTCCACGCCAGCGTGTCCCGCAAGGGCATCACCCGCTAGCGCACCCGAGCCGGTCAGGACCTGCAGCACGCCGGATGGCAGGCCGGTGTCGGCCTCGTCGACGGCTTTCGCCCAGGCGAGCAGGGACAAGGGCGTCCAGGAAGCAGGCTTGGCGATGACCGTGCACCCTGCGGCGAGGGCGGGTGCGATGGAGCGGAGTGCAAGCTGGAGCGGGAAGTTCCAGGGCACGATGTGGGCGGTGACCCCAAGCGGCTGGCGGAGGGTGTAGTTGAGACGAGGACCGGGAACGGGAATCGTGGTGCCTTCGATCTTATCGGCCAGACCGGCAAAATACTCCAGCGTCCATGCACCGTAGCGAATTTCAGAGAGGGCTTCCCTGAACGTCTTGCCGTTGTTCGAAGATTCAATGACGGCGAGTTCCTTTGCTTTGCCGTAAGTGACGGCCGCCATCTTGTTGAGAATACGTCCACGCTGAGCGGGGTCCATGGCTTTCCAGTCCGCGTTGTTGAGAGCGTCTCGTGAAGCGGCGACGCAACGGTCCACGTCGCCCACGGTGGCCTTGGGTACGGTGGCCATGACTTCACCGGTCGCAGGGTTGATGACATCGCTGGTTTCGTTCTTCTCGGCGTCACACCATGCACCTGCAATCCACATCTGTTCATCGGCCATGAATCTTCCAAGCCCACCCGATTCAAAGGGCCATCGGTGGGTTTTCTCGGGCACCAAATGATGGAAGGGAACGCATCCTTGGGCAGAACCCTCATGTGCTCGCCCCTGCACCTCACCCGCATGGCCCAGCGGGTAGGGATGGCGCAACAAACAGCGCAAACCCTCTCAACGCGACCGCCGAGGTTGCTCATCATCGCCGGGGCCACCGGGGTTGGGAAATCGACGGCAGCCGTCGGCGTCGCCAACCGAGCCGGATTCACCCGGGTCATGTCGACCGACGCCATTCGTGAAATCATGCGGGCGGCAGATCAGGAGCAGCAACGAGAAGCGCTGCACCGCTCGTCCTTTTCGAGAGGAAGCAGTGGTGAGCCCGTGCTGGATTGGAACGAAACCTGCCTCGCTGTTGAAGCGGGCATCACGGCCACCGTTGAACGGGCTCGAAGGGAAGGCATCGACCTCCTGCTCGAAGGCGTTCACATCGTTCCGAGTGCACGCCTGCTCAAGGCGTGGGAAGACGCCGGGGGCGTGGCCTTGGGCGTGGTGATGGTGGTGGATGAGGACCGCGCCCATCAGGACATGCTGAAGTCAAGAGACGCTCATTCCTACCGTCGGTCCGACCGTTATCTTGCCAGCTTCGCTCGGATTCGCGCCATTCAAGAAGGGCTCATCGAGCGTGCGAAAATCGCGAACTGGCCCGTGGTTGACCCCACCCGTGTCGACAGCGATGTTGAGCGCATCTTCACCTTGCTCAACCGAGCCGTTGATGCTCATCACGAGGCTTGAACGGTGAGTGTGAACGCCACCTCGTAATTCAGCATGGCCTCGCCGTCGGATACACCCAGTTCTGCGCTGACCTGAAGCGTGTTGCTGTCGAGTTCTGAAACAGCCATGTTGGTGAGTTTGATTTCAACGCCCCGCAACTCGCCGTGGTGGAGCAGGTCGTCGTGAACGGTTTCGAAACCAAGTTCGGCTGCTTCCAACGGTTCAAGGCCGCCGTCCATCCAGAGTTCCATCCGCGCCTGTGTCAGGGGCTGTATCGTCTCAAGCACCTGATCAGTCGTATCAATGACGTCGTCCGATGCTGCCTCGTGAGGCAACGTCAGACCCGCCACCTTCACACCGAAAATGGCCATGGAGAGCAAGGACATGAGGAGCACGACACCGGTGGCCAGCAGCATCTGTCCGGCGTTGGCGTCCTTCAGTTGAGTGGCGCGCATCAAGCACCACCTCCACGAGCCCAAACGTCCAGCGTGACCGTCCAAACGTACGGGCCGATGACCACGAGATGGTGGACCGCCACCGTGCCGCCGGCCGGTGTTCCAACCGTGCCGTGCGGCGTGGCCACCGAACTGTCCTTCGCCAGCCAGCAATTCGCCTCCTTTCCGGGCGCCACAGCAGACTGAAGCAACTCACAGGCCTCTTCCCGAGCATCGTCGGCCAGCAACTCCTCCAAACGACTGTCGCCTTCAATCTCGGCCTCGAGGCCCAGACCGTAGCGGATGGCATCGTCGGCGGCCATCTCCAAGGATGAGTCAAGGGCGACGGAGGCAGAGTCGGGAACGTGGACGCGAATCAAGAACGTAGCCGACATGAAGAACAGCCAAAACAGCGTCAACATTTCCAGAATGTGAATCTGGGCCTCTTCGTCGTGACGCACGCCGTCAGCCTCCGAAGTAGAGCGGGGAAGGAACGAAGGTCCCCGAAGAGGGGTTCAGGCCGGGAACTTCCGTGATGCCGATGAGGTCGGGCGAGAATGCGACGAGGTTGAAGATGACGAGAGCGACGACGATCATCATCCCTGAGTGCTTGAATCCGGTCGAGAAGCGACCGGTGGCCATCAAACCGGCCATGGAGCCGTTACCGAGCGCTTGCATGGTCACGCCGTAGTAGAAAATCGTCAGGAAGAACAGCGGGTCGATGTTTCGAATGGTCATGTTCCCGATGGTTTGACCGCCGCTGTCGCCACCGCCCTCGCCTCCCGAGTTTGAACCTGCAATAGCGGGAATAAACACCTTGGCCAGAACGACAATCACGCCGAGGAAAACGAAGTACGACGTCCAAATCACCGCGATGTACGAGCCGATGGCACGTCTCCGTTCACCCTCGAGGAACTTCAATTCACGGGAGTCGTTGGCAGCCGTGACGAGAATGTCCGAAATTTTCCCGCCCGCACGATCCGCTTCGGCGATGAGCGTAATGGCACGACGGACGAGGGGGGTGCCAACCCGTTCAGCGAACTGACCGATAACGTCGGAGAATTTGACACCCCAACTCAACTGGTCAGACATTTTCTTGACTTCATCGTTGAGAGCACCGTATTCCGAAGTCGCCAGGGTTTGAACGGCGACGGTCATGGAGAGACCACCTTTCCAGTATTCGGCCAGGTCTCGGAGGAAGTCCGGGAACTTCTCTTCCACCTCGTTCTTCTCGTTTTCAACGCGCTCCCAGTAGTAGGAGGCCGGGAAGATGAAGAAAAAGAACGTCAGACCGAAGAAGTTGAGGAAAATGGTCGGGTGGACCTTCAGCGGTCCTGCTTCCAAGGCAGGGCCTAACCACAACGATTTGTTGTTCATGTTCGTGGGGATACCGTCCTGATAGTGGACGGTCATGTCGAACGTGATGGTTTGCAGGAACTGGCCCTCCTGCGAGGACATGAAGATGAGTTCGTACCGCGAATCCGGCGGAATCGTAACCATGTAGAGTTGCTGTGTGCCGGAGTTCGCCGTCTCGTTCTCGTACTCGAGAATATCACCGGAGGACGTCCGGATGGCGACGGTGTAATCGTACGAACCCGAGGCCTCAACGGTGTAGTTCAGCCAGAGCGGTTGAAGCACGGCGGTCCCGCCTGTGGCGGAATCTGGAACACCAGGAACATCGAAGTTTTTGCCTCGCTTGGTGACCATGGTCCATTCCTCGTCCTCCCACGTGATGCGGTCGGGGCTGTCTTGGAGGATGGAGCAGGTTTGGTTCGCCGTGTAGGTTGGCTTCTGGTTGGTTTGGAAAAATTCACCCGTTGGATTGCCAAGTTCATCCTGAGCCGTGGCACCGCAGTACAGGTTGGTGAACATTGGTTCACCGTTGGCCGTGGGGACGAATCCTGAGTTGGTGATCCAGAACAGACCGCTGCCCAAGCCGAGGATGATGGAGAAGAACAAGATGACGTAGAGTTTGGTCAGCGTCGTGTCGTCCTTGGGGAGGTCGAGGTTGACCACAATCTTGTCCTTCTTGCGCGCCACTGTCCTTCACCCCCTCACATTTCTTGCTCCTTGCTGCTGGTCCACACGAGAATGGCGTAGGCGATGTGAATCATCGGGATAAAACCCAACACGATGCCGTACAGCATGCCTTCACTCATCTGTGCACCCGAGCCCGACACCCAGAACATGATGACGAGCATGACGATCAGGAAGAGCGGCATAGCGACAGCGACCACAATGTAAGACTCGGCCAGCAGGGCAATCGACTCAAGGAATTGCCCCAGTCGTGTGCGGTTTTCACGCATGTAGTGCTCTGCGCGGTTGAGGAAAAACAGCTTGAGCTGGCCACCGGCCGTGAGGGTACCGACCATGCCTTGGAAAAATTCCGTTAACCACACCGATGCGGCCCGATCAACACTCATTTTCATGGCGGTAATGAGGTCGTAGCCCAAGAGTGTAATGTCGCGATAGATCATCGCGGCGTCATCGGCCACATCGCCATAGATGTCCTTGTTCATGGCAAGGGACCTGAAAATCTTGGCCGGGGTGGCGTTGGCCGCCGACATCGCTGCCGTGTAGGAGGCAGCGTAGGGCAGGTACTTCTCAATCATGTCTGCACGGCGGGTTGCTTCTCGAGCAGCGCCACCTTTGTTGTACATGTATGCGGCGTACGGGATGATGAAACCGCCAAGGGCCACGATAACGACCTTCAGCGCCGGCGGAAACACCTGGAGAGCGTATTCAGGACAACCGTTGCCGGGCTGCGAGGGGTCGACAAGAGCAGGGTTCCAGTACTCCCACTCAAAGCACGGGTCCTTCGTGGCGGCGTCTTGAATGCTCTCGTAAAAGGCGATAACGCCGATGTCGGGGATGAAGAAAATGGCCACGAAGGCCCACGACATCAGCGCAATGGCAATCGAGGTGACGATCACGGTGGAGAGGTACACTTCGGGCATCATGCCCATCGACCCTTTGACGAGGTTGGCAGACAATTCTTTGTCGTTGCGAGCGCGCTTCTTGACAAACGGCCCGAGCAGCCGATTGCAGATGCGTTGCCATGCCGTCAGGTCCATGCTATCGACTCCTGTTTGGCCGCCTCACTTCAACCCGTCCACACGGGCGAGAATTTCATTGGGTCGGACATAGTATTCCGTGACGATTTGCGAAACCTGGTCAGCCTTGCGAATGTCGTTGAGAACCATCCATTCCAAAATACGCTTGCGGGTTCGCAATTCACGACGCATCTCTTCCTGACTGTAGTTGATCTTGACCATGATTTTCTCCAGCACGTAGGACTTGCCGCTGAAGATGAAATCATCGTTGGTCACGTCCCAGCGGAACACTTCGTTGGTGATGACTTCCATCGAGTTGGGGTCGATACCGACGATTTCCACCACTTGCTTGGTGCGACGCACACGGCGTCCATTGATACGGGTCTGAATCTGAATCGAACAGGCTTCCAGCGCCGGCAAAAGCACACGGGGGATGTCGATCGGTTTGTTTTCCAAACGGTGAACGAGGGAGGGCACCGAGTCGGCGTGAACCGTGGAGTATGCACAGTGGCCAGTGGCCATGGCTTGGAACAGAACGTAGGCTTCAGCACCACGGATTTCACCCACGATGATGTATTCCGGCCGTTCACGTAACGCTGCCTTGAGCAACTCGAACTCACCGATCACACCGTCATCGCTCTCACCACCGAACCCTTGTCGGGTCAGACCCGGAACCCAGTTGGGTTGCGGAATGTTGACTTCACGGGTGGATTCGATGGAGACGATTTTCATTTGCCAGGGGATGAAAATGCACATGGCGTTGAGGGTGGTCGTTTTTCCGGACGCCGTACCGCCGACGAAGAGCATGGGAACTTCGTTCTGGAAGGCGATCCACAGGTAGGCCACCATCAACGACGACATGGTTCGGAAGGCGACGATGTCGGCAGGGGAGAACGGGTCGTCCTTGAAACGTCGAATACAGAACGCCGAACCGCGGGTTGAGATCTCGTGCCCGAGTTTCATCACGATACGGGAGCCGTCCATCAGCGTAGCGTCGAGCAGCGGTTCTGCGACGGAAATGTGCTTTCCACAGCGTTGAGCGAGTTTGATGACGTAGGATTCCAGCTCTTCATCGGTTTCCCAAACACACGTGGTCTCCACCGATTCGAATTTCCGATGGTAAGCAAAAATGGGCACGTTGGTGCCATCAAGGGAGATGTCCTCAACGTTGACGTCGTTCATCAACACGTCCATTTTCCCGTAGCCGATGAGGTCGCGGCGAAGGTAATAGAACAGCTTCGACTTGGATTTCTTGTTGATTTTCATGCTGTAGGATTTGATGACCTTGTCCATGGCCGTCCGTACGTAGGCTTCCGGATTGGAGTCGATTTCCTCGATGTTCGCCGTCAGGGAGCGAATGAAGATGTCCATGATTTCGTCTCGTTGCTCTTGTTCCTTCTTGGTGAGCGGAGGTTCGATGATCTGGTAGATGATGTTGAGCGTTTGCTTATCGCGAACGATACGAGCAAAGGCGTGAGGAGGCATCACAGGGTACTTGTCCAACTCATCGTATTGCGCTCGTTGTCGGGCTCGCTGTCGTCCACCGCCACCGCCTTTTTTTCTTGCCATGGTCACCAACCCCCGCGATTGCAGTTTGCTACAACATCTCCCCGACTATAACACTTGGGTGAAAATCGGTCGTAAACCGCCCTGCTGTGGCGCGTTTCCTACCGTCGAGGCACACCGATTTAGGCGTTCAGAATCGCAGCCATCCACGCTTCACAGCGGCTCTGAAATTCAGGCAGGTCAACGTCGTTGTGGATTTTATCGGAGGCCACCTCGATGAGGGCATCAAGACCCCAACCCTGTTCGCGTTGATTTCGTGCCTTGAAAGCCGCTCGGTCACCGTCTTCAGACCGGCCGCGCTTGAGTGTTCGCTGGAAGCGTAATTCTGCATCAGCGATGATGGCCACCGTCCGATAGATGGGACCCCACCTGGCGGCAAACACGGCGTCTTCCGCCGTTCCACGAAGGCCTTCAATGAGCACCAACGGATGGTCGACGAGCAGTTCGTCGACGCGGTCGCAGAGGCGGACCGCCAACACGTCCTCACCGTGAGCGGCTCGCAGTGAGGCCGCCACCTCACCAAACACGTGCGGGGCTTCTTCCAATCCGAGGCGGCGTACTTCGGCTCGAATCATGTCGCCCATGGAAACAACTGGCACGCCGGTCTCAGCGAGAACCGCCGCGAATTCACCTTTGCCTGAGCCGGGCATGCCGCACACCGCCACGACTTGACCCATGATTCACGGCCGTCGCCTACCGCTCAAGAACCTACCTCCCGAGACAGCGCTGAGGCTCAATTTGAGAACTCGGAGCGGCCCCAACGGGTGTCCATCAATTTCCAAAGCAAGGCCGAAGCGAAGATGAGGCCGATGGAAATAGCGATCATGCCCATGTAGCCCTGTTGGACCATGGTTTCATCGTACATTTGGGCGGTAGCGGCCAACCCGTCCTGACTGGCTCGCTCCCACCAATTACCGTAGAGGCTCACATCGCCTTGGGTGAACGAGAGCAGGAAGAGGCCGAGCAGGGGCAAGACGGTTCCAATCCAAAACCAAACCATGATCGAAGCGTCGAAAATGGCTTTGTTCGGTCGCAGGCCCATCAAGAAGGCCGTGAGCGCAACGATGTAGACCGAGTTGGCGAACATGACGATGATGCTGGTGGGCAACGAAGCCCATTCGTCCAGTCGCCAAGCCATCAAGACGATGAAAATCAGGGAAATCCAAGACGTAGCGAGGAAGTACACCACCACTTTCGCTCGAATCAAATCGGGGACTTTCAGCGGCAAGCCGTTCATGAAATCCGGGGAGTCAAGGATGGTCAACCACGAATAGAAATTGAACCCGAAGAACCCGAGGAACGGGGCGTACGAGAGCAGGTTGATGGGGATGGGAGCCTCGGCAAAATCCACCAGCCAGGCCATGCCCAACAACACGAGGAGGGGAATGGCGTAAGACACGGTCATCTTCTTGATGGCTCCCGAGCGAAAGAGGTCAACGAATTCCTTCGCCACGATGAGGCGGATGTGGCCGCGGCCAAGGAAACCGAGGCGGGCGTAGGTCGGTGCCAACAGATCACCGCGCTCAACCACGCTCACGTCAAAGTCGTCGAGGATGAGCAGCGAAGCGATCAATCCGATGCCCAGCGAAAGAAGCAATCCTAGAAGAATCGCAAGACCGCTCTGACTTGACTGAGCTGCCAGACCCCAAAGCAGGACATCGGCGGGCAACACACCCACGCCAACAGCGATGCCGATGGCCACGATCGCCAACGGCCCAATCACGGTGAACGGCCGTCCACGGAGCCACAGCGACGAGGCCAGGAACGAGAGCGCCAAGCCTTGGCCCAGCGTCGTGGCCATGGCCAACCATGTCCACGGGAGCGAACTCCACAACAGCGGGGTTCGGATACCGGCAAACCCGTCGAGGAGGATGCCCAGCGCCATACCGGCGATGATGGGGGAGAGAATCAGCATCACGTAGAACAACAAGTCCTTGACGAAGTAGGCAAAATGCGCCATGGAATTGGGCAGCGGTTGAAGCGCAGGCGCTGCCAAAAGGAAATTCTTGGTACCCGTTCGTCGGACGATGGCATCACGACCCATGAACGCAAAGGTGCCCATGCCCAAGGAAAACATGAACATCGGCAGGTGGAGAGCAAAACGGAGTTCCTGCCAGGTGAAGGTCTTGGCATCAATGTCGGAGGTCTGTGCGGTGGAATCGCCCACCAGAAACTGCAAACCGATGGTCGAAATGGCGGTGACCAGCGTCAGCAACAGCGGAAAGAGCACCATCTGGCGCTTTTTTGCGAATTCAACGCTCTTGCGACCTTCTTCGATGAACATAACACGAAAGGTGGCGGAAAACGAAGCCCAACCCCGAAGTGGTTCGTTCAACGTGACACCGTGAGAGGAGGTCCCCAGTGGGCCCGACTCGCTGAAATCTTCGTCCGTCCACGGACGCGATTCGACGAAGGTCCCGACCACGCTCATTCCTCCGAATCGTCCGTGACCCCTTCGTCGCTGAGGCGTTCAACGTCCTCGATGGAACGACCGACCAAACGAATGAAGACGTCTTCCAAGGTCTCTTCTTTTGATTGTTTGAGCCCTTTGACCGTACCTGCTGCAAGCACTTTCCCGTCGTTGATGATCGCCATTCTGTTGCACATGCGTTCTGCCATTTCAAGCACGTGCGAGCAGAGGAAAATCGTACCTCCATCGGCCACGTGCTCCAGCAGCCACTCGCGACATTTTCGCTGGTAAATCGGGTCAAGATTGGCGAACGGTTCGTCGAGGAACAAGAGTTTCGGCTTATGGATAAACGCGCTGGCGAGCATCACCTTCTGTCGCTGACCTTTCGAGAGGTCCTTGCACATGGTGTCTCGCTTGTCTTGGAGGCCAAACCATTCGAGCCAGTGCTCAACCTTGGCCTTCATGTTCTCAACGCCGCGCAGACGAGCCACGAACTCGAGGAATTCAGCCGGCGTCAGGAACGAGGGTGGTGACTCCGACTCGGGTACGATGCCAATGTTGGCCTTGACTTTCTGAGGGTCACTTACGGCGTCCACACCGAGCACCTCAATGCGCCCTTTGCTCGGCCGGAGTTGCCCGGTCAAGAGCTTGATGAAGGTGGATTTCCCGGCGCCGTTGGGTCCAAACACGCCAAAGAATTCGCCAGCATGAACTTCCACATTGAGTGGATGAAGGGCGATGAAATCACCGTATTTCTTCGCCATGTCCACGGCGCTGACCATCGGTTCTTTGCCCCCAGCCATAGACCGTTGATTTCGTTTTGAATTATCATACCTTGGTTGTGCTTCATTGAAGCATGGCGATGACATCAAGAAGAGGGGAGCCCTCAGTGGAGCCATGAACCCCCCACAAAGCGACGTGATGAAGGTTGACCTGCACGCCATCAGCGATGAGGACGACCTCGGTTTCATCGCCTGCATGACCATCGACCGACCGGACAAACTGAACGCCCTCAACGACGATGTCTTGGCCTCCCTCAAGGCCGTTTGCGATTGGTTAGAGGCCACCGATGATGTGCGCGTCCTGGTGGTCACCGGCGCATCGCCCAACCCACCTCCCGAAGGGAAGCGAGCCAAGCCGCATGCCTTCGTCGCAGGCGCCGACATCACCGAGTTTGCTGGTGCGGGCAGCCAAGTCATCCGAGAGCGATTCAAGAACAACGCCGTTGAAGCGCTGTGGAACCTCAGCAAGCCCACCATCGCCATGGTAGACGGTTTTGCCTTGGGCGGTGGATGCGAAGTGGCGTGTTCGTGCGACATTCGCATCGCCAGCGACCGCTCCACCTTCGGCACGCCTGAAATCAACCTCGGCCTCATTCCCGGCTACGGCGCCACCCAACGGCTGGAACGTTTGGTCGGCTACGGCAAGGCCCACGAGATGATCATGACCGGCGACATGGTGCCAGCCGAAGAGGCGCAACGCATCGGGCTGGTCAACCACGTCGTCGCACCGGAAGAATTGGAATCCACCGTCATGGCCATGGCTCGTCGAATCGGCAGCAAATCTTCGCTCGCTCTGCGTGTCGGCAAGGCCACGGTGCGCGCTGCCCTTGACGAAGGCCTCACCGACGGCGTGGAAATTGAAGCCATCGCCTTCGCCGGTCTGTTCGACAGCGAGGACAAGGAAATCGGTGTTCAGGCCTTCATGAACCGTGAAACAGCAGTTTGGAAGCACCGGTAAGGAAGCGGCGCAGACACGCTGTCGAGCCTGTCGGCAAGAGGTGAGGGGGCGCGATTGCCCCCCTCTTGTCCGGGAGTGTGCCCGGCCACGGTCTTGCTGGCTCGATTCAGACCTCAACAAACCCGATGTTTTCCTCCCGGAGGAATGTCCGGAAGTGCCGCATGTGTCGTGCGTGGTCTCGACGGAACCGAGGGGAGATGACCAGCACCCTGTAGGTGCCGGTTTCATCGTCGTAGGCTCGCTTCTCCCGCTTGAGGAGGTCGAGCAAACGCTGGTTGTTCAGTTCGAGGTCGATGCCCTCGCAGACGCACGGTCGGAACCTTGGTTGACGCTTTTGTGGAACGAAGCCCGTGGAGGGATGCATGATCCGCTCTTTCTGGCTCTGTGTCAGTTGCTCGTCATCCAACGTCTTGGTTGAATCTTGAGGAGGTTGTGATGGCTGTGAACCCCTCTTCCCCTCAAACTTCTCGACCTTCCCCGTCTTGGGGTTGCGACGCATCTGCTGGTTTGGTCTAAATTTACGTGCCCTTTTGTTGTTGTACTTACCCATGTCTTTTCACCTGCTTTTTGCCTTTCATCTGCGCAGAAGCGCTCGCTAAACGGACAAAGTCCGCCGGCGCTTCCGCAATTCAGGCGCAATCTACTCGCAGGTTGGTTGGGTATTGGGGGGCATCTGAGGTTCCTCCAGCATTTACTATACCCCTCCAGGGTATATAAATAGGCCGATGGGGGGCCCAAACGGAAAGACACAGTGGAGCACTGTGCGAAATGGAACACGTCTCAGCGATGAGGCATGAGGAGCGACACCGAATGGGAAGGGTGGCAGTGTCAATCTTCCATTTCTTTGCGCAGGGCATCGAGGGCGCTGCTGGCAGCAGGAAGGGGCGGAAGGGCAAGCGGCGTGCCATCTGGGGAAAGCAGAGGCGGGAGTTCTTTGCCATCAGGTCCGATCAGCACGGGCAGTTCAGGTTGCGCAGGCGTGGCCGGTCCAACGGATTCGAAGCCGACGTCGAGTGGAAGCCGAAGTTTGAGGATGCGTCCTTCATCGATGCGGACAAAGGTCGCGCCGTAGACGTGACCGGGTGCAGGATGTTCGGGTTCAACCAGCACGCTGTGGCCGTGACCGGGGGTTTGAAGCAACGCCACCAGGTCTTCACCCGAGGCGTGGTCTTCCCACATCCGGGCGGTGGAGGCTCGAATATCTGCCATTTGACCCATGCGACGACGTTTGATGCGCTCGCGAATCGCTTCGTGGCGTTCTCGGCGGTCTCGGACCGTGACTTCAATGTCGGCGTCCTCTACGGACTCCGGGCTGACATCAACCACGAATTCATCAGCGACGTGAACCTCTTCGAGTTCAACCTCAACGACGACTTCCTCGATGTCAGCTTCCTCAGCCTCGCTCGCGGCGGCTTGAGCGGCTTCTTCGGCTGCTGCGATCTTGGCGAGTTTTCGCTCTCTCAACGTGGCACCGTCCAACGAAGAGGCTGTGACGGGGGCGGGAAGGTCTTCGTCCTCTGCTGTTTCTTCCGACACAGGTGTGTCGGTTTCGGTCTCAACGACGGCAGCAGGAGCTGGTGCTGGGCGGCGAGCCCGCGGAGCAGGTTTGGCCTGTCCACCAAGGTTGATCCAAATGAAGGCAAGCACCGCCATGGCACCGACAAAACCCCACTTGGCTTCATCGGTCAACTGTCCCACGGTTGACAGATAGAACACGAGCACCGAGATGAACAACACCCCGACAGCGGTCCTTGCGAATCCCATGTCCCTCGTCCCATCCAATCATCGGTTCTTTATGACGGTGATGGACGCAAGCCGTTCTCACCGGTTGACGAGATGCTGCACCTTTTGCACAATGTCATCCAGTGCCCGTCGCCGGTGGCTGAATTGATGTTTCATTTCGGCGTCAACCGACCCGAAGGTTTGGCCGTGCGTGCTCACCGCACCGAGGGTTTCAGGGTCGAGGGGCCTCCCTTGCTCATCCAAGTCCGAGGGAATGAAAATCGGGTCGTATCCAAAGCCGCCTTCCCCTTCGACATCATGGGCGATTGACCCCTTGCAAACGCCTTTTCCAACATGAATTTCCTGACCGTCCCACAAGGCCGCAACGGCTTGAAAGGAGGCAGAGCGGAGGCGCTTCGAACGAGCCGGGTCCTCGCTCAGCAGATGGGCGAGCAAGCGCAACATGCCTGCATTGCCGACCGTTTCATGAACGTAGGATGAATACACACCAGGGAATCCATCGAGTGCATCCACGAACAACCCCGCATCCTCCACCAGCACCATGGCACCTTCGTGAGGAAGGTGTTCCATCGCCTGCCGAATTTTGGCTTCCGCCACCTCCTCGAGGGATGATGCCTGAGGCTCGACAATTGACCCCTCTGGAACCTCAAGGGCACGAACCGTCATGCCCAATTCGGAGAAGTGATGGGAGGCTTCCGCCAACTTTCCAGCATTCGAGGTGAGAAACCAAACGGTCGTGTCCATGGTTGGTCTTCTTGGTGACGGCTAATGACCGTGCCCGTTCGTATCGAAACCATCTCGGGAAAAGGAGAGACTTTAGCCCGTGCGGACCACCCTTCTTCATGCTCTCAAATTGGATGCTCGTCGCTGTCGGCGGCGCCGTTGGTGCCGTGTTGAGGTTCTCCATCAGTGAAGCCACCCCCGATACCGGTTTTCCTTGGGCCACCCTCAGCGTGAATCTGGTCGGTTCCTTGCTTCTGGGCTTGGTCGCCGCTGCCACCCTCACCAATGCGCTCTCCGAGTCCCAAGCCCTTCTGCTGGGCGTTGGGTTGTTGGGGTCCTTCACGACGATGTCCACGTTCTCGGTGGAGACCATCACCATGATGGAGGCTGGTCATTGGGGTCGTGCTGGAACCTATGTGTTGGCCAGCGCGGTTCTCGGGCCCGTGTTGGCGCTGGCAGGATGGAAAGGCGGGCAAGCAATCTTTTGAGCCTCACTTCAAGATGGCCAGCATGCGGTTCAGCGCCAACAAGGAACCGGCTTGAACCTCCTCCGACACCACGATTTGATTGGGGATTTCACCGTCGACCAAACGCTCCAGCACGTCCATCAGGTACGCAGGGTGAATCATGTACATGGTCGAGCAAGGGCAAATTTCCTCATCCAGGCACTCGATGTGTTTGTCGGGGTGTTCTTGGGCCAACCGAGCGACCATGTTGATCTCCGTCCCAATGGCGATGGAGGCCCCGGCGGGCTGCTCGTTCACGAAATTGCGAATGTATTGGGTTGAGCCGTAAGCGTCTGCGAGTTCGACCGTCTCCTTCGGGCATTCGGGATGCACCACGACGATACCATCGGGGTGTTGCTCGCGAAATTCAGCGATTTGTTGAGGCGTGAAACGCTTGTGCACGGAGCAAAATCCGTGCCACAGCACGATGCGGGCGTTGTCAAGCGAGCCCATGGCGCCGAACCCCGGCGTCCAGGTGGGCATTCGGTCTGCAGAAATACCCATGGCAAGGCCGGTGTTTCGCCCCAAGTGCTGGTCGGGGAAGAACAACACCGCACCCTTTGGCCCGGCTCGCTCAAAGGCCCAATTCAACACGCCCTCGGCGTTGGACGAGGTGCACACCACGCCTCCGTGACGCCCCACGAAATCCTTCAGGTCAGCGCTTGAATTCATGTAGGTAACGGGCACGAGGTAGGCTTCCCCCTCACCCGCCACATCCTCAGGATGTTCACGGTTGATGGGGTCGGAAAGACCCGATTGGTCGAGCAACTCCTTCCATGCCACCTCAACCTCAGCCAACGTGGCCATGTCGGCCATGGAGCATCCCGCCCGCAGATTGGGGAGGACCACGGACTGGTCGTCGGAGGTGAGAATATCAGCCGATTCAGCCATGAAGTGGACGCCACAGAACACGATGTATTTGGCGTCCGATTCGGCCGCTTTTTGGCTGAGCATGAACGAGTCGCCGAGGAAATCGGCGTGCATCACGATGCTGTCCCGCTGGTAATGATGGCCGAGGATGAGCAAATCATCACCCAACTGCTCTTTTAATTCCTGAATTCGGTCGGCAATGGCTTGCTCTTCAACGGACAGCGTGGTGTCCATGAAGTTGACAGAACACATCGGGAGGGTCACCGTCATGGCTCTCACCAACCCCAACGCTCAACCCTTTTTGAAGGAACGGATGGGCATGAACGTTCAAAAAGAAGGCCTTGGTGAGGCGTCCCATGGCCTTCCAGCCAACAGAGCGCCTTCACCTCGGTGCAGAGGCCGAGGTTTGGAGGGGTGAGTGGTTCGGTCGCCCAGCGGTACGAAAGCAACGACGGCCGCGTTCCTGGCGCCACCCCAATCTGGACCACCGCCTCGGGGTGCGACGCATGATCAGCGAAGCCCGCCTGCTGATTCGAACCCGAAAAGCCGGCCTTTCCGTGCCTTCCGTTTGGGACCTTGATTACGAAGGCGGCCAGCTCATCATCGAACACCTCGGCGGTCGTCCGTTGATCGATGTGCTCAACGACGAAGCAACCACCGATGATGAGGCCAAAGCGATGCTTCGCCGTGTCGGCGAATCGGTGAGACGACTCCACCGCGTGGCCACCACACACGGTGACCTGTCAAGCAACAACATCCTCATCGAAGGAGAAACCGTTCACCTGATTGACTTTGGTCTCGCTTCGGTGGAGTACGACGTCGAGCGCTTCGGTATTGATTTGCACGTCCTTGACGAGATCCTCGGAGCATCTCACCCGCAATGGGAGGGCGCCATTGATTGGGTGATTGAGGGCTACCTCGCTGCCGAGGACAACCTCGGACCAGCGCCTGTACTCCAAGGCGGTGCCGTCCCATCGGCGAAAGAGGTTCACGTTCGACTCGAGGACATTCGAACCCGTGTTCGATATCACGGTTGACGGCTCAGGCGGCGCTCACTCTGGCGCTGCCACATGTTCCAAGCGACAACCACGAAGGCTGCAAGAACCCCAGCCTGCAACACGAGGCTGGAGTACAAACGGAGTTCGGGCTCCCATGCATGAACCCGCATCGACATCGTATCATCGTCCATCTCAAAGTAGACGAGTTGGTGTTCAAGCACCAACGGCCCCCACTGATCTTTGTAGTCGGACGTCAAAACAAACGAGGTGTTGGTCGCCAGTTCTGTGAAGTAGATTTCTCGGTCGAGGTACTTTTCCTGGGGCGAGAGCGGGTTGAGGTGATCGCGTACCGACCACGCAAGGATGCCATGGTCGAGGGAAATGTCGGACACGTGGTACTTCGGATTGCTGGCCAACCATTGCTCGGCCGTGGTTCGGTTGTAGAGCACCAAACGGTCGGTGGCGGAAACGTTGACCGTCACGGCGAGGTATTCCCGGTCAAAGGCCATGCTTTGCACGGTGGCGTTTTCCATGTCAACCGGCGTGCCCCACGACGCCAGAATCTCGTCTTCCTCCACCGGCGCAGAGGCGTTGATGGTGTAGCCAACTTCGCCACGAACACCAAGCTGCAGGACGGTCACTTCCATCGGTCGCTCGGCGGTCACATAGGCGATTTCAGACCCCGAACAGGTCAACTGCTCAATTCCTTCGTGTGCTTCATCCGACACGAGCACCGGTGTGCCCTCCAGGTCGGTGACCTCGAGCACACCGTCAAGGGTGTAAACAAGGACCATCGACGAGGCTCGCTCGCACAGCAACAAGTGCTCAGGTTGTGAGAGGGCCAACGTACTCAGCACCTGTTCGGGTCGATGAACGTCGTACATCAACAGGGCTGTGCCGTTCGCCACCACGAGAAGGTCGTTCTGGAGGGCATGCGTGGAATCTAAACTCAGCCCGGGAACGTCCACCTTGTAGGAAGCAGCGTCAGCCGCCGATAAATTCTGAAGCAGCAAGGAAACCCCTTCGGTTTGGTTGTCCAGCGTTGCCAGCCATTCGTCGGACACGGCGGCTGCCTCAGGGGCCTCCACACCGCCGGCTGGGAGGGAACGGTGCGTCAAATCCCAGGTGATGACGGCAGCCACGACGATCAAAATAGCCACGGCCATTCGCCCCGTCTCACGACTGGTCGGTGTTCGGTACTGGTTGAATTCTCGACTGACTCGACCACTGAACCACGCCCACGCTTGGCCTGGTCGGGTCAGGAGGGTGACGATGCGAGCGTTCATTGTTCGCTCGTCGAAAAACTTCCACCAACCGTTGGAGGTGCGGTCGGCCATGGACACCGCAGCGCCGGCGATGAGCATGCCCCCGATGATGTCGAGGAACCAGTGAATGCCGAGATAGATGATGGTGAACGCCGTGAGCAAGGTGTAGGCAAACACGGTGTAGCGATAGCGATTCCATCGACGATCGTCGTCAAATCGCGTCAAGCACAACCACACAGCAAACGGAATCCCGATGTGGAGCGACGGCATCCCGTTGGTGAACGGGTCAATTCGTCTGAACCAGTCAGCGATTTCCGGGGTAAGGGTGTAGGCCAGCGTTTCCATGCCGGGAATGGTGTCGCCCGTCACTCGAACGTTGAAAAAGAGGTAAAACGGTACGGCGAGGATGTAGACCCATGCGATGGACAGGGTCACACGGTCGGCAAGCCAACGGTCATCGAAGTAGGCGAAATAGAACACCGAAACGTAGCAGATGAACATGAAGCCGGCGACGTAGAAATGCGTCAGCGCCGTCGTAAGCCAATCGGCCTCAAAGGTCTCCTGAACCCACAGCACCAAGTTGCCCTCGATGGCCCAAATGTACGGCGTCATGTCCAGGCCGGTGCTCGCCATCAACAAGCGGTCCACTTGGTCAAGCACGTCCTTGGCGTTGTAGATGGCGAAGACGATGAGAATGTGGACCCAATACCTTCGGAAGAAATCAACGAAGGGGGGAAGGGACAACTTCGCCCAGGGCGGTTTGAACACGGGAAGCAGGATGACGCCCAAGGCCAAGGCGCTGATCATCCAGGTCAAGTAGACACTCTGCACAGCGTGGCCTCCAGTTTTGGGTCACGCCGTCCCTTCATCAAAGCGTCGTCATTCAGCCCGCATTGCGGGCGTTCTGCCTACCAGGCGCCGTGGACGTAGGGCTTGCCTCGATCGGGGTCGCGACGGTTGGCGAGATCGTAAATGCGTTCGAACCGGTAGATTCCGCTTGAGCAGCCTTGCTTCCATTCGAACGCCAAGGCATACTTTCCAACCGTTCGCACCGTGGGTTTCTCCGAAGGGAGCGCCTCGATTTGGCGACGCAGCGTACGGCTGGTGTCGTCCTCGTTCCGCATGGGTGAGCACTTGGCACAGGGGCATGCATGACGCACATCGTCGTAGGTTACGGTGTAGTCGGAGCCATTGTCATAGGTGAGCACCATGTCTTGTGCACGGCGTTCAAGCTTCTTGAGCGTGGGCAAGACTTCGGTCATGTGCTCACCTCAAATGATTTCAAGGCCGCCATCGGCACCGTCAGAGAGTTGGTCTTGGATGGCCGTCACGACCTTGGCGAAGGCCTTGGCAGAGGGGCCTTCGGGTTCGGAAACAATCCGGTGGACACCGTCATCACCGCCCCGAACAAAACCGGGGTCAAAGGGCAGGGCGCCGAGGAAGGGAACACCGAATTCCTCGGCCGTTTCCTTGCCCCCGCCTTCCTTGAAAATGTCCAGCGTTACGGAAAACTTCCCTTCGTCGTCGGCCGTGGTGGCCAGCGTTTTGCCGCCGGGAGCGGCGATGTTGACCTCGGTTCCAGGTGAGGTCGTGCCGTTCACCGTGAACCCGCTCATGTTCTCAACCACACCGAGCACGGGCACCTTGAGGGATTCGGAAAACGTGATGGATTTTCGGCTGTCCAGCAGCGCCACTTGCTGCGGCGTTGTAACGATGACCATGCCGTCGATGTCGGGAAGGGATTGCGCCACCGTCAACGGTTCGTCCGAGGTGCCGGGCGGGAAATCGATGATGAGGTAGTCCAATTCTCCCCATTCCACATCGCCGATGAATTGCTGGATGGCGCCCAACTTGATGGGACCGCGCCAGACCACCGGGGTGTCTTCGTCCTCGAGGAGGAAGGCCATGCTGATGACCTTCACACCAAGGTGGCCTTGAGCGGGATGAATGCGCTTGTTTTCAACGTGGAGGCGACGCCCGTCAAGGCCCATCATCTTGGGAACGTTCGGCCCGGTGATGTCGATGTCAAGGATGCCCACCGTGTGGCCTTGTTGGGCCAGTGAGAGGGCAAGACCGGTGGAGACGGTGGACTTTCCAACGCCGCCTTTTCCGGACAAGACCATGATTTTGTGTTTGATCTTGCGACCGATTTCCTCCATGGCCATCTTCCGCTTCATCTGAGCGTACGCCTGTTCCATTTGCTTCTGCTCTTGGGGGGATGGGCCGGCCGGTGCTTCGTTTGCGCCGCCCGGGGTGTTGATGGATACGGGGGAATCCGCCATGATACAACCACCAAACTGGCCTACTTCAACCCACCCACAAAGGGGAATGATGCCGCAGTTCACGCCGACCATCGACGGTATGCGGCACCGTGAACCACCAACGTGGCCCCGAGCACGCCGACCAACGCCGGCATCGACCACGCCATGCCGCCGTAGGCCCACGCCAGGCCAATCGCCATCGCCAGCGAGAGTGGCGTGGTGCGGAGGAGGGCACGACGACGCTCAATCCCAGATTCTGACAAGACCCCCAACGCCGTGATGGGGCCAAAGGCAACGACTTGGACGGTGATGAGGGCGGCTACCGTTGCAAAAGCGGTGTCCATGTTCCGTGCTGCAAACACGATGTGGAGTCCAAAGAGGAGCCCGAACACGCCCACATTGAGCCCGAGTGCTCGCCACACAAACGCCCGTGCAGGCCGTGGTATGTCAAGGCATCAACCATCTATGGAGCGAGACTCTAAATGACATCGCTGGCTTGAGACTTGCATGAAGGTCCTGTTCGTATGCGTCGGAAACTCCTGTCGCTCTCAAATGGCCGAAGGACTGGCCAAATCCATGGGGTTCGAAGCCGCCTCTGCTGGCACCCATCCTGCTCAAGCAGTCGCCGAGCATGCCGTGACCTTGCTTGAAGGCCGAGGCATCTCCACGGACGGCATGGCACCGAAATCCTTGGACCACTTCAATCCAAGTGAATTTGACATGGTCATCTCAATGGGATGTGGTGTTCACTGCCCGGCGATCAAGATCGACCAAGATTGGGAGCTCGAAGACCCGGTCGGCCAAGCCTACGAAGTGTACGAAGCGACGGCTGCAGAAATTCAGCGCAGGCTTGAATTGCTGACCGCTCAAGATTCCTGAGGCTCGGGAACATCGCCCACGCCTTCCATGTCAATGCGAAGCACGCTCACCGTTCGCATACCGTTCTCACCCTCGACCTCTTCCGATTCGCATGAGAGGTGCTGAATGTTCACGGATGCTGGCAAACCTTGGGCGATGTGGCCGTTCCTTCGACGGCACACTTCGGCCACGTCAACCGCTCTTGAGATGGTGGCGCCACGGGCCACCAACTGAATTTCTCGGTCGCCGTCCTCCATGGCTTTGACCACGGCACGGACATAGGCATGAAGGGGCTTTTTTCCAACAAAAATCACTCTGCGGTCGCTCATGGCTCTCGGCTTGTGTTGAGGGCGTCCATCCCATAAACATTGAGAGGAAAATGACCTCAAATGGCTCGCAGTGGTGCGAGCGCCGGGACTCGAACCCGGGTTCAGGCGTTGGCAACGCCCGGTGATAACCACTACACTACGCTCGCTTGTAGCCGTCCGACCTTGAAGGAGTTTAAACGGTTGTCGGCGAAGAAGGATTGACAGAAGCGCCACCTGAGCGAGCCATGTCATTGCATGCCGAAGCGGTCGCCACCCTCGCCTCCACCACCGCGGCGAAGCATCAACGCAAGGACCACCAAGGCACCGAGGAAGACCACCACCCCCAAGGCGCCAAGCACCATGGTGCTGAGGCCACCTTCGGAGACACCCGGAGCATCGGGTTCGGCAAGCGTAATGACGGCGGAACCCGTGTTCATCTCCCCATAGACATCAAATGCCCTCAACGAGACTTGATGGGTGCCGAGCGGTGTTCCACCCCGTACGGACAGGAGGACGCTGTACGTGCCGTCGCCTGCCACTTCATCGCCACCGTTCACACCGTCGTCGTGCATCATGGCCCACTCGCCACCACCGACAGGCGCGAAGACGCCAAGCCGGATTTGAACGCGTTCCACACCGTCGGGATCGGTGGCTTGGACCGTGTAGACCGCTTGCTCGTCTGGATTTTTGTCGAGACGTACCGAGTCGCTGACCAGCACGGGCCGGTCGTTGAGGATGTGAATTTCGATTGGCAGTTCTGCCTCCGACGCGACGTGGTGAGGCCCATACACGGGGCTTCCAACCTCGTCGACCGGCGTGAAGAAGCGCTGCTGGGTGGTGGCCCCCAAATCGTCGGTGGCCACGATCAGCATGGACCGATGACCCGGATTCATTCCGACGGGCATTTCGACCATGGCCGCCCAAACCAAACTGTCTTCCGAGGTCATGTTGACGACTCCACCTCCGTATTCCCGAAGATCGAGTTGGACTTGATCGACGCCGTGCCCGTCGTAGACCTCAACGTTGAGGACGGCGGATTGACCTCGCTCGAGGGAGGTTGGCACCACCTCTACATCGATGATTCGCGGAGCCTGATTGCTCACATCGAGCTCCCCCGTGGTGGAACTCGTGGCTCCGAAACTGTCCGTGGCGGACACGCCGACCGGATGAGCGCCGACCTGGAGGCCGGTGATGATCACCGATGCCGTGTAGACGTCATCACCGATGGCGGCGTCGCCGTTGAGGCCGCGGTCGTTGAGTTCCACTTCGCCCAAATCAAGGGACGAAAGGTCGGCGGTCACGCCGATGACGTTCCACTCCTGATCGGTGACGCTCACTTCGAGATGAGCAACCATGGCACCTTCACCAATGGCAAGCCCGTCTCGCCACTGAACCTCACCGATGGAGGGAGCCGTGTTGTCGTCCTCGCTGACGATTTCAGGAGAAAGGACGCGTTCGAGGGTTTGCGTTTCCTCCAGCACGACCGTTTCGCTGTCCTCGCCAAACGGCACGGCCAATGTTCGCTGAACGGTGGACAGCAGGCCTTTGAGCGGCCCGGCAGACACCATGGCACCCGAAGCCAAACCGGCCTCACCATCGCCCTCGTAGACGCCCGTCCATTCGATGACCGTGAGGTTGTGCCCGTCTCTGACATCGATGCGGGTGTCACCGGCCGACACCGTCAGCGTGATGCCTTCTTGACCTGCAAGACGAAGACGGTCGTCCTTCATCAGCGGGATGGGCATGAGGCCTGTTTCTCGACCGACCGTGAGGTTGCCAAGGCCTTCCTCAGCCACCGGTGCCGTTGCGTTTTGCTGAATCGGGCTCCGCTCTGGGAATTCCTCTCCCTCCGAGGCATCCGGGCCGGTTTCTCGCCAGACGAGACGGACCGTTCGGTTGTCCCAATCGGACTGGACGGCTTGGTAGTCCCATGTTTCATTGTGCGTAGCGCCAACGCCAGCGCCGTCAAAGAAATTCCCGCCGTTGATGCCGGTGATGTTGAACCATGATTCCTGGAAGATGACGTTCACGAGAAAGAGTTCGCCCGTAGCGTTGGCTTGCGTCCCGGTCTCTTCGATGGTTCGAACCACACCAAACGTGCCCTGCACGTCGCCTGAAAGGGTGCCGTCAACGTGAAGGTCATCAATGAGGGTCGTGCCGTTTTCGAGTTTGGTGTGGAGGTCGAGGATGGTGCCGTTCACCTGCAATGAAGCATTTTCGTCTTGGTCGGCAAATCCGAAGGTGCCGGCTCCGTAGAGCTCTTCCAAATGCTGCGTACGCACACCGTTTTCCCACCGAGCAAGGGAGGAAAAACCGTCCAGCGAAACGTCCAGCCGAGACCCGTCTTCAATCAGGATGAAATCGGCCATCGCTTCAAACTGGGTGTGCTGCAGCAAACGCTCGCCATCGAGGTCGACGTACTCAAACAAAAACACAGCGAGCTCGCCATCGATGGAAAGCGAGTTGTTCTCCTCGTCATCTTCCGAGACGTTGAGCAAACCTGTAGCCTCAATCGAAAGATGTTCGCCAACCACGCCGTTGATCACCGACCGGTTGAGAAGTGCCTGTGACACATCGGCGTTGATCACCGTCACCATGTCGCCGTCAATCACCGTGGTCTGGAGGTTTCCAAAGCCTCGAGCATCAAAGACTTGGCTGGTGAGCAGTCCTGCGACAACGGTTTCGTTCTTCCACAGTTGTGTCAGAACCAAATCCAACTCCGTTGCCCCGTCCTCTGTGGTTTCCACGGTTCGAAAGGTGCCGTTGCCGAGTTCCCATGACGAGAGGGTGGTGCCGACACGTTCCTGCCAACCTTGGCCCGTGAACGAGAGGTCAAACGCTTGTTCGCCGGCTTCGGTGGTGTAGTTTTGGTTCATCGCCCACGAGGTCGAAAGGAGGACTTCGTGGTCGTCCATCGGTTGATTCCACTGCCCGACGGTAAAGGTGCGCTGCGTTGCGATGTCAAGGCCCGATGTCCCGTCGTGGTCCGTGATGGTGACGGTCAAATCAATCTCATCACCCCACGCCAAGGACGTGTCAAACGTGAGGAGCGCTGTGCGTACACCGCCCGTGCTGTCCCAAGCGAGGTTGTGTGAGGTTGCCAGCGCCGTACCGTTTCGTTTCTGGATCATGTTGATGTCAACGCTGTAGGTTCCATTGTCTGAGAAGGTCAGTGTGTAAGCGTGAAGGGGCGCTGTGGGCCCGTCGCCGACCCAGTGCGTGGTGATCTGCACGGATGGAACCTCGTCCGCTTGGACCGAGGCCGGGACCAACGACATCGCCAAAAGAACCGCAAGGCAGAGGCTCACTCCTCGATTCGTCATGGTGAGAAGGTGGTGCTGCTCCCCTTCAAGACTTTGGGGATGATGTGCCCTTATTGGTCAAGAACATAGGCGAACATGAGCGGCAGCACGATGGTTGCATCGCTTTGGACGTTGAACTTGGGTGTCTCCACGGCCAGTTTCCCCCACGTGATTTTCTCGTTGGGGGGTGCCCCGGAGTAGCCGCCGTAGGAGGCGGTGGCGTCCGTGATTTGGCAAAACCACGACCAAAGTGGGACGTGTTCCTCCCTCAAATCTTGGTGGAGCAGCGGCACCACGCAGATGGGAAAATCCCCTGCGATACCTCCTCCGGATTGGAGGAACGCTAGCGGGGTGGTGCACGAGCGGTAGAACACCATCAAGTCCGTCATGTAGTGGGTCCCACTCAGCACCACGTCAGGATGAAGATGTCCTTCTGAACAACGAGCAGCGAAGATGTTGCCCAGCGTGGAGTCCTCCCAGCCGGGGACGAAAAGCGGCAGGTTGACCTCGGCAGCGGCCAACAACCAGGAGTGGTTTGGGTCGGCTTGGTAGGTCTCTTCGAGGACTCCCGAGCGCAGCAAGCGATACAGGTGTTCGTGGGGCAAGAGGGATTCACTGGCTTCCTGTGCAGCCCGCCACACACCCATGAGATGGTGTTCAATGGCCCGTATCGCGGCGTCCTCAGGGATGCACACATCGGTGACCCGGTTCAACTTGCGTTCCAGCAGCGCTGCCTCGTCTTGAGGTGAGAGGTCCTCGTGGTTGACCACCTTGACGTAGGCATCACGGGCGACCAGGTTGAACACGTCCTCTTCGAGGTTCGCACCCGTGCACGAGATGGCTGCGATGTGCCCTGCACGGATCATGTCGGCCAAACTGCGTCCAATTTCCGCCGTGCTCATCGCACCGGCCAGCGTTAGAAAAATACGCCCGCCGTCATCGAGAAGCTCCACGAGCGAGGACGATGCTCGAGCGACCGTCCCCGCGTTAAAATGGCGGTAATGCTCGTCAACGAAGGAACGAATGGACATCACTCAATCCCCCGTGAGAAACCGGTTCACTCGGTCCTTTCGCATTCGCTTCAAATTCGGAAACCGCTTCGTAAGTTGCTCGTCAAGGTAGGATGCGATGATTTCGGGATCGGTGTCGCCGCAGGTGAAGCAATCCACGGCCAACAGGCCTCGATCGGCGTAACAGTGGGCCGTGATGTGGCTCTCGTCAATGAGCACCACCGCCGCAAACCCCGGCGGGGAGGTGCTTCCATCAAACGGAGCAAGATGGGCATGGACTTCGGTGGCAGGACTTTGAGCGACCGCTTTTCGCATGGTGGAAAAGAGCCACTGGTAGTCATCTTCGCCCTCAAAATGGGCGTTGACATAGTCGAGAAACACATGGGCCCCTTGGGGAGGGTTGACCGTCATGAACTCACCTGCGCCCTGCCTCACCATGGCCTATTTCAAGGTGCCGAAGGAACGCTCGGCTCAAACCGCTGGAAGTATGCTTCATCGGGAGGAAGGGGAGATGACATGGAGGAAGCCGTCCAGCGTCCTTCCCGACGGGCGAGCACGTGGCTGGCGACGATCTTGGTGGCGAGGCCTGCCGCCGTGAACTGCGTGAGCGGCGTGTCGTGTTGTGCTACGATTTCGTTGACGTCAGCGCTGATTACCACGACGTTGGGATTGGCGAACAGCGTCTCAATGGTTTCTACCGCTTGCCAATAGCTGAGACCACCCGGCACGGGCGTACCTGTGGCTGGCACCAAAGCACCGTCCAGTCCGTCGATGTCAAGGGTGAAATGGACTGGGCCGGTCAGCGACGAAAGTTGGTCGAGCCACGCTTGCCACGCTGCTCCACCGGTGTGGGGGTGTTGAGTGTCTCGAGCAAAGAAGGTCGTGATACGCTCGTCGCTTTGAATTCGCTCGGCTTCCTCCAGACTGTAGGCGCGAATACCGGCCTGGAGCAGTCGACCAACGCCCACATCAAGGCTGCGAGAGGCCGCACAAGCATGGGAGAACGCTTCGTCGTCAAGGGAACTCCGCAGGTCGGCGTGGGCGTCAAGCTGGACCACGGTTAAGGTCGAAAGGTCGCCGTTAACGGACGGATGATGGCGAGCGGCGTGCATGATGGGCGGCAGGATGCCGTGCTCGCCTCCCAAAAACAGGGGGAACAGGTCGCCGTTGTAGAACGAAGCAGCGTGCGCCGCCAGCTCGTCCAGCTGTGCTCGCAGCGTCGGGGCTGTTCCCTCCCAAACGGGCTCTGTTGAGATGACAAGACCTGCCGGGAGGTCGTCGCCCAATCGGTCGTCGTACAACTCGACCTGGGCGCTGGCCTCAACGCAGGCCTGCGGTCCATCGCAGGCGCCTGTGCCGTACGAGGTGGTCAGCTCGTAAGCGAGGGGGACCACGGCCACATCAGCCGGACCATCGCCACGAGGGAGGCCGAGAAACGCCCCTTCCTCAAAGTCCTCGGACATGATTGCAGTCGGTTCTCGCCACCTTCATCATCCTGCCGATGAGGGCAAGACCCCGATTTTCGGGTTCAAAGGGCCGATTTCATGAAAAGACATGGAACACTTAATATGGGTCGGTGACCAATAAAATATAGCAACGGGGACCGAAAACACCCGGTTTACCGAGTTTGGAGGCGAGACGATGGGCATGACACTTGCAGAACTGACAAAGGCGATTCAACAGCACATTGATCTCGACATGGACGCTGAGGTCGCCCAGGGCATGGCCGAACATGCGCTCGGCTTCTTTGGTTTCTACAACCGCATCATCGACAACGCTCTTGAACCAACCGACCGCAACCTGTTTTACATGTTCCAAGACTACGATTTGCTCACGACCGAATCCGAAGAAACCACACTGTGGGACGGACGGGAATGGCGCATTCACTACTGGAAGTTCAAGCCCGACCTCCGCGAGCGCGTCGAAGCCTACATGCAGCGCAACCTGCAAGAGGAAGAAATCGATCCCTTCGCCGACATTTACGCCACCGACGGCCCCAGCATTTGGACGCGTGAGGGCGAAAAGGTGGCCAACCCCAACGCCTTCACCTCGGATTGGTGAGCGCACTTCAGGCAAGCGTTTTTCATTTACCGCCGCAAGGCCCGTCCATGCGAGTAGCCATCGGCTTGGTTGTTTGCATGATGTTGGCCGTGCTGCCACCCGCAGCTGCCCAATACGATCCCGCACAGACGCCCGTCTGGCCGGGCGATCCCATCGACAGTCACGTCCACATGACTTGGGTGGCACTGACCATGGAGGTCAACGAGTGGGCCGATGATTATCCCGAAATCGTTGACTTGACCAGCGCTGGAGAATCCGAACTCGGCAAGACCCTCTGGGTGGTTCGGCTGTCCGACTGGTCCATGGACACCAAACCGAACGGTTCAGCCAAGGAAATCATCTACATCGATGGCGGTCATCACGGCAACGAATACCTCGGAACAGCCCTCGCTTGGCTTTCAGCAAAGTGGTACATCAACGGCTGGGCAGAGGGCAACGAAGAGGCCATCACCGTCTTGCAGAACACCGAACTCCACATCCTCATCATGCTCAACCCCGACGGCAACGACATTGACACCCGGTGGAACATCAATCAGGTGGACTTGAATCGAAATTACAACCACTACTGGAACACCTGCCCCACCACGCAACCCGGAAGCAGCGCCTTTAGCGAAGCAGAAACGGCGGCCAACGCAGCCTACATCAATGCACACGTCACCGATGCAGACCTCTACGTCACCATGCACACCGGCGTGTGGATTATTCTCTATCCATGGGGGAAGTGGCCCGAACAGCCCCCCGACTGGGAGTTGTTTTGGCGCATCCGAGACGATGTGCAAGCCAATATTTCCGAAATTCCCATTCAAAACGCCAACCAAGGCCTGTACCCGAACTGCGGCACCAGCCGAGACTACGGCTACGGTCAGATGGGTTTTCCCACCTTCACCTTTGAGACCGATGACGAGCAATTTGTCCCCGGCAGTTTTGAGAACATCAACGACCGACTCGGGGAGGAGATGGATGTCATGCGCTTCCTCATCGAAAATGTATGGTATTGGCGCGCCCGATTGGACGTACAGTCCATCACCGTGAGCGATGACGACGTGGCGCTTGAGGTCGTCAATAACGGGTTGGCGTCCACAGCCAACGCCAGCTTGGAATATCACAGTCCCACAGGTGAAGTGCTTTGGGCCTCGCCGTACTTTACCGCCAACGCCTCCACCCTGACATCGGTTTCCTTCGAAGTGGACGATGATGTGTTTGATGCCGGTGGCATGTGGAACCTCAACTACCAGAAGCGTGTCATCAACGCAGCGACGTGGGTGAACGAATCCGTGGACAGCAACCTGACCGTGTTCCTTGACGATGAAGACGACCGATTCCTCGCAGGTGTTGGCCTGTTCAACCCCGTCGCCGTTATGCTGGGCATCATCGGTGTTGCCGTTCTTGTACGAAGCGAAGACGAAGACTGCGAAGAAATCGGGCCACAGTCTTGACCGTTTTCACTCTCAGTACACCTGTGTCTGAGAGGCGCCAGCCTGACGACAAACCCTTCCGATTTAGGAAGGAATGGACTGGGAGGGTTGA
>JAYYDY010000062.1:0-4851 GCA_036160375.1 Thermoplasmatota archaeon | reverse complement strand
TCACGCTGCTCGGCTTGAGCGCCTCGCCCGAAGCGTGCTTCTTGAGTCGACGACGTTGCCGAGCATACCGGGTCTGGAAGCCCTCGCCCGCATCGATCACCGCAATGCCGTCGGGCCCTTTGACCAAGCTGCCGCTGACGGCACGGTCGGGCGTGGGTCGGGCGGATGCGGTGCCCAAAACGTGCACGTCAATGGCCATGCGCCTTCACCTCAGGATTGAATCGGGATGGGCGTCGGTGGGAACCATCTCAGAAGAACGATGTCGTCGATGGCCCGTATCCAACGCCATGGAACGGCCAGCGGAAGCGAACCCTCCACGAGCACTTCGGGCGTCCCCCTGACAAAGAGGTGCGTGCAGTGCAGAGATTCAGCGTCGATGACGGCATCGTGAACCACTCCGAGCCTTCGCCCGTCGGGCAGGTAGACGTCCAGGCCCGTCCAGTGGGACATGACCTCAACGCCTTGGACCATGCCCTTCGCTGTTGCTGAGACTCAATAAAGCCACGGCTCATCCACTGGACGAAGGCCACAATGTCGGGCCGGTGCGTTGGCCTCACTTGCCGCGGTTCAGGTTGGAGCGCAGCGAAGGTCGCAACTTTTCAGCGCCCTTCCCCTTGTTGTGCAGGCCGCGCCCGCGCTTGCCGGCAGAGGTTTTGCCTCGGTAGGCACGTCCACGGTGGGCTCGCTTGCCGTTGGCACGAGAGAACACACCGAGTTGCTTGTCGTTGACGATGGCGGGGTGGTGCGTATCGATCAGGATGACTTCGTAGTACTTGTGCTTGCCGTCTTGGCCGACCCAGTAGGAGTTGAGGACTTCCAGGTTGGGGAAGTGGCGATTGACACGTTCTTCAGCGATGCGTTGCGTGTTTTTGGCCATGGTGATTTTGGAAATACCGGCCTTGGAAGGTTTGCGCTTCATGTGGATTTTGCCCTTGCGAAGGCCACCACGTCGAACACGGGTTCGGATGAGAACGACGCCTTGCTTGGCTTTGTAGCCCATGCGGCGGGCGGCGTCGAGACGGGTTGGGCGCTCGATGCGGCAGTTGACGGGTTCACGGCGCCACTGTGCCATGCGCTGCTGTCGGTACATGTGGGGCAGTGCATCCTTTGGACGTCGCCATGTGTCTCGAACGTGCTGGTACAAACCTTGCGCCATGGTGTTCACCTCCGCTTCTCAGCATCTCGCCGACCAATCTCCCCTTTATGAGCCTGCCCACGCGCTTCAAGCACGCTTACGGCGTCCAAATCGGCAAGCCTTCGGCGAGGATACCCCGCCATCCACCCCACAGGGAGGCGACGTTGGTCCATCCCATGTCCTGAAGCGATTTTGCGGCGATGGCGCTGCGATAGCCGCCCCCGCAGTAGAGCACGATGCGCGCGTCGTCGGCGAAATCATGCTTCTCCACGTCTCGCTCAATCACGCCCTTGCCGATGTGAACGGCGCCCTCAAGATGACCGGCTTCAAACTCGTGTCGCTCTCGAACGTCGACGACCACCAACGGCGCGCCGTCGTCCATCATTTTGCGCACGTCCGAAGCTTCGCACTCAGCGATTTCGTTTCGTGCCGCTTCCACGATTGCAAGGAACCTCGGGTTGTGCTTTTTGGCCATGCCCTGACGAGAAGAGGTAGCCTCTTGAGGACATCGCCCCAGCCGCCAGCATGGCAGGACAGATCACGGGCCTGACCGCCGTGATGGAAGCGCTCGAACAAGGCGTGGCGGTCGACCGGGTCCTCGTTGACCGAGACCACGACACGTCGGCGCTGCGCGCCCTGTGCGAGGCAGCCAAGGTTCCCCTGGAAGAGGGATCGGCGAACGACCTTTGGCGCATGTCGGCGGACGGTGCTCAGGTGGCGCTGGCCTTGGTTGGCCGCCGCCAAAGCACGACCCTCGAAGACGTCATGAAGTCGGGTGGCTGCGTTTGGTTGTTCGACGGTGTGGAATACTCCACCAACCTCGGTTTCGCCATCCGTACCGCTGAAGTCTCGGGTGCCGATGCCGTTCTCCTCAACGTCCCGAAAACGCACGAAGAGCGACGCACCATTCGACGAGCCAGCATGCGTGCTGACCGCTTTATTCCCGTGGTCTACACCGATACAGAAGCAATCCTTGCCGCCGCGAAAACAAACGGTTTCCGAACGGTGGTGGCCGAAGACGTGGGCGAAAAAGGACCGTGGGACGAAGACTTGACCGGTGATGTCCTCCTGGTGGTTGGAGCCGAACGGGAAGGCGTCAGTCAACTCGTGCTCGACGCTGCGGACGCCGTGGTCAAACTCCCCATGGACGGGTTTGTCCCCTCCTACAACCTTCAGGTCGCCGTGAGCGTCCTGGCCGTGGAAGCCCTTCGGCAGCGTCAATCGCTGGGAAACTGAATTAAACCAAGGTTCCACACCTCAAATCATGGGTTTTTTTGCGACCATCGGACGCGGCTGGGAAATGACAAAGTTGAGCATGAGCGTGGTTCGAAAGGACCCTGAGCTGCTGGTCTACATGATCATCGCCGGCGTGATGAGCCTAGCCTGTCTTGTTGGAATGAGCATTCCTCAGTACCTCGAAATGGAGTGGGCGGTCAACCCCGACGGCTCGTTCACGTCGGCCTACCTTGGGTTCGCGTTTGTGGCCTACATGGTGCTCAGCATCATCGTGGTCTTCTGGAACTGCGCCATCATCGCCAACGCCAACATTCGCCTGACCGGTGGCGACCCGACCTTTGGAGACGGTCTCAACGCCGCCGTAAAGCGGCTGCCCATCATCGTCGTCTGGGGCATCATTGCCGGTACCGTGGGCCTGATCCTCAAGTTCCTCGAAGGCGCCGCACGAAGCAGCGATAACGACGCCATGCGAGCCCTCGCTACGGTGATTCACCTCATCGGTGGACTGGCGTGGTGGGTCATGACCTTCTTCATGCTGCCTCACCTCATCCTGGAAGGCAAGAGCGTCGGTGATGCGCTCAAGTCCAGCAAGACCACCTTCTTCGGGACGTGGGGAGAAAACATCACCGCCGGTTTGGGCATCGGTCTCGTCGCCTTCCTCATCGGCATCCCCATCGTCGCTATGTCCGTCGGCCTGACCGCCGTCGCTGGACCGATTGGCCTGATCGTGGGCGCCATCGCCATCGGATTGCTGATTGCGTGGACCAACGCTGCAGAGCAGGTGGCCGTGGTTGCTTTGTACCGCTACGCCAAGGACGGCCAGATGCCGAAAATGTACCAGGACCAAGGCATGCAGGTCTATTCCTTTGGAAACGCTCAAACCGTCTGATTCCAGCCGACATCACGCTGGAACGTGCTCTTCAGTTGCCTGAGGAATGTCGGGAATTGACCAGCGCCAAATGGCGTAGGAGAGACCTATCATGCCGAGTTGGGCCACCAAGCGAAGCACGTGCCAGTGGGTGGCGTAGGTCCTGCCGTCCAGCGGGATGTTGTTGATCCACATGTTGAGGTTGGCCGAGTAGATTCCGACCAGAAACACCGAACTGCCCAGCGCCGCATGCCGCCGAGTCCACGGAAGAATCAGCCCAACCCCGATGGCGATTTCCATGACGCCGGTGAGCAGCACCCAAAACGTTGGGTCTCCGAGAACCGCCGGAACGATCGGCTCGAACCAGGCCGTGTTGGTGAAGTGCTGGACGCCGACGTTGACGTACATCCCTCCAAAAGCGATGGAGGCCATCGCGAGAAGATTGGTTCTAAGAGCCATCGTATCATCTCTTGGCGTGGCTAGTTGGAGCCCATACAAAAGAGGATTTATACAACCTAAGCCGGAATTCGCATTATGCCCGAGGAAGACGGTGCCCGCGCCTATCCTTCTTGGGTGGAAAAACACATACAATACCTCGCACGAATCTACGATAAATTCGCCCTCGGTCAAGCAGAGATAACCAAATTCATTGACGACAAAAATCTCACCCAGCCGGACTATGGATACGAGAAAATCATCGAAACCTTTCCCTCCTCCAACTTTGAAGAATTTCACGAAATGTTGGATGATGAGCCGATTCGAGCTTTCCGCTCAAGCCTTGAGAAATTGAATGAACTTCCTGCGAGCATCCTCAAGAGCATTAATCGAAATCGTGGAATTGAATCCCAAGTCCCTCACGAAGTTCGTGGATTGACAAGCTTAGAAGGGCCGCTTCCGGATGAATTGTTTTCAGTCAGGGGAGAAGGGTTTCCTCTCTCCAGAAAAGAACTCAAAGAACGAGCCACACAGTGCAGAAGAATCTACAACATTGTGCGCCATATCGGAGACCGGAGAAGTGACACACCAGATCGGTACAGAAGAACATACACGGAATTCTTCAAGACAATACCCGTTCTTACAATTCAGAGTGTCACTGGATTGTATGTTGATATGCTGAAAGTCCTTGAATACCTTGAATCAGATGAGGGTGCGAAACTAATCGATTCAAGATACTTGGAGACGCAAGTTCGGAGATACACTTCCAATCCGTTGAATTTTGCCAAACCTCCCATGATGTTGCGTGCTCTTAAAGCCAACACTTGGAGCGATTACATTGAGGTTCAACACAAACAACAAGAAGAAGGAGAGGACGAAGAAGAACTTGCCATACATCAGTTGGATTTCTTAATTCGTCCTGAGTCAACAGATTGTGTCGTTGAAATTACTGGTGAAGGAGGTCTCGGCAAAACCAAACTCGCTCGAGAATACATGATCCGAAGCATAAAGAATGAATTGAAGTACAGGCACGGTTCGTTTTCATACTACCACTACTACACTGCGAAGAGCGATAGGCAAGGAGAGGTCAGAGCCACCATTGACGGAGCATTCACAACCTCACCAGGCAACTGGAAAGAGGGAGGAGGAGACTACATCCACAAACTTTCATTTGCAA
>JAYYDY010000061.1:0-34459 GCA_036160375.1 Thermoplasmatota archaeon | reverse complement strand
GATGTCAGCCACCAGTCCAGTCACATCGTCGTTGCCGCCGTCGAGCACGCCGTTGTCTTCGGTGAAGGGCACCAGCCACTGATTTGAGGTGATGTTGTAGCGGAGCACGCCAAGACCATCGGTACCGATGTAGGCGATGTCACCCATGACCTCGACCACGGCGTTGCCCGTTTGGGTCCCTTGGCCCCAATTCTCGTCATGTTGGAAATTGGATTTTGTGATGAGGCCAACACCCGAATTGGTGCCGCCGTAGACATAGGTGCTGTCGTAGCCCACGCTGTAGGTGGCCCAGTTGGGCATGCCGTCGTACACGTTCTGGCAGTCGTCGATGCCCATGGTGGCGATGCTGTACTTGCAAACGCCGATGTTGGTGCCCGCATAGAGGCTGCCGCCGCTGATGCTGCCTTCAACGGCGAAGTCAAAGAATTGCTGAGGCCGCGTTTGCCAGGACGACCCCTGGCCGAAATTGGTCATTTGGTTGCCGTCCCACTTGCGAGCGCCTTGTTGGGTGCCGATGTAGAGGTTGGTGCCGTCGGTCTCCAAGGCGTAAATTTGGTCGGAAGGGAGCAATCCACCACGGTTGCCTGCGGTTAGGGGCGCCAGGATTTCGCCGGTGCTGAGGTCCTTTCGTACGACTCCAAAGCCTTGCAGGCCAAGGTGAAGGATGTCGCCGACCATGGCGACCGATGCGTAGTTGACGCCGTTCACGCCGGTGGACCCCCACGGCTCGAGCCAGGTGTCGTTGGTGATGTCGTAGCGAAGCACGCCTTTGTCCTCCGTGGCCATGTACGCCGTGGTGTCGACCAAGGCCACGTCGCCAACAAAGGAGGTTGGCAGGCCGTTGGTGGTGTCGTAGGACGTGCACCCTCCGGTGACTCGGTCAAAGTGGACGAACACGCCACTCTCGAGGGAGAGGACGAGATGATCGTCGTTGGCGGCCACGCTCAGGATGTCGGTCGTGGACGGGTAGCATCCGTTGGTGCCGTCGTAGGTTTGGATGCTGCTGCCACTGGTGTCCATCTCTTCAACGACGGGAGAACCTTCCATGGCGAACAGGAGCGTGGTTGCTCCTTGCGAGGACGGTGCAGCGACGGTGTGCATCACGTTGTCCATGACCGACCACGGCGTGAGCCAAACCGAGTTGCTGATGTCGTAGCGCATGACAAGCATGGAGTTGTCCGCTGACCCGATGTAGAGGACGTTGTTCACCTCGACCAAATCGGTCATTTCGTCGGTCGCCGGGGCGCTCGCAAGGAGAAATTCGCCCTCAACGAACGGGGATTGGTTCGGAGAGAGATGAATCAGATTACCGCTCCCGTCGTCAACGAGCAACGCGTCGGTGGCGGGTGAGGCGCCGCCGCTGGCGGGCCAGTGGATGAGGGAGGCCCCGTCGTTGGCCAAACCCAAGGTTGCCAGGTCGTAGGTCGTGCTGAACACGCCGTTGGTCGTGTTGTAGGAATGCAAATCCTCGCCGGCGAGGATGTAGAGGGTAGGACCCACACGCTCCACGCCGGTCACGGTGTCGCTTGAGAGCCAGTTGGCCGAGGTCCACGTGGAGAGCCAAAAGCCCGCAGCATAATCAAACCGGGCCAAACCGTTGTCGGAGGAGCCCAGCAGAAGTTGGTTGCCCGAGACGGCCATGTGCGTGATGCTATCTGAGTGCAGGGTGTTGGCGGAACTCCATGTGGAGAGGGCGCTGGCGGTCGTGGTGTCGTAGCGGAGGACGCCCGCGCCCTCAACCGCAGCGTAGACCACGCCGGCCACTTCGACCATCGAAAGAGCCTGCGTGCCGCCGTCCGTGCTCGAAACGGAGGCCACGTTGGTCCATGTGGAACCGTCCCACATCACGAGGCCAAGGCCGTTGGCGGCGAAGACGTCGCCGTTGCTGGCCATGATGAATTGGTCGACGTCTCCATCGCCGAGGGCGGGTTGGTCGGAACTGTCGCTCAGGGAGACGGCACGGAAGGTGCCGTCGGCCAGCAGGAGATGGAGCAAACCGCCCGTCGTGTCCATGACCATGTCGACCACGCCACCCTCGTCGGCGAAGTCGTAAACGTCGATGGTGTGGGGGTTGTTGTTGGCGTGGAGGAGCATCAGTCCGGTGTTGGCTGCGAGGTAGAGGACGCCACTGTCGGGATTGACGGCGGTAGCACGAATGTCAAAGTCGTACGGCGTGAGCGAGACCAGCGGGTCGGCAGGTGCAAGGGCTTCAATGACCATCTGCGTAATCTCAGCGTCCGACGGGAGGTCCCAACCCGCTCCGGAGTTGCTGTTGGGGTTGAGTCGGCCGCTGTAGGTGCTGCCCGTGGTAAATCCGTCGGCTTCACCCAAGGTTCCGAGCCCCCGCCAGTCAAACAGCGAGGTGCCCAGTCCGTCAATGACCAGCTGTGGTTCGTGGATCGTCATCCCGTCCTGACCGCTGGCTCGGACCTCGAGGGTCACGTTGGAGAGGACGGCACCGGGGGCGAAGGACAAGTTCCAGTCGGCGGTGGCTCGCTGACCGGTATCGGGTACAGCGCCAAGCGCATCAAGGGTGACCCAGCCGGTGTCATTGCTGCCTTCCAGTGGCCACGTTACGCCGCTCGGTTCAGCATGGGCGGAAACCACGGGCGTCGTGAGCAGTGGGCCCATGGACATGAGCACCATCAGGACCACCATGGACAGGGCGCGTGGTCGTTGGCCCTGAGAGGGAGAGGCTGAACGCCCATGTTTCATGGTGAGAGGTGCATTTTCCCCGTATTTGAAAGGAAGCCCTTGCTGACTGAACAATGCTCGGTCAGTTTCGTGATTTCATGGCCCGGTTGTGGGCGTGGATATCGGGGAAATCTTTTCTTCATGTTGCAAGGTAATGTCCAGCATGGGTGAAGTGTTCTGGAGTCTCGAGGACGAGGAAGGGGACGCCCCCAGCAGCGGCCCCACTGCCTCGCCGATCACGGCGTCTCTGTCACCCAAGCAGTTTGAGCACACCATCCACGGCTCCCCGTTTTGGTTGATCGCCGGCATCGCGGTCGTTGGAATGATGATTGTAACCCCAAACGATTGGGGCTGGTGGCTTCCGCTCACTGCGCTCGCCATGCTTGGCTACGGCTTCTTCGAGTACGCCAAAACGGTCATCGTTTGTTGGAACCAAGAACAGCGGTATGTCGAGGTGTTCGAAGGGTCCCGATACAGCGAAGAACGCGAGTTGTTGCTTGCCTATACGTCCAAGGCAGGCGACAAGATCACCATGAAGAGCAAACCCGCCTCAGGGAATCGCCTTGACATTTTGAGCGCCAGAGACTACTGGTTGGTGGTCAAGCGAAACGACGGCACCCTTGTTGCCTCCTCGGAGAACCAAGAGAACAGCCGTTTTTTCGCAAAACGGATCAAGGATTGCCTTGACCAGTTTCAATGACCTCCAGCATCGGTGCTCGCACGGTACTGACCTGCTGAAAGAGCATCACGACGGCTTCAACCTCGCACAACAATCAAACCCCGCCTCTCCGCCCTTTTGGTGGGGATAGCCTTGTCCACGAGCAAAAAAGACGAGATGTTGCGCAAGGAGGCGCTTGAGTACCACGAGGCAGAGCCTCAAGGGAAAATCAAGGTCGTGCCCACCAAACCACACGCCACGGCTCACGAACTGAGTCTGGCCTACTCCCCCGGTGTCGCCTACCCGTGCCTCGAAATCGAGGAGCGACCCGAAGACGCCTACCGCTACACCTCCAAGGGCAACCTGGTGGCGGTGATTTCCAACGGAACGGCCGTTCTTGGCCTTGGCAACATTGGTGCGCTTGCCAGCAAGCCGGTCATGGAAGGCAAGGGTTTGCTGCTGAAGACCTTCGCCGGCATCGACGTGTTCGATATTGAAGTCGACACCGAGGACTCCGAGGAATTCATCAACACCGTCGTGAACATTTCCAAGACCTTTGGCGGCATCAACCTCGAAGACATCAAGGCGCCCGAATGCTTTGAAATCGAGCGCCGCATTTCCGAGGCCACCGACATTCCCGTCATGCACGACGACCAGCACGGTACGGCCATCATCTCCGCAGCCGCCCTGCTTAACGCTGCGGAACTTCAAGGCAAGGAGCTGGCCGACCTCAAGGTCGTCGTCATTGGCGCTGGAGCCTCAGCCATCGCCTGTGCCAACCACTACGTCGCCGTCGGCGTATCCATGAGCAACATTACGCTGGTGGACAGCCAGGGCATCATCACCAAAGCCCGACTTGATGCCGGCGAACTCAACGAGTACAAGGCGCCCTTCGCCCAAGACCGTCCCGCCGGCGATTTGGCGGATGCGCTGAACGGTGCGGATGTGATGCTCGGCTTGTCCCGAGGGGGCCTCGTCAGCAAGGAGATGGTGGCCAGCATGGCCGAGAAACCCATCATCTTCGCCTTGGCCAACCCGACGCCCGAAATTCTTCCCGAAGAGGTGCTCGACGTGCGCCAAGACGCCATCATCGCCACGGGTCGCTCGGACTACGCCAATCAGGTGAACAACGTGCTCGGCTTCCCCTACATCTTCCGAGGTGCGCTCGATGTTCGCGCCCGTGACATCACGCAGAACATGAAGATGGCCGCCACCAAAGCGCTGGCCGCCCTCGCCAAGGAACCGGTGCCCGATTACATTTCAGCGGCTTATGACGGTGTCGTCATGCAGTACGGTCCCGAATACATCATTCCCAAGCCGTTTGACCGACGGGTGTTGATTTGGGAGGCCGCCGCAGTGGCTCAGGCCGCCGTTGACGAGGGCATCACCGGCGTGACGGCTGAGGAATTCGACATCAACCGCTACCGGGAGGAGCTTGAGGCGCGACTGGGCGAGTCCTATTCTGTCATGCGCCAGATGATCAATCAGGTCAAGGGCAAGGGCAAGCGCATCGTCTTCCCGGAGGGCGACAATGAAACGGTGCTGCGCGCAGCCGCTCAACTCGTTGAGCAACGGATCTGTTCACCCATTCTGCTCGGTCCCGTCGACCGCATCGACCGTATGGTGGAGGAACTCGGTCTGAACTTCACCTACGAAGCATACGACCCGCGCTACGATGAGCGGCGAAAAACCGACTACGCGAACGCCTTTTTCAAGCGACGACAGCGCAAAGGTATCACCTGGCCTGACGCCGCTCGCCTGCTCAAGAGCCGACCGTATTTTGCGGCTCAGATGGTTAAGGCCGGCGACGCCGACGGCTTCGTCGGCGGTGTCAGTCGGAACTACGCCGACGTGCTCCGCCCGACGCTGGAACTCATCGGGAAGGCCGACGACGCTCACTGCGTGATTGGCTGCTACATGATGAACGTCAAAGGACGAACCATCTTCCTGGCTGATGCGACGGTCAACGTGTATCCTGACAGCCGAACGCTGGCCGAAATTGCAGTTCAAACCGCCAAGGTCGCACGACGATTCGGCGTGGTCCCACGGGTGGCCATGCTGTCGTTTTCCAACTTCGGTTCAACCCGTGCACAGCGTTCTGAGCGCATCGAAGAAGCGGTCATCATGGCACGAACCCTCGACCCGACCTTGATGATCGACGGCCCCATGCAAAGCGATACGGCGCTCAACCCCTCGGTTCAGGAAGAATACCCGTTCATGAAACTCGTCGGTCCGGCCAACGTGCTCATCCTCCCGAACCTCGCCTCGGCCAACATCGCCTACAAGTTGCTCGAGGAGTTGGGTGACGCAGAAATGACCGGGCCCATCCTTGAGGGCATGGCGCATCCTGTTCAACTCGTGGCTCGTCAAGACGGTGTTCGCCACATCGTGAACATGGCCACGATTTGCACCGCAGATGCCATCCGCAAGGACAACTACTGGGAGACGTTGGTGGACGACGGTTCAACCTCATCGTAACGCAATACGGGCCGTCGTGGTCGCCAGATGGCACCGGTGAAAAACCCGGCACAGAGCCCACCAAACAACAGGTTGACCCAGCCCTCGGTGGCATAATCACCCATGCCCCGTAAGACGGGAATGAGGAAGGACGGCACGATGCCAAGCACCGTGGTCCACATTGCTTCAGAGCGTACGTTTCGCCACACGTCCGTGTTGTTGGGCACCCGCTTGGGCGGTGTTTCGCGGACAGGGACGAGGGCCAACCGTGCGACCACGCCGGGCAGCGGGCGGTCGCTGGGGACGCTGGCGACGGCGGTGATGGTAGCATTACGTGGATGAACGGCAATGGCCGCCGTTTGGGTGGCAGCCGGCCCCAGCACTTCGTTGGGTCGGGGGCGGCCGTCCATCATTGCCCCGCGGTGATTGGACGCCGGGCCATCGGCCAGCCGTTCGGTAAGACCGGCCTCCAGCGTCAACACGCCTTGTTCTCGTGCCGCCAACCACTCGGCGTGCGTCAGGGCGCGGACATCCCACCTTCCGGGGAGGTCAGCCACGGCTGCCTTGAAGTCGGCTTCGCCCATCAGGGTCTGAGCCAATTCCGACAGGTCGTAGGAGGTCAACGCTTCCATGGGGGTGTTGTCGCCATCCTCGCCATCTTCGCCGATGGCTTTGGCCACGTCCTTCCTCGTCAGTGGGTGCTGCATGGTGTAGAAGGCCGGCGTTTTGGCTTCGTAGCAGGGTCGCTGGCCGGCGTAAACCCAGCCACCTTTCGTGGTCCCTATGATGGTGGTCGTTGCGTCGACCGGTTGGAAGACGAGGCCGCTGAGGGTGATGCTCACGTGCATCCCTCAGTTGAGTGTGGCTTCCATTCGCCGGTACCACGCCATGCCGTTGGCGTGGTCGGTCAATTGCTCAAATTGCGGGTAAGGCGACACCGACCGCATGTAGCCGAACGCTGCGAAGTCGACGAGATCGGGCGTTGCACCGCCAAAGAACGGTTTCTCGCCGTGGGCGTCGGTGAACTCCGTCAACAGGTCGTGCCAGAGTTTCTTGGGCGTTCGACCATCACGCTTGACGCGTTTTCGTGCGATGATGCCCCACATGATGGGAAAGCCGGCCCATGCATAGAGGCGCTTCGAGATGAAACCAAACTTCTCAATTTTCGAGATTCGGGTGGTGGTCTTGAGGGCTGAGCCGAGGCTGCCATAGAGAATGGGGACGGTGGCCTTGGAGAGGTGCGTATCCACCCAAGTCATCCACTCCTCTTGACGTGCAGCGTCGCCTTGCGCAGCCATGGCTCCGTTGTTGTACGTCTGGTCGATGAGCCGGAGCAGGGGTGTGGAATCAACATGATGCTGACCTTGGGCGTCGGTGAACACGGGGACTTTGCCCCAGTCACCTGCAAAGGCCACGTCTTTCTTGATCTTCATACCGTTGACGCCGACATAGTTCACCTCCACATCAAGGTGCTCGAGCAGGCCGCGGACCTTCCAGCAGAACGGGCACGAGTAGAGCAAGTGCAGCGTAGGGGTCTGACCCATGGAGGATGGCTGAGGACAGTCCCTCTTCAAGCCTCGTTCTCGTCATCCATGCCGGGTTTCCAGCCCGCTTTCCAGAAGTTGAGGTTGTCCAACCAGCCCAACCATTCCTTATCGGTGCAGTTGAGCAAGCGAAACGCTCGCCCTTCCAATCCCTCTCGGAGCGAGGGCGTCATGTCGCCACGGTCCATCGCTTCCTTCCACTCCACCTGCATGTGGCGGATCAACCGACGAGCCTCCTCGGGCTGGTCAAAGTTCATCTCGCACGCATCCCTCAACTCGGCCAACCACGTGCGGGTGTCTTTGAGAATCGGGTCGTTGGTGTCGGTTGGCGGTGTTTTCTTGCGAAAAGGCCACCATCCCATGGGGCTTCCTCGGTGGACTGGTTCATGGTCTTGTTCATCCTCCAACGGTTTGAAAGCCCGAGTTCCAACCTCCCGCTCATGGGCCGCTTGACCGTTCACACCCATGGCGCACCCAAAGAGAAGGCCATGAAGCGTCTCATCGACATGTACGGCGAACGCATCCAAGGTCGCGGTGTGGGGCTTGAGCATCACCCTGCCAAACTGAGTGGAGCCGAATATGTGGCTCGTCTTCTGGCAAAAAAGGGGACGCTGGTGCTCCTCGATGAGGGTGGCGTGCAGGACGATTCCATCACCTTCGCGCAGCGCTTTGAGGCATGGCAATTGTCGTCGGACAACGTCCATTTGGCCGTGGGCCCAGCCGAGGGATGGCCAGAGGATGCCAACCTGAATTCCGTTCTCCGGCTTTCGCTGTCAGCGATGACCTTCCCGCACGAATTGGCCGCCGTGATGCTGGTTGAGCAGCTCTACCGTGCAACCGAACTTCAGCGCGGCTCGGGGTATCACAAAGCATGATAGCAGGGCGCCGCAGAGGTTTTGACAATGAGCACGATGTTTTTGGACGAATCTTCGGGCAAAGCGCTCGTGTTGCTCGTCCTCGCCGTGGTCTCGGTCTCGCTTATCGCCGGGAGTCGTCACCAGCCTTTCCCTGAAATTTCAGGGCGCTTTGGGTGGGTGTTGATTTCGCTGACGGGCATGCTGGCGCTTGGCGAGACTGCGCCTCGCCCCATGTCGCTTACACTCTTGCTCGTTGCCGTCCTCGGCCTGGGAAGTTACGGTGTGCTCGTCGGCGTCCATCACATGGTTCGTACTCGGCGGGACGTGTTCATCGCCCCGATGTCAGGGTTCGTGTTTTGCACGGGCGCTGGTGGCTTGATGGTGCTGACTTGGCCGGATTTGAACACCCTCGAACAGTGGGCAGGCTTCCTGATGCTGGTCGGGTTGGGTGGCGGTCAAACCTGGATGGTGTTTCGTGGTCTCTTGATCGGTCGACTCCCCTTGGCATGGAGCCAAGCCGGCATGGTCGCCCTTCAGCGCCGTCAACTCCACGGCCCTCACGGGGCCATCGCCTGTTTTGAGCGAGGATGGGACGCTGATGAGGAGCACCTCAACCCCATGGCCTACGTGGCTCTTCATCGAATCCATGTCTTTCTTGAGGACGAGGAGGCAGCCGAGCGCTGGCTCGAAGCGTTCGAGGACGCCGGTGGAACGGATTCTGTGGCGCCTGAATGGATTTCAGCCATCCACGATGGTTTGGTCGCAATGGGTGCATCTTCTGACCAGTTTCCGCAAGAAGATAGCACGGAAGAAGCCTGAAACTTCCGTTTTTCGGGGATTTGGGGCACAAAACAAACGAGGGCTTATATCCCTCGAGGTCGATGTAGTATCATGAAGCATCTTGAACGAGCACCGGAAGATTGGCCCATGGGTAACATCCTGTGGTTTGCCGTCCTCATCTGGTTTTCCTCGAGTCTGCTGTCGCAATCGGCTTACATGGCCACGCACGGGTTGCCCTACGACGCCGTCTCCATGCTCAAATCGCTCGGCCCGGTGTACTACCTCGTCGTGCTCATGGAAATCACGCTGTGGGTGGGGCTTTTGATGATGGGATGGGTGAAGCTCGCCCGGTCTCGACGAACGCCCCTCGCACCCGCCGGGGACTTGGTCGGGGCATGAGGCTCGGACATTCGTTTTTCGCTCAAAAACGGACATTTCTCATGGCCACCCGCCGGTGACTAAAAGAAGCGTCAAGTCAAGGAGAAGCCGTGACTACACCCGAGGACGAACCGTTCTATTCCGGGCTACCGATGGCTCTGGAGGAACTTTCCCCCGAGGCCGACCTCCCCTACCCGCTCCCCGACGGTGCTCGCGTGGTGACCATCGAGGAAGCGCGTGCTTCGCTGCCGGAGGCGCAAAACGTGCTGATGGTGCTGCAGGCGATGAGCGACGAGGCTCACGACCTGACCAACGAGTTGGAACTCCTGCTTGAGGGCTACAGCATGACCCACCCGCACGTGCTTGAGGTGGCCGAACACCTGGGCCGCTTGGTGAATCAATGGCAAGCCAGCGTGGCTCGCTTGGAGAGCATCGGCGCTCGCATTGTGTCGATGGACCCGGGTCGCCTCGAATGGTACGGCGTGGTCGACCACACGATGGCGTTGTTTTCCTGGGCGGTGGGCGAAGCCGATATCGAGTGGTATTACCGGATGGAAGAGGGCTTTCCGTCCCGCAAACCCCTCATAGAGGCATGATGTGGCAAGGGTGAGGCGCACCCATGGTCAAGATCAATCGCGTGTACACCGGCGGCGGCGACGGCGGCGAATCTTCGCTTGTTGACGGTTCCCGGCGCAAAAAATCAGACGCACGCTTCGATGTGGTCGGGGTTTGCGACGAAGTCAACAGTTGGTTGGGCATGGTGCTCGCCGAACTCGCTCGGCTTCCCGACCACGAAGACGGCGGCCAACGAACCAATGTTCATCGGGTCCAAACCGTGTTGACTGAGGCCTTGGTTCGTGTTCAAAACGAACTGTTTGATTTGGGTGCTGAACTGGCGTGCCCACCGGCCACCCTGCCCGAATACATGGTGCTGATCTCTCAAGCACAAACCGACGTACTGATGGAGGAAATGGATGCCTGGCTGGCAACGCTGCCCGAGTTGACGAGTTTCATCCTCCCGGCCGGCTCACCCCCGGTCGCTACCATGCACCTCGCTCGAACCGTTGTTCGCAGGCTTGAACGCTGCCTTGTTCACCTCGTTGACGAGGAAGGTGAAGGGGCCGTCCGTCCGCTGGTGCTCGTCTACGTCAACCGTCTGTCCGACTGGTTCTTTGTGATGGGACGCTGGGTCAGCATGATGCTGAACGAAGAGGAAGCCCTGTGGGTGCCGTTGGGGAAGCGACCGGCTGAGAAGGGCGTTGCTCATCGCGTAGACCAAATGCGAGCCAATGACGGCGACTTCGATTCGCTGTGATCACTGCGTTCCGTAGAGGTTCACGAACTGCTGTGCCAAACGGACGACGCTCCGTGTTTCATCGTGGGTGATCGTCTCCAACGCTTGGTCCCAGTCCAGCCAGAGGTAGCCTCGGTGTTCGTGGGATAGCTCAACCTCCATCGTCTCGGTTTCAGCCACGTACCAGTAGACTTCCTTGCTCTTGCGCTTGCCTTTGTGGCGGAAGGTGTACTCGGTTCGTTCCTCAAATCCGCTGAGCACGGTGACATCTGCGATGCCGGTTTCCTCGGCCAGTTCTCGAAGCATCGTGGCCGTGCGGTCGCTGTCGTTCTCTTCGACATGGCCCTTGGGAAGGTCCCAGTGGCCCTGCGGGTATTGCAGCAAAAGCACCGCCCCGTAGTTGACCAGCACCACGCCGCATGAGGTCTCCATGTGTCGGCCTCACGGCTTCTCGTTCATGGTCATAACGGGTGTTGGCCACCCAACCTTGATGGACATGGGGCGGCGCCTCTTCGCCATGGGCATCGTTCCGCTGCAGCGTGAAGAGGTGCCCCATTACACACGTATCTTGGCCGATTCCGACATGGACGGGCTGTTTGGAGCGGCCGTGCTGAAGGCCTTCCGCCCCGATGCCACCGTGATGTTTTCTCATGCTGCGGCTCTGCGGGGTGGCTTGAACGACGGGGACATTGACCGAAATACGGTGCTGGTGGACCTCCCGTTTCATCCCGCGTGTGGCTGGTACGTCGACCATCACCTGACCAACCGTCCAGACGAACAGGAAGCCTCCTCGTTCGCCGCCGAGGGTGGAACGCAGCACTGGGAAGCCACGCCGTCCGCTGCTCGTCTCGCTTACGAATTGCTGGTGGACATCACCGAAATGGACCACTTGACGCCGATGATGCCGGTGGTCGATGCCCTGGATTCCGGGGGTATCAGCAAAGAGGCCTTCCTCGAAGACGGCCCCCTGCTGCAACTCTCCCGAACGTGCACGTCCCGGGACCCAGCCTACATGGAACATCTCGTCCAGTTGCTGGCCGATGGCGCTGATTTCGAGGCGCTCATGGCCGACCCTACGGTGAAGGAACGATGTCAGCAAGCCAAGGAACAGCGAACCGCCGTTCAGCAACACGTGGAGGCGAACACGACGGTGGTGGACCGTTTGGCCGTGTGCCGAATGGACGAATCGGGGTTCCGCAGCAACGGCTACCTCGTCACCGCTTGGGCGGGCGACCGAGCCGATGCCTGTTGCATCGTTCATGGCTACGCAGACGGCGATCTCAATGCCCCCGACCGCCCACCGCTCTCTGCGAGCTTCTACGCCAATTCGTTCCTCCCAAACGGTCAGGGCCGCTACGACTTGTCCCGAATGGCCACGGCGCTCGACCCAACCGGTGGAGGCCACGCAAATGCATGCGGTTGTCGAATTCAGCCGCCGGGTTTGGAGGCTAACATGGCGCACTGGCTTGACATGTGGGCCAAGCGAGACACGGTTCTGAAGATTTGATTCAGAATTTGCGGGTCATCGTGATGTTGGTGGAGTTTTCGATGTCAATCTCTTCGTCCACCTCATCGACGGGCTCGGCGGCCTCAACAGGGGCTTCCTTGAGGCGCTTGACGGTGGCCTTGAGGACCTCGAATTCAATCTCAAGGTCTTCCAGGGCGTCCCGGGTTTCCTCGATGTGCTTCTCAACGCGAGCCAACACCTTGTTGACTTTCTTGAGGGTACGGTTCTGCCGTGCCATGGTGGCCGGTTCCGCTGTCCTGTTTTGAAGGTTCTCCACAGGAAAAGGGGGTCACTCTTGCTCGTGTTCACCGCTTGAATCGACGCCTTCCGTGGCCGCAATGGGCGTATTAGCGGCGTCACTCGCTGCTTCTTCGTGGGCGCCAGCGGGCACGGGTTCATGCCCTTGCAAGAACGCCGGTGCCCACCAATTCCACTTGCCCATCAGGCGCATGGTGGCCGGTACGACCAGGGCACGAACCAGCGTGGCATCGATGAAAATCGCCAGGGCGAGGCCCAAACCGATCTGCTTCAGAATGATGACCGAAGAGAGGCCGAAGGCGCTGAACACCACGACCATGATGGCGGCTGCACCGGTAATCAGGCCGCCCGTCTTTTGCAGACCGTTGGCCACGGCGAGGGTGTTGTCCCCGGTTCGCTCCCACTCTTCATGGATGCGAGAGAGCATCAGCACCTCGTAGTCCATGGACAAGCCAAACACGATGCAGAACATGATGACGGGGTTGCCCGAATCGATGGGTTGGGCGGTGAAGTTGAGCAGGTCGGCACCGTAGCCCCACTGGAACACCCACACCAGCATACCAAAGGACGCCGAGATGGACAGGATGTTCATGGCGATGGCCTTGATGGGGATGACCACGGAACGAACTTGCAGGAAGATGAGGAAGGTGGTGGCGATGAGAATGAAGGCCAGCGCCCGGGGCAGGTTATCGGCGATGGCTTCGAGGTTGTCAGCGTTGTACGCAGCAAATCCGGCGATGAGCATGCGGTCGTTTTCACCGGTCAGTTCGTCGAGGAACACGTTGCGTTCATCGCGAAGTTCTTCCACCACCTCGCGGGAATCCACGCTGGTTTGGTCGCCCACGAGTTGAACCGACATCATCGTGGCGTTGTCGCCCACAAAGGCTGCACGGAGGCTTTCTCGGACCGCCACCTGTTCGGGTGGCAGGAATTCATCAGGGGCGCTCCAGAAGCCAACCACGTCGTCGGCCGTCATGTTTGGAGCAGGCAGGCCGACGCCGATACCGCCCGAAACGCGTTGGTCCGAGAGCAACTCGGTCAGGTAGGCGTGTTGCACCCGCAGGTTGGTCTCGTTGAGTGGGTCAACGCCGTCCGTGTCGATGACGAGGAAGATGGAGTTGGCCGCCTGGTCGGGCCACTGCTCGTCGATGAGTTCCATGCCTTGGCGAGACTCGTCATCGGGCGGGAGCGCCTGCCACGACGAGAGGGAAAATTCGGCATAGGCGAACGGAAGACCGGCACCGATGAGGAGGATGAGCGTGGGGATGAGGACGGTCCACGGTCGGTCCATGACACGCTTGGCGATGCGGGCCCAGGTCCCGTCGTCCCTCGCCGACATGTCGATGGCAAAGGGGATCTTGACCTTGTTCACCCGCGGGCCGAGCCAAGCCAGCACGGCGGGCAGCACGATCGTCGAATAGACCATGGCGATGGTGACCGCAATCGTTCCGCCGATGCCCAACGAGGGCAGGGAGGTGTTGGTGAAGAAGAGCATGCCCATCAAGCCAATGGCGACGGTGATGCCCGAGTAAAACACGGCCTTGCCCGCCGTGGCACAACTCATGGCCGTGGCCGTGCGGATGTCGTGGCCCCGCTCGAGTTCCTCTCGGAATCGGTTGACGAGGAAGAGGGAATAGTCAATGGAGACACCGATGCCGATGAGCGAGATGATGTTGGTCGCGTAGACCGTCACGTCGGTCACGTTGGACAACCAGACCGTCATGCCAATGGCGGCAGCCACGGTGCCAACGCCAACCCCGACGGGAAGCAAGGCGGCGACAAGAGAGCCGAACACGATGCCGAGAATGAGGATGGAGAGGGGGCCGGAGACCAGTTCAGCTTTGATGAGGTCGTTTTTGATGCGGTCGTCAAACGTCCAGTCGATCGCGATACCGTCGGTCATCCAATCCTCGAACTCGCCGTCCAGGTTCACGGTGTCATGGAGGTCGTTGATGATGGATTTCGCTTCCTTCCTGTCGGTGGCAAAGGTGACCTTGTTGATGGCGTAAGTGCCGGTGTCATCGGTGGCGACCACGTCGTCCCGGTCCACGTCGTTGACCTCCCACGAGTACTCGATGCTCACCTTTGAATGGGTTTCAAAATCGGCCAGGGCCGCCATCACGGCCTCTTGCCATGCATCGCTCGTATCGTTGAGCGAGGGGTGGTACACCAGATAGCGGAAAGATTGGCCACCCTCGTCGTTGTCGGTGGCGAAGCGTTCAGAGATGAGGCGACCGGCGTTCACCGATTCAACATCGTCCTCGCCGAACCCTTCGGCCCAATCAGCGCCCATGGTGAACAGACCGGTCATGAGCACACACGACACGAGACCCAGCGCCATCATGGCCTTGCGTTGGTCGTAGACGAACAGGCCGAGTTTGTAGAAGGCCCTGTCCTTGAGCATCTCCGGGTCCGTAGCGCCTTCCATGCCCCGGCGAAAAAAATGGGGTATTTGAATCGGCGTCTCGGTACCCCACTGTTTGTGAGGTCTCGTTGCGTTGATGCCCACCGTTGACTTGGAATTCTTGCGTGCTCAAAACAGGCTCACATCAGCACGTCAAAGGTGTAGATGAAGCCCAAGAAGGCGTGAATGAACACCATGTAGATGATCAGGTCAGCGGCCCGACCGTGCTTGAGTTTCGCCGTAGTGAACGATTCGCCGGCTTGTCGCTGGTTTCTGGCCTGTTTGCCGAGCCGGGTCATGAACACCATCAGTCCGAACCCGACAGGTCCCATGAAGCCGTGGAGCGAGCCGGGCACGAGTGCTGCAAGCACGTCTTCACCCTCGTACCATCCGGTGAAGGCTCGGGCAGCAAAGGCGACGAGGATGACCAGTCCGGTGCCCCACAACAGACGCTCGCCGTTGGTTTCGTGGCGAGCGAGGTGCTGGGCTCGTTCCTCGCCTTTAAGTTCGTAAGACTTCTTTCGCCATGCGTATTGCCACCACATCCAGACCACCAAGGCGCTCGCCAAGAGCGGGTGGAGCAGGAGGGCAACCGTGGTGATGGGGTCCATGCAATCTCGTCTTCGGGAGGCGCCATTGGTTCAAGGAAGTATGCTTTCCTTTGGTCAAACGAGCAAAGACGCCCATCGGTGGGTTGAAAGGGCACCCGTCGTGGCAGGAAACGAGGGGATGAAACGTTGGACGAATCGTACATGGAAACCTGTCTCAAGGCAGCGTTTTCAAAACCCAAGTCGGGTGCTGTACGCGTCTCCATCATGAATCGAGAATCCGCTTGGAAGATGCTCGATAAGCCCCTGCGCGCCCATCTGGTCATCGCTGCCCACGAGCAGGAACCTCCCGCTACGGACGACGATGACGACCCGTCTCCTCGGCGACCTGCCATGAACCGACCCCGAGGCCGCATGCGCCGGTCGGGGCGCGCCACCGGACCCGCCCACATGTCATGGCTTCACACGCCACAGCAAGTGATGGACGAATCGCCCTACACAACGGCGTATCAACTCGCCACGCTGCTCGTTCACAAGCAGATGGACGCTGACAACTGGGATGAAGCGTGGAACGCTCACGAAAACCTGCTGCGAGAAACCTGCATGGTCGAAGGCGTTCACCCGGTGTGGCACAGCATCGGCGAGAAAACCCCGCTGTTGGGTCAGTTCCTCGCCTTCCCGAAAGCCAAGGCCACCAAGGCCAAGGCCACCACGAAGATGAGCACGGATTTCTTTTGGGTTGACCCGCGCAACAAAGACGAGGTCATGACCGTGCTCAAACTGGCTGGCGCCGGTGTCAACGACCCTGACATCAAGGTGGCGTTGCAAAAGGCCACCAATCAGATCTCCGGCGGTCGAAAACTCGACCTCGACGCACCGCTTGACGACCTTCCCGACGCCATGGCCTTCATCACCGTCCTGTTGGCGCTTCATGGCGGATACGATGTTCCTGCCGCCGCATGGAAGACGGCCAAGAAGGCCGACAAAGACCTTGCAGAAGCACTTGACACCTTTCAGCAGCTCGTGGACGGGACGGTGGTCGATTGGGAGGCTGTGATGGCACTCAGTCGCGAGGATTCACTGACACAGGCTTGCCGAACGCTCGCTTGGCAACACGCACCGAGCGAAGCCGAGGCCTGCACGGCTGAGCAACTTGAGAACGGGCTCAACCTGCTCGAAGCCGCCAACATTCACGAAGGGCGAGACCGTTTGACGTGGTGGCGCCTCAACGCCTTGTTGCGAGAGGGGAAGAAAGACCAGGCGATGGATGTCCTTGACGAGCGCCGTCTTGATGCCTCGTCTGATGTAACGGACCTGCTCCCCCTCGTGGTGTCGCTGGGCAACGAGCGAGCCAACGAATGGCTGATGCGCTTCCTTGACGATGTTGACGACCAAGCCTTGTTCCACGTGCTTCAAACCGAGGCGTTGGACCATCCGCTTCGTCTCAAGGCGGCCCAGCGCTTGTGCGATGAGCAAGGTCCCATGTGGGAGGAAGGCCGGGCGACGGCGCTTGTGCTCCTTCTCGAAGCCCTGGACATTCACCGTTTGGCGACCGTGTTTGCCTCCGACGGCATGCTGCCATTGACCCACCCTTACATCGCGCTGCTCGTCAGCCACTTGGCGCCTGCCACCGTTGACGCTTCTCTGCGCGATTCCATCTTTGAATCACGAACCCAAGCCCTGCAGTCCATCCACGGGGCCGAGCTCCCCGAGGTTCTGTCGCCGCTTGCCGAGCACCTGTTGCTCCTGATGGAGGGCATCTACAAGGACACGCCCGAGGTGGGGAAGAAACTCAACGCAGCCGCTCTCAAGGCGTTCTCTCCCATCAGCCGAGCCTTGGCCGGTGATGGCGTGGTCAGTGCAACCCACATTCGCAACATGGGCAGCAGCCTCGACGATCTTGACTTGACCCTCATCGAACGTCGTCTGTTTGAGGTGATGCTGCTCACGCTCACGATGAACGGGCACCTGCAAGCCTACAACATCGGGATGGCCAAGTCGGATGATGCCGAAGAACTTGACGAACTGCTGACGAATGCTGCGCTCCCGCTGCGTCTCATTCAGTCCTACTCTGTGCTCATGGTGGAGCACGACCTCGGCCTTGTTAACCTGGTATCGTGGTACCAAAAGAACGACCCACTTTCCCCTTGGGCCCCCCTCGCTCGTGCGGCGTTGTTCGCTGCGAACGGGGATGAGTTGAATTCCGCCCGGGAATACTCACGGGCAGCGGAACTGTTCACCAAGCTGCGTAAAGCAAACTCCCCGGCAGGGGAGGGTGAAGGCACCGACGACAACGATTTCGCTCTGGCCCTTCCCCTGACCCTGTATCGAAAGTCGTTGATTCACTACGCCCATGCCACCTCATGGGCGGAGGCCGTGGACCTGCTGGACCGCGTCCCCTCTCTCAAGACCGCCATCACGGAGCGGTTCAAACTCTACCTCCGCGTCTGTCACCTTGCAGGTTCAGACACCGACGGGGCTGCACGCCTGATTCGTCAACACGTGCAGCAACGCATCACGATCACGGAGGAGGACGTTGAAGGGAACCCGGTCGAACGTACCCGCACCACCTACAACGAGGAAGAACTCGACCTTCTGCGAAACTACCCGTTCGAGCAGGCCCATCTTTTGCCACCTGAACCCTTCTTGGGACGAGTTACAGCCGCTTCGACGCGCATCAGCCGAGACCTTCGTCGGTCCCGGACGCAATTTGAGCACCAGTTCCGTCAAGCCATGCAAGGGCCCTCGCCCTCCATGGAGGAGATTTACGAGATTGCCAAGAACGCTGCAGAGGAAGGTGCGTTTGAAGGTCTGATGTACCTTGAGCGGGCCCAAAACTCAACCAAATTCTCCATCACGGCCCGCAACAGATTGGCGGGTGTGGAACAGGCCCTTTTCTCCCAGTACAAGGAAGACATTCCAACCTCAAAACGACGTTTCCTCCACAATCTCTCGCTCTCTCCGCTCGTCATCGTTGACACGAACGTCCTCGTCGACGCCCTGGTGGAGAAGATGTATCAGCGGATGAATTTGGTGTTCGAAACCAACCTGAACATCCTCGGTTCCAACCGGTTCCACCGCATTCTGCTCCACCACGCTCAAGCCAAGCGATTGAAGATGATGATTCCCGATGATGTCCGAGGTGAACTCAAGCAGTTCGCCAAGGACCAGCGACTGTTGCCTCGGTTCCGTTCCGCCATGGTGAACGCCGAGCAACTCGAAGAAACGCTCAGTGAAGACGTCATGATGAGCTTGGTTGACGATGTCCTTTCCGAGTACAACACGTGGTCGCCCAGCGCTGACATGGTGTCGGGTGTTCCCGACGCTTCCGACGAACTCAACACCTTCCTTCTGCGACACAGCGATGTGTTTGACGAGTTGACCGAACTGAAGGGTTATCGAGGCGTGACCTACCGAACCGAACTCGACGGCCGCGCCATCTACCCCGAGGCTACTGACCTTGACATCTACCGGCTTGCTACGCACCTCGCCTCGCTTCCGCTTCCCGACATCGGCGCCGTGCTCGTCGCAACGATGGACGGTGATTTCACGCTGGTGGACCGAGCGATTGAGGAGCGCTTCGGCTTCAGCATCGCCAAGAACAACCGGTCCCTGAAACCCTGGTTGAAGCGTCAGACGAACTGAGGCACGTCGCTGACGCCACTCGGCTTGAGGGGTTGTTGAGCCAGTTCGTCGAGGAAGGACTTTCCGAGCAACATTGGACACTTCAGGTGGGCTCGGTCGGCGACCGTCATCTCCACCTCGTAGGTGGTACGACCCACACGAACTTTGCCGGCCACCAGCGTACGTTCTTGAGACCCCATGGCGTTGCGAACCTTGACGCTGCCAACAACGGGGAGCTGCAGCGCCTTAGCCAGGCCTTCATCGATGGAGCATCGCTTGGCACCCGTGTCCAGTTTGGCCTTGATTCGCACCCACCACTTTCGGTCTGCACCGCCTTTGATGCTGACCCAACGGGCGTCGTAGGAGCGAGGCACGGTGTTCACCTTGGCCGGTTTCACATGTGTTGCTTCATGGCGGCACCGAAGGCACTGCAGGAGAGCAGCGTGGCGTCGTCCATGAGTCGTTCGAAGTCGTAGGTCACCGTCTTGTTCGAGATGGCGCCTTCCATGCCTTTGACGATGAGGTCGGCGGCTTCCTTCCAGCCCATGTGGCGCAGCATCATCTCGGCCGAGAGGATGAGGGAACCGGGGTTGACCTTGTCTTGTCCGGCGTACTTGGGAGCCGTGCCGTGGGTGGCTTCGAAGATGGAGATGCCCGTGTCGTAATTGATGTTGGCTCCAGGAGCGATGCCAATACCGCCGACCTGAGCAGCAAGCGCGTCGGAAATGTAGTCGCCGTTGAGGTTCATGGTGGTCAACACGCTGTATTCAGCAGGCCGAGTGATGATCTGCTGAAGCATGGCGTCGGCAATGACGTCCTTGATGACAATGGTGTTGCCGGTGTTGGGGTTGGTGAGGGTGCACCAAGGACCACCGTCAAGTTCGGTGGCCCCGAATTCTTCCTGAGCGAGGGTGTAGCCCCAGTCTCGGAATCCACCCTCGGTGAATTTCATGATGTTCCCCTTGTGCACCAGCGTGACGCTGGGCTGGTCGTTGTCGATGGCGTACTGAATGGCGGCACGAACGATACGAGCTGTGCCTTCCTTCGAGACGGGCTTGATGCCGATCCCCGAGGTGTTCGGGAAACGGATTTTGTCAACGCCCATCACGTTCTGGAGGAAATCAATGACCTGCTTGGCACCGTCACTCTCTGCTTCCCATTCAATGCCAGCATAGACGTCTTCGCTGTTTTCGCGGAAGATGACCATGTCCACGTCTTGAGGTGCTTTGACGGGCGAGGGGGTGCCGTCGTACCAGCGAACCGGGCGTACGCAGGCATAGAGGTCCAATTTTTGGCGGAGCGCAACGTTCAGCGAGCGGATACCGCCGCCCACCGGAGTCGTCAACGGTCCTTTGATGGAGACAAGGCCGGTCTTCATGGCGTCCAAGGTGGCTTGTGGCAACCATTCGCCGGTGGCGTTGAAGGCTTTCTCGCCAGCCAGGACTTCCGACCAGACGATGGTTTTCTCACCGCCGTAGGCTTTCTCGACGGCGGCATTGACCACATCGATCATCACGGGGGTGATGTCAACACCGATACCGTCGCCCTCAATGTAGTGAATCACGGGGTCGTTGGGGACCTTGAGTTGGCCGTTTTCCATGGTTACCGGTGTACCTGTCATGTCTCTCGTCATCGCCCACCAACCTCTCCTTCAAGAATGAACCGCCCCTGCCCTGTGCATGCAAGGACGCGTGGAGTGGACCGGCGGGACCAGCCTGAACGGCATCAACGCCGCAGGGCAGTCGATTTCGATGGACTGGGAAACCGGGCCGTCACCCATGCAGCTCACCTTGCAGATGGTCGGTGCCTGTTCGCTCGTGGACGTGGTCATCGGACTGAAAGAACGGCCGTTTTCCGGTGCGTGGGTGGAGTTGGATTCTACTCGTGCAGAAACCGCGCCTCGTCGTTTCACCTCGATCACCATGGTGTACCATGTGGTCGGCGATGTGCCTCAAAAGCTGGTGGAGCGTGTGGTGGCCAAAAGTCACGAGAAATACTGCAGCGTATCGGCTTCATTGGACCCCGAGATGGTCATTGACTGGCGGGTCGAAATTCATCCACCATCAGAGGCTTGAAGGTCGCCCTTGACGGCTCAAGGCTTCCGTCAGTGCCTTGCACAAGGCTTCGTACACCGGCGTCCAGCGGGCGTGCAATCCTCGAGGTGCGGCCATCGGCTTCCATGCATCTTCGACCGCTAGAACGGTGGCGAACGGCTTGATGGCCTGACCGCCCATGTCGATGATGAGAGACAGGTGGTACGCGTCGCGGTCGCGCTCAACGGTGAGGCTGTCCATGTCGATGCGACCACCGGAAACGGATGCGCTCAACCGTTCGTGGTCGAGGAGGTCTCGGGCCAGTGTTTCGAGCAAGGATTCGACGGTTTCCGTTGACACCACCGAGGAAGCGGCAAAGGCCTCTACTGGGAAGGCGTCGTCTTCATCGTCATCGTCCATGAAGGCCGCCAGCGGATCGTAGGGCTTGGTGGTAAGGGCGGGAGAGGCACTTCCCTCTTGCGGTCCAACCGGCGTGTTGAGGCCGAGGGCTGCGTAGATGTCCATCTCTCCATCATCCTCTTCAATCGGCATTGATTCTCCCATCATGATTTAATTTCAGTTCTCTTCATACTTAACGGTGGGTTTCTGTTGGACCGTCTTGCATCATGATTCCTGGCATGAAGCAAGCCTCTTACCACACCGAACGGTGGCGACATCATGGTCCACCGCCGTCTTGTCGCTTTGGCGGTGTTACTCTTGGCCACCACGGCCAGCACGTGGGCGGTTGCCTCGCCCAACGGGCTCGGTAGTGAAGCCAACGAGGGCTGCCTCTGTCACACGCCGGATGCATCGACACAGGTCAATGTGATCGGCCTTCCTGAGACCTTTGAAGCCAACACGACCTACGACCTCACGCTCACCATCACCAGTCCGATTGAACCTTCAGCGAACAACTCGCAGGGTGGTTTCCGTTGGGTGGTTGATGAAGGTCGACTCTCAGCGGTAAACAACAGCATGGTGCAGGAACTGGACGGCGGTTGGACCCACACCTACGATGGTTCCTTTGTTCGAACATGGGACCTGCAGTGGACCTCACCCACCGACAACTCCACGGCGGCCAATTTCGTGATTCACGGGAACGCCGTGAACGGCAACAACGCCCCTACGGACGACGCTTGGGCCACCCTTGAATTCGTGATTCCCGGTCAAGCGTACGAGGGCGATTTGACCCCGGACGAGGGCATTGATGGTGTGAGCCAGACCGATCGAATGCTGTTGGTCGTCGGTTTGGTGCTCATTGCGGGTCTATTGTGGGCCGTGGCCCGGCCCTGAATCAATTGACGAACTCAATCTGCCGGTTTCGCAGCGCACGAAGCTGACGGTTTTCGGTCGAACCGTGAATCTGGTCGCTCTTGACACCGGTCAACACCAGCATCACACGGAGTTCGTCGCCCAATTCTTCCTTAACTGCAGCACCCCAAATGATCTTCGCGTTGGGAGAGATTTGTTCCTTGATGAGTTGTGAACAACGCTCGGCCTCGCCCAGCGTGAGGCTGGCGCCACCAACCACGTTGATCAGCGCGCCGCGAGCATCGCTCATGTCGAGGTCAAGCAGGGGTGAATGGAGGGCTTCCATCGTCGCAGCATCGGCCCTTCCGGGGCCCTTTGCACTGCCAAGGCCAATCATGGCCACACCGGCTCCAGAATTGACGATGGACTTCAAGTCCTCGAAGTCAAGGTTGACCATGCCGTCGGTGGTCAAGAGTTCGGTGACGCCCGTGATGGACCGAACCAACAACTCATCCCCCACTCGGAATGCACTGGCGATTGGAAGGTCCTTCACGCCCTCAATCTCAAGCAGGCGCTCGTTGGGAATGACCAGAATGGTGTCGCAGTACTCGCGAAGGCGTTCGAGCCCCCACTCGGCGTTTTGCTTCCGAAGTGATCCTTCGGACTTGAACGGGTAAGTGACGACGGCGATGGTCATGGCGCCTTGGGCCTTGGCCAAACGGGCCACATGACCGGCTGCGCCGGTGCCAGACCCACCGCCCATTCCAGCCGTAATGATCGCCAACTGCGTGTCGTTGGTGATGCGGCGCAGCACGCGTTCGGATTCCAGCGCTGCCGCCTCCCCCTTTGTGGGGTCGCCACCAGCGCCTCGACCACGAGCGGTCCGGCCGATGAGCACCTTCTCTTCGATGGGGGACTGAAGCAACGCTTGGGCGTCGGTGTTGATGGCGTAGCCTGTCACATACGACGAATCAAACAACTTCTCGTCGAACAATCGATTGATGGCGTTGCAGCCTGCACCACCCACACCGTAGACACGGATCCTTGGCTGGAGCGATTCGAGCAGTGCCTTCAGTTCTTCATCGGAGCCTTGGCCAGGCGGTTCTTCGTGGACGACCACACGTTGTTCCTCTTCGGAGAGTTCCAAAACGCGTTCAATCAAATGGCGCATGGGCAGATTTCCCATGATGACGATTTGAATGTGCCGCCCTGTGAGGGGTTCCATCCAGCGGTTTCTCGCCCGCTTTCCGTTCGCCGTCTCAGTCTCGAAGGCCTTCTTCGGTGACCTGGTAGACGCACTCACCGTCGGGGAGGTTGGGCGAGTCAACGAGGCGAGCGATGCGGCGACCTCCCTTGGCCTTCCTCAGGTAGAGTCGGAAGGTGCTGGCGTGGGCCAGAATGTGGCCGCCGATGGGCTTGGTAGGGTCGCCCCACATGGCGTCAGGCTTGGAGTGAACTTGGTTGGTGACGAGCACCAGCGCGTTGTTGACATCGGCCAGTTTCTTGAGGTCCTTCAGGTGGCTGTTGAGCTTCTGTTGGCGTCGAGCAAGCATACCACGGCCGATGAATTCAGCGCGGAAGTGGCTGGTCAAGGAATCAACGATGATCATCTTGACGTTCAGGCCCTTGCTCATGCGCTTGATCTCGTCAGCGAGAAGCATCTGGTGTGCGGAGTTGTAGGCGCGTGCGACGTGGATGCGGGAGAGCACGTAGTCGGGGTCGAGGCCGTGGCCTCGTGCCATCTGCGTGATGCGCTCTGGACGGAAGGTGTCTTCCGTGTCGATGTAGAAGACATCACCGTCGAGTCCACCCTGGTCAACAGGGAGGGTGCAGTTGACGGCGAGTTGGTGACCAATTTGCGTTTTACCGCTGCCGAACTCACCGTAGACTTCGACCAAGGCTTGGGTCTCAAAGCCGCCACCGAGGAGGTCGTCGATGGACTGAACCTTGGACGAGAGTTTCTGAACTTCACGGCGGCGCTCGAGCAGGGCATCACCGGAAACGAATCCACCGATGTTGGCCATTTTCTTGGCAGCGGCGATGATCTTGGCAGACACGGCTTCACCGAGTTCGGCTTCTTCGGCCAGGTCGGCAGGCGACATGACGGCGAGGCCCAAGAGTTCCTCAAATCCGGCCTCTCGGAGCTTCTCAGCGGTGGCAGGTCCCACGCCGGGTAGGTCTTCGATGGTCACCTTGACCTCTTCTTCTTCGGTCATTGAAGCAAGGTTTTCTTCCTCCGGTGCTTCATTCTTTTCAACTTCAATACTCACTTTTTTCTTCGATTTCGTTGGCATGTTTCATCCCTTCATCCCATCGGTGGATGCCTTCCGTATATGAAGGAGCGAAGGAGGGCTTGGAATCAATCGTTCATGTTTTCCTCGTGAATACCGAGGCCATTGGACCTCAGTCAGCGTTTTAGTTCACTTTTCGTTTTGATTTCGTCAAAGTGAAAGTGAAGTTCAGTCCTGTTCCGTGCTCGCTGTGTCAATCGGATTGGGCGGTGATTCGACGGCTTCGTACGAGACGGTGACGATGTGGTGGAGGTTGAGCGAATCGTTCCCTGAATCAATGCTCACGTTGAGCGCCCAGTCCCCGGCTACGATGTTGTATTGGCTGTGGGTCCACGACGCTTCTTGTCCGTCCCCAATCTGTTCGGTGTGGAAGGCTTGTTGCTCGCCATCGGGGTTGTCAAGGTGCCAGGTGACGGTAACGGGCGTCCCCGCGAGGATGCCGGCTGGATTGCTGATGGTCGAATCAACCTCGATGCGTTCGGGTGCCGGGCAGAGGCAATCAGGGGTGGTGGGCAGCACCATTGAATCGGGGTTATCGGTGTTGCTTTGGGTCCAATCGGTCGTTTTGTCAATGCGAACAATGACGTTGGTTGAGGCTTCGTTTCCGCTTTCATCGGTGGCCGACAGCACGACCGTGAACAGCCCGTGGGTCTGGTAGGTGTAGGCAATTTCCGCTTGGTCGTTGGCGTTCACGGTGATGGCATTTGACCCGTCCTCATCATCACCCGGATCGAGGGTAAAGGTCGTCATCGTCCCTGCCTTTGAGGTGACCCGGGCGAAGTCAAAGGCCAACTCAACGCCGGTTTGAGACAGGGTGGCGCCGTTCTGAACCCGTTCAAGAATGGTGCCCGAGGTGGATTCATAGTGAACGGCCATGGTGATGGGATTTTCATCGTCACCGTCATCCACGGTGCTCAGGCAACCGGCGAGGCTGGCACACACGAGCACGGCGAGCGTCGCCATGGCCTTGACACGGGCGGCTCGCATGCAGTGATGGTGGACCTTCCACCTCATCAATGCACCCGTTTTCATGATGGGCCGGCGACGGTGGTTTGAAAACGGTGAACCGTGGCGCAAGGGGTAGCGAGGTGGGGTAGTCTGGATATCCCGTCGGGCTCATAACCCGGAGATCGATGGTTCAAATCCATCCCTCGCTACCATCATCCATACTGGTAGTAGTCGTGCTTGGGTTGCAGACTGTCAAGGGCTGACTGTAAGCGAGCATTGGCGGCTTGTTCCCCTGCGAGAATGGCGGTTTGTTGACCTTCCAGGCGTGTGATTTCGGCTTGGCAAGCCTGAGTCTTGCCGGGCTGATTCGCCGCTGCATGCCTGAGCGAGTTGAGCACCGTTTCGAGCGCCACCGCCGGGGAGGCGTTCGGTTGGAGCTCAAAGGCGCCGTTGGCATGAATCACGTCCCCGGCAGCCCTGACGGCCGCCAGCAATCGGTCAACATGGGCTTTGGTGGGCATGAGATCGGCGGCCGTGTGGGCGGCAGCGAGGTGGCCGGGCGAGAGTTTCTCGCATTTGGCAAAGGCCTTCGAAGCCGCTCGCTGTTTCCCGGCCGCAGCGTAGAGCCTTCCCGCTCGCAGATGGTCCTCGTGCTCGGGCTGCATGGCTTCGAGCATCTGCGGGGCGTGCTTTTGGAGGATTTTCACCAGGGCCTTTCGCTCGCTGTGCATTCGCTTGATGCTCGGCATGCTCTGGTCGGCCTTGTCTCGCATGAGGTAGACATCGCACATCAAACGAAGGCCCTTGAGGAGGAAAATTTGTTGCTGCGGGTCGCGCTTTTTCTTCGCCAGCATCATGTCACAAAACTGGGTCGCCATCACTTCCGAGAGTTCAAGCCGCCCCTCTTGCATGTAGCGTTCAATCTGGTGCAGGGTTTGCGATGGGTCCTGCATCCCGAACATGGTATCAACCTCGCTGAGCACCACCGAGGCTATCATGCCTTTGATGGGCGGTTTCACGGTCCACCTTCTGCGTTTATTGACCATCACCGCCACGATTCGTTCATGGTGAACTCGTGCGTCCTCGCTGTGTCTGGCACACCCGGAACCGGGAAAACAACCCTGTGCGAAGCGATGGAAGGCGAAGGCTGGCAGGTGTTGTCGCTGGCCTCACTCGCCGAGGAACACGATTGCATGGGCCCTGTTGACGAAACGGACGGTGCCGCCCCCATCGACGTTCACCGATTGGCCGAAACCTGGGAGGCGCCTGAAGAAGGCCGTTGGCTCGTCGACGGCCACCTGGCCCATCTTCTGGAGGTTGACGGTGTCGTGCTTCTTCGGTGCCAACCTGCGGTCCTCAACGAACGCTTGTCCGCTCGTGGGTACGATGCTCGGAAGGTCAAAGCTAACGTCGAGTGGGAAATGACCGCGGGTCATTGGGCCGAATTGATGGAGTTTGAAATTGATCTACCGCTGCTGGAATTGGACACCACGGAAGGTGGGGCCCGCGCCGCCGACCAACTTCGGGTTTGGGTGGAGGAAGGACTGCCGTCCGGGCCCCTCACGGAGCAAGCGATGGACGCCATCGATTGGCTCGGAGAATGAGGTGGTGGGGGCCAAACGCCCCACAAACCATAACACCCGTTCCTCGGTGGTGAAGCCATGGCCCTCGAAAAGATGCGCAAGCGATGGGAGTCGGCCCTCCAACCGGTCTTGAACGCCTTTTCCTCGTTCTCACCCGCCACCGTGACGTGGATGGCCCTGCCGTTTGGGGTCGCCGGCGGGCTGCTGGCCACGTACGCCCCGGACGAAGCATCCGGCGGTTGGTGGTTGCTCGGCGGTGCATTGAGCATCGCGCTGGCCATGCTGTTTGACGGTCTTGACGGCTCCCTGGCTCGAGCCAAGGGCGAAGTCACACGGTGGGGCGATTACTTGGATCATACCATCGACCGTGTGCTCGATGCTGTTTGGGTGGTCTGCATCAGCGCCTCGGTGTTTGTCGGCGACATGACGCTCGGTTTTGCGGCTGCCTTCCTCACCTTGCTGGGTTCCTACATGGGCACGCAAGCCCAAGCCGTTGCGGGCTCGAGAAACTACCGTGGCTTTTCCCGAGCCGACAGGACCGTGCTCACGTTGCTGTCGCTCATCGTCATGGGCGTCATGCTATTGGCGGGTTGGTCCATCGATGCCACGTACCCGGGCTGGTTCGACCACATCAACGTCAACCCCCTCAGTCTGATCGTCTTCATCTCGGGCCTCGGCGGGTTGTGGACGTTTAGCGTTCGGTTCATGCAAGCCAAAGGGGAAATCCAGCGCTTGGATGCCGAAGACCCACTGCCTCAGCCCGAGCGAAAGTAGGGCCATGTGCTGGAAAATCATGGTTGAACCATGGTTCAATTTGGCGACCCCCGTTCGCTCCATACATCGTCATTTTTGACCCCTGAGAAGCGACATAGTCATAACGGACGAAGGCGACATATCAGATGATGGGTAGCCCAAAGGCTGAACAAAACGGTGGTCTGCGCGCCGTCATTCTAACCGCAGTCATGCTCCTTGCGTTGGCTCCGTTGAGCCCCGTACAGGCCAACGGCGACCCTGCCAACCTGCAGGCGCAGAACATTCTCGCGACGTTTGACAACACGACCGAAACCACGGTTATCACGTGGGAAAACATCGCAACGGGCGGCCAAGAACTCAACGGTTTGTTCAGTGCGAGCTACCAACTCTACCGCCATACGGCACCCATTGACCAGACAAACCTGGCCAGTTTGACGCCGTTTGCACAGGTGGATGCGTGTGACGCCGGCGTGGCCGGCGGCAACCCGTTCAACTGCCAGGGCGGCACCCACCCTGGCCACACCGTCACCTTCCCGGTTGAACCCGGCACCAACGGCACGTACTACTACGGCATTACCACGCTGTTGAGCAACGGCACGGAGGCGGCTGAACTCATCTTCAACGGGTCACAAACCTACGAACCCGTGTTGGAGATCACCCGCAGCGTCTACACGCCGTTCATCATCTCCGTCGAGTTTGACGCCGCTGCCAGCCAGACGTACATCAACTGGCTCAACTACAACGCCATCAACAACATCCTGCCCACAACCGGCGAGGATGCGCTTCAGATTCGTATCTGGCGAACCGACTACCAAATCACCCGTGAACTCGGCGGCTACCTCGTTGCAGAGGAAACACCCATCGCTGTGCTGAACGCCACCGAGAGTTCCTACACCGTCGAGATTCCGCCCAACACCCAGCGGAGCAGCTACTACTCCATCACCTACTTCCTGCCCAACTACACCGAGTCGGGTGATGACTACGAGGACATCCGCTTCGTCGGTCAAAACACGATGGCGGACCCCGTGGTGGAGGACAATCAGCCACCCAGTCAACCCATTCTCCTTTCGGCAGAATTCCTGGCCAACGAGGACGGCACGGGAACGACCACCATCACGTGGGGCGATGTGGCTGGCGAAACGGGCGAGACCTACCGTGTCTACCGCTCCGACCAACCTTTCTCTAGCATTCTGCGCAACGACGTGTTCATGCTCGTCGAGGGCATTTTGGAAGGCATCAACTCCTATGAGGTTCAGGTCCCACAGGGCTTCCTTGGCTTCTCCTACTACTGCGTCGTGACCGTCGACGCCACCGGCGTCATCAACACCGATACGACTGGCGATGCGTGCACCAACGGCATCGAGGAGAACGCCTTCTACGGATGGGTTGCTGAGCCGACCAACGTTCATGCCGAGTTCATCGGCGACCGCACCACTCGGGTCACCTGGAACGACCAACTCGGTATTGAAGGCGAGATTTACCACATCTGGTACACAACCTACCGTGTCTCAGGCGCTCAGTTTGTCGAAAATCAAACCATGATGTACCTCGGCACGGTGGGCGACGGCATCGGCTACTTCGACGTTGAAGTGCCAGAGGACGAATACCGAACCAACTCGTTTTACTTCGTCACCTCCGAGGCGCTTTACGGCAACATCAACGGCACGTACCACTACACAGGACTGGTTCAGAATTACTTCAACGTGCCATTTGAGGACACCCGTGCACCCAATCCACCGCGCATCAAGAACGCCTTTTCCATCGGTTCGTTGAACCTCGTGAGCCTTGAGTGGTTCAACGAGGATGAAGACAACGAGTCCTACTCGATTTGGCGCCATTACGGTGAACCCTTTGGCGAGGACGAGAACGACGTCTCCACCATCCAAAGCGATGGTTGGGAGCCCGTGCTTGAGGACATCGATGCTACTTTTGTCATGAGCGACACGCTGACCCGTGAGTTTGCGATTCCTGCCGATGTGGACCGCAACGTCTGGTACGCCGTCACCATCACCGACGAGTGGGGCAATTTCAACGGGGAAATATTCGCTGGTTTCGGTGGAAACGCGTTCAAGGTCGCTGAAGACACGTTGCTCCCAGAAGGCGAGTTGACGGTCTACAACGACGAGGGGATGATCTACGACAGCACCACGCTCGTAGCCGGCCAGTACTCGCTCCGTGTTCAGGTCAACGAGGACCTCGGCACCACGCCCACCATTCGCATCACCACCTCTGACGGCGGTGTGCTGACCGGTGAAGACGAGCCGTTGGCCCTCCTCAACGACAACCGAAACAACCCCGACGTGGGCCCGCTTTACACCTACGACTTCAGCATCTCTTCCAACTCCAACGCCGGCGACATGACCGTCTATGTCGTGATGGAAGACGAATCCAACAACGTCGTGAACCAGAGCTGGGACCACCTGTCCATCGACGCTCAACTTCCGCAAATCGACATCTTCTCGCCCACGCCTTCGAACGACGGTTCGAAGTACCTCTACGGCAACAAGATCAACGTGCTTGTGGGCGTTGAAGACGACGTCGTGGTCACGTCCTTCCAGTACCGCTTCACCTACCACTTTGGCGGCACCACGGGCGTGTCGCTCTCCACGCCGTGGTCGGACTTGACGGGCATCACCTACCTCGAAGAGAACAACCGTTCCCTGACCGCCGACATGGACATCTCAGCGGGTAACTTTGAGCCCGGCATTCACCGCCTCAGTGTTCGAGCAACGGACGCAGCCGGCAACGAAGTCGCACAAAACGTCCAGTTCATCGTCGACTACTGTCGTAATCGCCTCGATGGAACCACCGTTTGTTCGTATGAAGAAGCGCTCAAGCCGCCTGTTGAGCCCGAGGTCATCACGCCCTCCTTCAGCGACCCGCCCTATGTTGTGGTGTGGGTCATTGCTGTGGTCAACCTGCTGGCCATCATCGTCTCCTTGATGATCATCCAAACCGGTATGTCCGGTCCAAAGAAGAAGAAGCGAGGGGACGACGACGACGACGACGAGTCCTGGATGGCAGAATTCATCGGCACCAGCCAAGATCTCGACATGGACGCCGTCACGGGCACGGGCAGCGCCTCGGAATCCAAAGAAGAGGAGAAGAAAGAGGAGACGAAGACCGCCGCCGAAGACGACGATGACGATCCCTTTGCCATCAACGTGGTTCAACGCAAGGAGCGCCGACGCAAGAAGAAGGAGCCCGAGCCTGAGGACGACGATGACGACGACGATGACGACGACGATGACGACGATGATGACGACGATGATGAGGAGGAGAAGCCACGAAAGCGTCCTGCTCGGAAGGTCGGCCGCCGTGCTGCTCCTCGTAAAGCGCCCGTCAAGCGTCGAGCAGTGAAGCGAAAGTCCGACGACGATTGATTCGACGTTCATCGATGAACGGAGGTCCGTAGCGTGAGGAAACAAGAGAAGGTCGGCTACGGCTTGGTGGCCCTTTCGCTGGTGTTGGTTGTGCTGGGCTCCATCGGGTTCACGACCACCGGTGAGATCACCGATTTGCCGACGCCCAACGTTCCCGAGAAGACCTTCTTTGGCGATGACCCCATTCCAGAAAACGGCCTCAGCACCTTCATCACCGCAGAACTCACCCTGACGTGGGACCGCAACGACATCTACGTGGTGATTGTTGACGAGGACGAAAAGAAATCGTGCGAATCACAACCACCTGGCTTGTTCAACGAGGGGTCAACCACGGCCTGTACGCCCTACGACGCCGACGTGCTCGCAGCGGGCAACAACGGCGAGGAAGGGCTGACGTGGGACGTTGAACCGGGCGTTCACTACGCTGGCATCGGCACCGTGCAGAACACCCTTCCAGCCGGTACGCAAGTCAACATGTCGTACGCCGTTCACCTGCAAGCCGGCTTCGTGAGCTACTTCCTGTTCGCCTTGGTTGGCATTGGCGGCTTGGCGTACTCTCGGGTGGAGTAGTCACTCCACGCCTTCATAATACGTGGCGACCGCCTTATCGATTTCATCGAGAATGGCGTTCTCGTCCAGCGTGAGGGTGATGCCGTCTCGACGGAGGGCTTGACCGCCCACCCAGAGATCCATGCAGTCGGCGCCGTTGAAGATCAGGTTGGCCAGGTGTCGGTTGTCCGAGCGACCTCGGGGACGCATACGCACATCGTCAAGGTTCCACACGGCCCAGTCCTTGCTCCCTTTGGTGGCCAGGTCCATGGCGTCAACGGCGGGCAACAGGGTGGAATCCCAGTGGTCGTGGCGCTGCACCAGCGAGGCCAAGCGTGCCTCGGCTTGCATGTTGAGGCCGTTGCCCGACGAGGCGGCCCCGTCGGTGCCCAGTCGCACATCCACACCGGCGTCCATGTAGGCGGGCAGCGAGAGGGTGCCGCCGCAGGCCAGCTTCATGTTGGAGGAGGGGCAATGAACCGCCGTCGCCTCGTGCTTCTTGAGCATCCGAATCTCGTTCTTCTTCACCCACGAGGCGTGAGCACAAACGGTCCCGGGCTGGAAGAACCCGATGCTATCGAGGTATTCCACGGGGTAGAGCCCGGTTTTGGCGTGACAGTCGGCCACTTCCTTGCGGGTTTCACTGACATGAATATGAAGGCGCCCCTGACGGCGTTCAGCGAGTTCAGAGGCCCGAAGCAGGGTGTCCTCGTTGCACAGGTAGACCGAATGGGTGGCGATGGCGTACTGAACGAGGTCGTCTTCTCGGTTGGTGGCCAAGAGGCCGTCCAATTCGTCGAGGGCCGAAGCAGCGTCGGGATGGCTGGGGAGGGCCGCATCGCTGACGGGGCCGCCGACGAGGCCCCGAAGACCGGCGTTGGTCAGCACTTCACCGGTGACGCTGGGAAAGAAGTACATGTCCGCTGCAAAGGAACTCCCCGTCCGGATCATCTCTGCCGCCGCACAACGGCTTCCCATGCGCACATAATCGGGCGTGATGCGGGCTTCGGTCGGGAAGATGGCTTCGTTAAGCCAACGGTGAAGAGGAAAACCGTCGCTGAAATCCCGGGCGTTGAGCTGCATGGCCAAATGCGTGTGCCAGTTCTGGAAACTGCGGGTGATGAGTCGCTTGGAGCCGTCAATGTCCTCCACCACGTCCTCGTCGCCATTGGAAGCCGACCACGAGCCGTCAGTGTGAAGCAGCACGTCGCCCGTTACCTTCTGGCCACCGCGGTCGTAGAGGACCGTGTTGCGGTAGCGAACGGGTGCATCGCTCATGGTGGGGCCTGCTCGCCATGATTCATGAACGCTGAGGTTCGCACCGAGGGCCTTATGTTTGATTGGGACAGCGGGGAGTTTGCCGCCACTGTGGCTTAGTTGGTAGAGCATCTGATTCGTAATCAGAAGGTCGGGAGTTCGAGTCTCCCCAGTGGCTCCTTCACACGTTGGTTTTCGAGACCACGTCGACGCCAAAGGCCACGGCACTCTGCTCGAGGCTGACCACGCCGGGAAGTGGGCGTCCAGCGATGTAGTCGAGGCAAGCACCGCCTCCGGTGGAAACGTGCCCCATCTTGTCGGCCAAGCCTCGCTGCGCCACGAGGGTGGCCGTGTGGCCGCCGCCCATGACGGCGTAGCCGTCGGATTCAGCGCAGGCGTTGAGCATCTCGATGGTGCCCAAGGCGAAGTCGGGGTCTTCAAACACGCCTGCAGGTCCGTTGAGGATGATGGTTCCCGCTTGTTTGATGGCCGCCGAGAGGTGGAAGACCGAGTTGATGCCGATGTCCCAGAACGGGGCCTCGATGGGGAAGTCCTTCAGCGGGATGTCCACCCGGTTGCCCTCGATGTTGGCGGCGAGGTCCACGGGCAGGTGGATGCTGTTGCCGTGGTCCTCGATGAGCGTCTTGGCTTGCTTGATGGTGGATGCCCAATTGTCCTTGAGTTCCTTCTTGAGGAAGGCTCGGTTGGGCTCGCCGATGTCGTAGCCGGCCAAATCCAACAGCAGGTTGGCCACACCGCCGGTGGGCCACAGCGCATCGGCGATGCCGTTGCGCAACATGTTGTCAGCGACCTGAATGGAATCGTCGACCTTGACGCCCCCGAGAACGGCCAAGCACGGGCGCTCGGGGGTCTCAAGGGCGTGGTCGAGTTTGCGAATCTCGTTGCCCATCAACTCGCCCGCCACGCAGGGCAGCAGGCTCGTGAACCCGACGATGGAGGGCGAAGAGCGATGGGCGCAAGCAAAGGCGTCGTTCACGAAGAGGTCAGCCACGCTGGCGAGTCGCTGCACGAGGTGGGTTTCGCTCATGGCCGTCAAGTCGCCTTTGACCGAGGTCTCTTGCTCGTCCATGCGGACGTTGTTGAGCATCAGCAGTTGGCCGGCCTCGAGTTCCTCGATGGCCTTCATGGCCTTGGGGCCGTGAATGTCGTCGACCCACTTGACTTGACGACCGAGCAGGCGGCCCAATTCTCGGGCGTGGCCCAGGGTGCTGGTGAAGTCGTCTTTGCCGGGGCGAGACTGGTGGGCGAGGAGGATGACCTTCGCCTTCACGAGTTTCTGCAGGGTCGGCAGGATGGCACGGATCCTCGTGTCGTCGAGAAAGGCCTTGGTGGCGGGGTCGAGCGGGCTGTTGATGTCCACGCGCAGCAGCACGGTTTTGCCGTCGAC
>JAYYDY010000060.1:0-3600 GCA_036160375.1 Thermoplasmatota archaeon | reverse complement strand
ACCTCCCGCTTTGACGTGGGCCGTGGATTAACCTTTGATGAGGACAAATCCCGCCTTTGCTGGGACGCCACCACGCCGATTCCCTCCGAGGAACACGGCGTGCGCCGCTGGCCCGCCATTACCCTGCACGACGAGGAAACGTTGGCAAAGGTCGCCTCACATCCCGAACTTAGTAAATACGAATGGCCACCCCACCTTTCCTTTGGGGGCCCCGAGTGATGGACGTCAAGCAAGTCTTGTCCTTCATCAAAATCGAGCACACCTTGTTCTCCCTCCCGTTCGTTTTGATGGGCTACATGATCGCTCTTCGCCAGTTCAACATCGAACCTGGAATGGACCTTGTTTGGATCCTGTTTGCCGCTGTCGGTGCTCGAGGGCTGGCCATGGCCCTCAACCGCATCATTGACCGTGACATCGATGCCGCCAATCCTCGCACGCAAGGGCGCCATCTCGCCTCAGGCGACATGAGCATGAGAACGGCGTGGACCCTTGCGGCTGTGTTCCTCATCATGCTCTTGTTGAGTGCCGGTTTGCTCAACAGGGTTGCCTTGATGATGGCTTGGCTGCCCGTGCTCACCTTCGTCATCTATCCGTACATGAAGCGCTTCACGTGGGGGTGCCACTTCTGGTTGGGGCTTTGTTTGGGGCTCGCTCCCGCCGGTGCTTGGGTCGCGATCGCCGCTGATGTCCACGGATGGGGTGCCATTTCGGGCATGTTGCCGGGCGGCACCGAATTCCTGTGGGCACCGACCATCCTGCCCATCTCGATTGGTGTTGCGCTGTGGATTGCGGCGTTCGACATCAATTACGCCCGCATGGACGTGGAGAGCGACCAAGAGCAGGGCATCCATTCCTTCCCGTCGAAATTTGGCGACAAGGCCACCACGCGGACAACGGTGCAACTTTCGCTGCTCTGGTTTGCATGCTTTGCCATCGCCGATCCCATGGACGGCTTCTGGTTCCTTGCGGCCGCGGCGGGTATGGCGCTGGCCAACATTTACGTCGTGCTTCGCATGAACCGGTTTGCCGATTTCCAAACCGTGCTCTTTCGGGTGTCCATGCTCACGGGGTGGGTTCTCTTGGCCTCGTTGGTGGTCGGCTTCGCTGTCGAGCCTGCTCGTTTTGCACTTGATTGATGAGCAACTCAGTCGTCAACCCTTCCCTTCACGGTGGAATGTTCTTGAGCCGACTTGAGAAACGGGGGCCATGAACCCCATCGTCGCTTCGTTGCTTGAAGTCAATCAGGCCTTTGAGATTCCAAAACTTGACACGCCTGGGCTCGGGCCGGACGAACTCATTGAGCTGCGAATCAAACTGCTGACCGAGGAAGTGCAGGAGTACGCCGAGGCGGCTCGTGCTGGTGATTTGGTTGAGGTGCTGGATGCGCTTGCAGACATTGGCTACATCCTTGCAGGGACCATCATCAACCATGGCATGCAGGACATTTACGACGACGCCTTCAACGAAGTGCACCGGTCCAACATGGCCAAGTTGGTGGACGGCAAGGTCATCCGTCGAGAGGACGGAAAGGTCCTCAAGCCCGAAGGCTGGCAACCGCCCCAACTCGCACAATTCCTTCCCGACGGGTCGTGAGCCCGTTCACATGGTTTCATGAACAATGAAGCCCAGCCCTTCCCATGAGCCGTCCTGTTGCACTGGTGACCGGGGGTGGCCGAGGCATTGGTGCCGCCATTTCCGACCGCCTGGCCGCCGATGGCTACGACGTCCTCCTGACGTACAACCAATCTTCCAAGCCCGCTGAGATGATCGTGGACGCCATTCGTGACCGAGGCGATGATGCACTCGCCGTCAAGGTCGACTGCGCCGATGGTGGCGAGGTGGGCTTGCTCGGTCAGCACCCGTGGATGGAGCGAGGCATCGATGTCTTGGTGCTCAATCACGGCGTGTACAAGCGTGTTCAAGGACACGCCATGACGCTGGAGGATTTGACGGCGACCATGAAGACCAATTTCGAGGGCGCTGTGGCCGTTTGGAAAGCGGTGCAACCTCACTTGACGGCGCACGCACGCATGGTCGTGGTGGGCTCTCAACTTGGGACCAGGGGCTCGCCGCACGGTGCCGATTATGCAGCCTCAAAGGCAGCCCTTTCCACTTGGGCGCGGTCGCTTGCTCAGTCCGTGGGCCCTGAAGGCAAGCGCGTCAACATTCTCGCTCCGGGTTATGTCGACACTGACATTTTGGCAGGCGATAGCCCAGAGAAGCGACAACAACGAGAACAAGAAGTCCCACTCCAGCGCGTCGGTTCACCCGAAGACATGGCGGCGACGGTGTCGTTCCTCGTGGGTCCGGATTCAGCCTACATCACCGGAGCCATCCTCCATGTGAACGGGGGACTTTATCTCCCCTGATGCGGGCAAGTTCACGGGTGAGTCCATGGTGAACGATTGGGATGACGACGGCTCCTTTGAGGCGCTGGCGAACCAGCCTTTGCAGGATGTCGACTTGACGCAGCGCAATCCGTTTGACCTCTCCAAAGCGCTTGAGGGGGCCGCTCTTGAAGCACTCAACCCAGAGGTGAAGCGATTCCATCTCCATGCGGAGTTCAACCCGGCCGGTGACCAGCCAAAAGCAATTGAAGAATTGATTTCTCAATTGGAAAATGGACAAGAACGGTGTGTATTACTCGGCGTGACCGGCAGCGGGAAGACGTTTGCGATGGCGCACATCATTGAGAAACTCAACATCCCGACCCTCATCATGAGCCATAACAAGACGCTCGCTCGGCAGTTACATCAAGAAATGGTGGGCTACTTCCCCGATAATGCCGTGGAATACTTCGTGTCCCACTATGACTACTACCAGCCTGAGGCCTACCTTGCCAAGCGGGACTTGTACATCGACAAAGAACTCAGCATCAACGAACGCATTGAGCAAGAACGTTTTGCAGCGGTCGCATCACTGGTCTCGCGTCCTGATTGCGTCGTCGTCTCGTCGGTCTCTTGCATCTACGGTCTCAACCCGCCGGAGACCTTCCTTGAGTACCATTTGCGCTGCCACGTTGGTCAGGCCATCGAAACGCGTGACCTGCTGCGCGAGCTCATCGAACTTCAGTACCGGCGAACCACGACCGACCTCAAGCGAGGCGAGTGCAGGGTTCGAGGTGAAGTGGTGGACATTTGGATGCCCAGTCGCGACGACCCTCTGCGTATCGTCTTCGACTTTGACGGCATCAAGAGCATCCAGATTTGTGACCCGGTCAGCTGGGATGCATTGGACACCCTTGAGGAAGCCTGGATTCATCCAAAGGAGTTCTTCATGACCAGCCCTGAACGCTTTGAAGCTGCTTTGGAATCCATTGAGCAAGAACTCAACGAGCGAAGCAAGTGGTTTGCAAAGCAGGGCAAGGAATTGGAACGGTATCGACTTGAGCAAAAGACCGAGTATGATTTGGAAATGCTCCGAGAGATTGGGCACTGTCAATCGGTGGAGAATTATTCCCTGCACTTTGACGGGCGAGAACCCGGACAGCGCCCGTATTGTCTGCTGGATTTCTTTGCAGCCTGTGCAAATCAATTCCATGGCGACCCCACGAAATACCTCGTCATCATGGATGAATCCCACGTCAGCCTTCCACAGGTT
>JAYYDY010000059.1:0-6854 GCA_036160375.1 Thermoplasmatota archaeon | reverse complement strand
ACCACGTTCAGGTCTTCAACAACCGCTTCGTCCGAGCCGTCCCAGCAATCTTCATGACCGTCGTTGACCCATTCAAAGGGAATCTCATCCGAGCCGTCATCGCACATGAAGGTGGACGCTTCGTCCGAACCGTCACCGCAGTCCACGGCGCCGTCGTTAAACTGGCTCACCGTGATTTCTGAACCGTCAGCGCAGTAGAACACGCTCTCGTCTTCCGGTGATTCGTACTGGGCTTCATCTGAGCCGTCGTCGCAGTACTCCCAGCCGTCGTTGACGTATGAAAGCGGAATGGTGTTCGAGCCGTCCGTGCACTCGAACATGCTCGTTTCGTCGTAACTCGGCTCGTCAGAACCATCCTGACAGTCGTAATTTTCGTCGTTGACGTACGAAAGTGGGATGGATTCTCCCGAGTACACGCAGGTGTAGGTCGAGACCTCGGAACCGGTGACGGGGTCGTAGGACGGTTCGTCGTCGGCACCGGGACAATCGTCAACGCCATCGTTTGCGGAGGAAAGAGGAATATCGTCGCCCGATGCGCAGGTGAATGCAGAAGTTTCCTCGACCACAGGCTCGTCTTCGCTGTCTGCACAGTCGTCCTCTCCGTCGTTCACGTGAGAGAAGGGAATGAGCGTGCCGTCATCGCACTCGAAGTCCGTCAGTTCTTCAAGGTCATAGGTGGGCTCGTCGGTGCCGTCATCGCAGTCCTCGTACCCGTCGTTAACCCATTCAAACTCAATGGTTTCTCCGTCTTCACAGACGAAGTTGGTCGCCATCTCAAATGTCGTTTCATCTTCGCCATCAGTGCAGTCGTCCTCACCGTCGTTGGCCCAGGAGAGTGGAATTTCAGTGCCATCATCGCACATGATGGTCGAGACTTCGTTTCCACTTTCGTCGTAAGCAGGTTCGTCGGTACCGTCATCACAGTCGTCAATGCCGTCGTTGACCCAACTCCATGGGATGCCGAAGTCTTCGCCGTAGAGGGCACACTCGCCGGTTGATTCCTCCGTCTCGTAGTCAACGCCGAACCAGTTCTCGGTTTCGTTCCCTGCCAAGTAGGCCTCGTCCTGTCGGACATCACAGTCGATGACGCCGTCGTTGAGTTCACTGACGAAGATTTCGATGGTCTCTTCTTCCTCACCGGTGGAGAAGTCGTAGCAATAGTAGGTTGAGATTTCCTCGCCTGCTAGGTTGTAAGATGGCTCATCGCTTCCGTCAGCACAGTCTTCCTCGCCATCGTTGGCGTATTCAAAGGGAATTTCTTCTTCGTCGTTGCACAAAAACGAGTCAAAGAGCAGTGACAATTCGCCACCAGTGGGGTTTTCATCCGTTCCGTCTGCACAATCGTCGGTGCCGTCGTTGACCGTTGAGAGGGGTACTTCTGAACCGTCTTCGCAGGTGTAAACAGAGGTCTCGTAGGAACTCATGTCGTAGACAGGCTCGTCGCTGCCGTCGCCACAGTCGTCATAATCATCGTTGACGAAGTAATAAGGAACAGTGTTTCCGTTTGCGCAGGTGTATGTGGTGATGAAGTTGTCTTCATCCGAGCTGTCAGCGCAGTCGGCTTCACCGTCGTTTGCGAGGTAGAAGTCAATGGTTGAGCCGTCGTCGCACATGAACATGCTTCCGTCGGTTTGAATGTCGGGCTCGTCGCTGCCGTCGGCGCAATCGTCGTGGCCGTCGTTGACGTTCGAGAGCAAGACGGTGTCGCCGTTGGCGCAGGTGTAAAGGTGGTACGTTTCGGTTTCACTGTCGCTGTTGTAAACCATTACATCCTCTTCCATGAAGATGTCAACGCAGTACCAGTTGGTGCCATCGTACTCGCAGTGGGACCAACCGCTTTCTTCATCCATGTCAAAAGGACCGATGTAGTAAGCGCCGTTCACCTTGTACAGTTCAGTGATGGGTGAGCCGCCTTCATCAGGTGTGACAAAGAGGTCTACTTGCACGAAACCGCTGCCGTCATCCACATAGGTGGCCTTGTACACGACTCCGTCATTTTCGTCGAGCATGGCGATGGAAATGCTTGTTTTTCCGTTGACCTCGTCCATAATCATGGTTGTTTGCATGGGCACCATGCCGTCGTAGACGGTCATCTGCATGGACATGATTCCATCGGCGGCAGCCGCCATCGCTTCCTCAGCGTCCTCGAGGGTGAAACAGGAGGCGTCGTCGACCTCGGCCGTCTCGTCGTAGTTGAAGGCGGTGGCGTCCATGCAACCGGCCTTGCCCTCGGACACGTCAGGGTCTTCGGGAGCGAAGTCGTCGTCGTTGTTGACGCCGTCGCCGTCCATGTCGTCATCGAGGGCGTCGCAGGTGCCGTCGCCGTCCATGTCAGCGGGGATGCTGGCAGGGTCGAGCGGGTCGGAACCGCATTGGAGTTCAATACCGTCGCTGAAGGAATCACCGTCGCCGTCCTCGTCAAGCGCGTCGCAGGTGCCGTCCTCGTCTGTGTCAGAGGGGGAATCGGAGGCGAGCACAGGGTCGGAGCCACAGGCTTCCTCGTCAATGTTGGACCAGCCATCGCCGTCCTTGTCGCTGTCGCGGACATCACAAATGCCATCGCCGTCAGCGTCGGCTGGCATGCTTGATGCCAGCAGGCTGTCGGAATCGCAGTTATCTTCGTCGACATCGGTCCACGAATCACCGTCATCGTCGTCATCGTCGACGTCGGGGATTCCGTCTCCATCGGTGTCGAGGAGAACGGGTTCAGGTTCTTCATTGTCGATGACGTCGCCGCCACCAAGACAACCAGAAAGAACCAACATCAGGGCAAAAAGAACGGTTAGTAGTTTGTTCATGATGCTTCCATCTGCGGATGGGATATTAATCTATTCACGACGCCAGCGAGGTTCAAACCGTTGGATTCGTAGTGAGGGGGCAGGATTCTCACTCATCCAGCTTGGTAGCCGTGCAGTCCTCATCCTGCGGTTGCATGATAATGCGGGGGGCAGGATTCGAACCTGCGAACCGATAAGGACTGCGACCTGAACGCAGCGCCGTTGACCAAGCTGGGCGACCCCCGCGGGTAAGGCGGCCTCTCGCTTCCTGTTTATCAAACACCGCGACCGTAGTGCTCAGGCTTCCACGGTGCTTTCGCTGAACAAGCGCAAAACGATGACACCTGCGACGATGAGGCCGATGCCCACCACGCCAGCGAGGTCGATTTTCTGGTCCATGTAAAACACTGAAATCAGCGTGATGGCGGCGACACCAACTCCCGACCAAACGGCATATGCAACGCCAAGGGGGATGTCTTCGAGGGTCAAAGAGAGGAAGTAAAACGCAGCCATATACCCAACGAAAACGACCACTGAGGGCACGAGTTTCGTGAATCCTTCGCTTGCCTTGAGAGAAGCTGTCGCCGTGACTTCAGAGGCGATGGCGAGGCCAAGGTAAATCCACGTTCTCATCACTTTCCCCTCAAGGGCCTTCTATTTGAATCCTCAGCGGCAGGTCAAGCGGAAATAATCGATGCACTGAGTGGATGCGGGGGGCAGGATTCGAACCTGCGAACCGATAAGGAATGGGACCTAAACCCACCGCCGTTGACCAAGCTGGGCGACCCCCGCGCAAACCGTTGGCAGAGCCTGTCGGATTTCAATCCGCCGATGGGTGGACTCAAGCCGAGACAGCAAAGCCAGCCGAGGCGACCATCTTCACGACTTCATCGGTGGTCAGGGCATCGGTGGTGAGCACAGTGCCTTGCTCGGACTCAAAGGAAATCATGGTGTCAAGCACGTTTGGGTTTGCTTTCAGAATGCGATTGATGCGTCCAGAGCAGCAACCACAGGTCATGCCGGTGATGGTCAAGTAGTGCGTTCTCTGGCTCATGGAGAGACCACGCAACCCTCCCCTATCAAACTAGTTGATGAGTGTCGCTTGGGCGGCCATTTGGAAGACACCCCTATTTTTGGGCCTTAATCGGGGTTTTTTAGAATATATTTTTATTCATGCAGAACCATCAATCACCATGAAAAAGCCCAGTGGGCAGAAGACTTTCGGAACGAGCATCTCGTTTGATTTGGACTTACCCTCTACCAAAACTACACGTCGCCAAAAAATGGTTGAGGCCGATGAAGAGCCGGTGAACGAGCCTACTGACCAATCCACGGAGGTCGACTGTCCTGGATGCGGCGCCACCATTACGCAGGAGGCATGGATTCAGGCGCTGGTTGGTTTTGTCTCCGGTGCTCGACGGTACGATTTGGGCGAGGCAGTTCCTGGTAATGTGGTCCAAACATTACGCAACACAGTGTCCAATATGGACCTGCCTCAACCTGTTAATGTGTGGGAATTGAGCATCGTCAATCGTCTAACGCAAGAATTTGACTTGTTGTTGCAGGAAGGAATTGAACGGGCTCTAACAGAAATGGGCGACCTCTACACGCGGGAAGAAGTGGAGATCTATGTTGACCGCGTCCGCACGGAAACACTTGCAACAGCCGAGCACCAAATTACTCAGCGCATCGAGGCTGAAGTACGGGAGGGACTTGAGGTTCAACTTCGGAGAAAGATTGAACAGGAGTTATGGAAACAATTTGATGAGGAATTAGAGCGAAGGACCCAAGGTTCTTGAGGCTCAAATTTCACCGGAACGCAGTTTTGCCGAGGGCTGCCACCAGCGCAACACCAACGAGTTACTGACCACGCTGACCGAGGACAGCGACATCGCCGCAGCAGCAAAAGCTGGCGGGAGCAGCCATCCCGTCCAAGGGAACAGTAGCCCCATGGCGAGAGGCAGGCCGATGAGGTTGTAGACGAAGGCCCACGCCAGGTTCGTGCGAATTCGCGTCATGGTCGCTCGACCCAGTTCGAGGGCCGCAACCGCATCGGCTAAATCGTTGCGCACCAGGACGATGTCGGCGCTTTCCAGTGCAATTTCACTGCCAGCACCCATGGCAATGCCAACATTGGCCAGCGTGAGGGCGGCGGCGTCGTTGATGCCGTCGCCGATCATCGCCACGACCCCGTCGTCTTGCAAGCGTCGGATGTGCTCTGCTTTCTCGTCGGGCTTGACGCCCGCGACGATGTTGGTGATGCCCACGGCGTCGGCTACGGTTTGGGCGACTTCTTCGCGGTCGCCGGTCAACATGACGACGTTGATGCCAATCTGCTTGAGTCGCTTGACGGCGGCCTCGGACGTTTCTCGGATGCGGTCACTGAACTCAAGCCAACCGAGAAGGCGCTGTCCTTTGGCGACGAGGACAACGGTGGTGCCACGGCGAGCGCGAAGGGCCACCTTTTCGTTGAGGTCTTCGGGCAGGTCGGTGAGCAATTCCTCCATCAGCTCGAGGTTGCCCACAGCGACGGCTTCTCCGTCCAGTTTACCCACCAAGCCAAGTCCGGGGAAGGTGCGCACGTCCGCTACTTCGGGGCGAGCATAACCGATGTTTTCCCATGCCGTGTGGACGGCGCCCGCCAGTGGATGGGTGGATTCGGCTTCAAGCGCGGAGGCCAGACAGAGCATCTCTTGCACGTCGCTGTCGAGCAATTCAATGTGGCTGACGCGGGGCGCACCGGCGGTGATGGTGCCCGTTTTATCGAGGACCACGGTCGAGGTGGCGTGGGCTTGCTCAAGCGCCTCGATGCCCTTGATGAGCAAGCCGTAGCGTGCACCTCGCCCCGTACCGACCACAAGGGCCGTGGGTGTGGCCAACCCCAGCGCACAGGGACAAGCGATCACAAGCGTACTCACGAGCACCATGACGGCCATCTCGCTTGGACCCATGCTGCTGTTCGGCGCCAAGGTCTCGGCCATGGCCCACCACACGCCGGCGGCCAGCAGGGCGGCAAGAACGACGATGGGCACGAAGACGCTCGCCACCCGGTCCACCAATCGTTGAATGGGGGCTTTGCCCGTCTGGGCTTCGTCAACCAAACGAATCACGTTGGCCAACATGGTGTCGCCCACAAGCGAGGTGGTTCGGACATAGAGCGTGCTGTCAAGGACGATGGTGCCTGCAGAGACGGTATCGCCCTCGTTTTTGCGAACGGGAAAGGATTCACCCGTCATCATGGATTCGTCCAAGAGGGCCGTGCTGTTTTCCACCTCGCCGTCGAGAGGAACCGTTTCTCCAGCACGAACCTTGAGCAGGGTGCCACGGCCAATTTCTTCCACCGGTGTACCAACCGTACCTTCGTCCACCACCACCCACGCCTCCTTGGGTTGGAGGCGCATGAGGCTGTGAACGGCATCGGTGGCCTTGAGTTTGGCATTGGCTTCCAGAAGGTTGCCCAGCAGAACGAAAGCGATGATGAACGCGGCACCGTCAAAGAAGACGTGCTCGGCTTCACCCACAAAGGCCGGAAGGAACCCGAGCACGGGCGAGAGGGTGACCAAACACGACCACACCATGGCGACAGTGGTGCCCAGATGGACCAGCACGTCCATGTTGGCTGTTCCACGACGCAATGCCGCCCAGGCTTGCCGATGGAACTCAGCCCCGGAATAGAAGTAGACCGGTAAGGCGGCCAGCATGGCGAGGGTCAAACGTAGGTCAAGCGGGCCGGCGGAACCGAGGTCATCCAGCACCATTGAGAGGAGAAAGACAGGGAGGGCGAGGGCAAACGCCAGCGTGACCTGACGGCGTTGAGCAGCGACCTTCTGCTCGTTGTGTCGGCGCACTTCCAAGGCAGGAAGCAAGGCACTCGCACCAAAACCAGCCCCTTCCACCGCGGCGATGCAGGCGTCCTGTTGCCCATCGGAGAGAGCATGCTCAAGTTGGATAACCGCCTTCTCCAGCGGGAGGTTCACGCTCACGCCCCGCACACCTTCCACGCCGGAAAGCACCCGTTCCACCGAAGCCACGCACGCCGCACACGACATGCCGGTGACGCTCAGCGAGAGTTGGTGT
>JAYYDY010000058.1:0-3746 GCA_036160375.1 Thermoplasmatota archaeon | reverse complement strand
TCTTTTTCTTGATGGGCGTCCTTCCACACGACTTCCCAACCCATCTCTTGCAACTTCGTGCTGTCGAGTTGAACCAGCAACCACGTGGAGGAACCGGTCCACCGGCCCTTGCCCCACAAGGCCCCTTCCCACGTGCCGTTGGAGAGCAATTTTCCGTAAATCGGCCCTTCTTGGAAGGCGGTGTAGTCGGCCTTGAACCCGCGGTCGAGGGAAAGCCAGCGCAGGAAATTATTGTCCGAGGCCTCAGCCATGCGGGCGGCCGCCATGTCGATGTGAGCCTGGGTGATGTTGGCGTCGTCAAACTCAAGACAATCGAGCGGGAAACAATCCGTCCAATTGGTCGGTGGTTCAGTGACCACACCCAGCGCCGTCAGGCCGGGTTGCGTCAGAATCGAGGTGTTGTTCATGAAGCCGCGGAAGTGGTCGGAGAGTGAGATGGCACCGTTGGACTGGTGGCCCGTGACATCGTTCACCAGCGGCTTGAGCGCTGGGGCGAGCGGGTGTTCGAGCACGAGGTTCAGTTTGGTGTCCAATTCTCGCAACACCGTCAGATTCAGAATGCCGCCCGTCGGGTCGTCGATGCCGCTCCACGGTTCGCCAGCGGGAATCATTTCGGATGGGTGAACCAGCGATGCATAGTCGGGCGAACCGTCGGCCATGCGGGGTACGGGCTCCCACGCTTCCACGGGCGGAACGAGGTCGGGATTGCGAGCAGAGACGAGGAACCCGAGGATGATTTCGGAGTTGGGGAACTCCTCGTTGACCATCGTTTGCGCCGAGAGTTCCGGCGATTCCATTTCGTAGGATTCCATGTCGATGGGCTGCAGCGCCGTCATCGCACCGGGAATCATCAGGAGCGTCAAGAACAGCACGGCGATGTGCGCTCCTCGCTTCCGAGGCAAGAGCCACGCAGCGATACGGTCGTAGCGACGGCTCATGCCTCTAGCCCGACCCTTCGCCTTTTGAAGGAATGTTTTCCGCTCATTTCCTTTCTTTGTCCGGTGCGAAGAAAACGGAAGAAAAGTCATAATTCATGCCCCATCTCCCCGGGACGATGAATCTTGAAGATGCAGCAAACATCGGCGAACTGCTCGGTGGTTTGGCGATTGTCGTCACCTTGATTTTCGGTATCCGACAAATCATTGAACTCAAGAAGACCAAGGAACAGGAAGCGACCCGGGAGTTGGCCAATCTCCTCGCCTCTCCCATGTACCAATCCGGTATTTCGGTCCTCGTCAACCGTCTTTCCAAGGAATTTGCACTTAAGGACATCGGAGCACTCGAAAGAAACGAAAAGGACGCCCTCAACTACCTGGTCATCACCACCAACAGCATCGGTCTGCTGACGTTTGAACGGCACTTGTCATTTCATGCGGTGTCCATGTTTTTTGGGCCCGTCAATCGCCTCATGGGCGAGCGGTTTCGTATATTGGTCGGTTGTTTGCAACAAAACGCCACTCAGCAGGGCTTCGAGGAAAAGGGCACGGAGGTGTTGGACTGGTCGATTTGGTTGTTGGACCGGATGGATGAATTGCCTCCTCCCGAGGGCAGGGCCAACATCGTTCACAAGGATTGGACGCCTTAATTCGAAACATTCCAGTTTCATGGTTGTCCGTCCAGTTATTGGAACCCTCTTCGCCGTCCACTATCCGGAAACAATTTGCTGAAAACCACGAAAAATTGTACGAGAATATCGGCGAACCTGTTATGAACGGGTGTTGGGACGCCGAGGCAGGAAGGATGCTGCATGTCGGCCGTGGATGACATCATTGAGCAGGTCAACGCGCTGAATGTATGGGCGCAGTACGGCATTGGCTTGGGTCTTACACTCCTCTCCTTGCTCATCGTCCGCTTTTTGATGAAGAATGTCATCCTCGACTTCGTCAAGGCAACCTCGTTCAAGTGGGACGACGCCCTTTACCGCCCGGTCACGCAACGACTTTACGCTTTCATTTTGTTTGTCGGTGTCCAATTGACCTTGCTTTGGATTCGTGGAGAGGAGGACGACCTCAATGTCGCCCTTGACCCACTCTTTAGCGCGGCCTACATCCTCCTGACGACTTCACTCGCAAGCGTCGCCCTCAAGGTCATGATTCCCGTGGTCATGGAGCGCTTCTCAAACCCGTCTTCGGTCACCGTTTCGGGAAGCAACTCGCTGGTCATCTTCCTCCTGCGAGCTGCCGTTTGGTTCGGCGGCCTTTACCTCGCACTGGACGAACTCGGCTTCGAGTTGCTCGGCCTGCTCGCCTCGCTGGCGGTCTTCTCGCTCATCATCGGTTTGGCCATGCAGCAGACGCTTGGAAACATCGTCAACTCCTTCATGCTCGCCCTCGACCAGCCCTTTGAGGTCGGTGACCGCATCGAAGTGGAGGGTCATCTCGGATCCGTCGTCTCGGTGGGCATCTTGTCGACCAAGGTGCTGACCATCGGTGAAAACCTCGTGGTTATTCCCAACAACAACCTCGTGAACTCCACGGTCATCAACCACGCTCGTGGTGGAGGCGACGGTCAGGGCCGCCGTATCTCACTCGTGCTTGACATCGGCGTGGAATACGACGAGGACATCTCCCACGTTAAGTACACCACGCTTCAACTCCTTCGAGAGTGCCCCTACATCATCGAGTCGCCCGAACCTCGTGTTTTGCTCAATGAACTTGGCGAGTACGCCAAAATCTTCCGCATGTACGCTTGGGTCGAGGATTACTCTGACGAATTCGTCGCCAAGGACTGGCTGTTCAAGAACATCGCCGAGCGCTTCGAGAAGGAAGGCATCGGCATCCCGTTCCCCACCGCTGTGGAAATCGGTGCCACCCTCAAAGAGACCTACAACAAGCAGCGCAAGGCCACCAATGTGCGCCGTGCTCGCTTGCAGATGATCAAGGAAGACAAGGCCCTCGAGCGAGAGCGTGCCGAGGCCAAGTGGGAAATCGAGGCCATCACGGAGAAGCTCAAGGACCCCGAACTCGGACGCACCGAGCGAGAAGGCCTGGAAGATTCCCTGCGTGAACTCAACCGTGTTTTGGGCATGTTTGAGGCCGGCGATAGTTGAGGCTGATGCTGCCATTGTTTCGTTGTTTTTCACACCCAATGGCCGTTCAGTACCACGGTTGTGGCCAATCAAATGGTTTATACCTTCCAACCCGTTCATGATAGGTATGGGCAGTGCTGACCTCCGATACATGCAAATCAGCATCACGGCCGAAGCCGGCGGGCATCTTCCCGGATTGGCGCTCGCCGATTCGTTTTCCTGCATTGAATTCCTTTCCCACATCAACACCGTGGACGGCAACATGCGCTGCTTGCTCCGATTGGAATACGAGGATGAATCTGCTCTTGACGACTCCTTTGTGTCCTTGGACATCCTCGAGGTCATCGAAAAGAGCCCGACCGCCGCCCTGGTGGAAGCCGTGGCTACCGGTCCACTGCCCCGTGTTTTCGCCGCCCTTGAGCACGTCTGGTGGGTCTCGCCCACCTACCTCACCAAGGAGGGTTTTGTCGTGACCATTCGCGGGACGGCTCAGGCCCTGCGAGCCTCGCGAAAAGGGCTTTCCACCTTGCTGGGCGACCGCTACAAGATGAAGTTGGGCGCCGAATCAGCCCACAACGCGCACTTCCTCGAACTGCTCCCTGAGAAGCAGCGAACGGTGCTGGACCAGGCCATCAAGATGGGCTACTACGACCGTCCACGACGCTGCACGCAACGCGCCATCGCTGATGAATTGGATATCAAACAGGCCACCGTGAGC
>JAYYDY010000057.1:0-13291 GCA_036160375.1 Thermoplasmatota archaeon | reverse complement strand
TCGTTGTCGATCTTCACTTTGTTCACTTGCTGGTAGAGCACGAACGCAATCACCAAACCAAGGGCGGCTGCGCCTGCTGAAATCATGGCAATGTTTTCCATCATCAATATCACCTGTTGCTCCGGCCACTTGGGAACCCTTCATAAGCCGTTCCCACCGAAAATGACCCTCTGTTGCGGTTTTGGTGGCCCTCCACAAGCACCGCGGTGATGGGACTTCTACGGGGCAATCGTTCAAAGAGGAGGAACCGCTGGTCGTGGTCATGAGCATCACAGCCGAGGAAATCCTCGCTGAGATTGGCCCCGTTCAGGAGGTCTTGGATGCCCACGATGGCGTGGTCAACGTCATCGACACCGCTGACGGCAACATCATGCTCTCCCTCGACGGAGGATGCAACGGTTGTTCTTCAACGCCCATGACGGCCATGCAGATTTACTACTCACTCAAGAAACTCGACCACGTCAACGATGTCATCTTCGTCAATGGAGAACTTCCCGAGTACATGCGCACCTTCATCGACCAAAAGATGGCAAAGGAAGCGGCCGAATCTGGCGGCGCTGCGGAAGAAGTCGACGGCGAGGCAACCACTGACGGAACGGACGAGCCCCAGGGCGAAATCGTCTGATCATTCCTCTTCGTCGACCAGTTGCTTGTCGTACCAAGCTTCCAAATCCTCAGTCTGCGATTCATTCAGACCCAACGTCTTGGCCTGCAGGTGCAGGAACTTTCGCTCCTCAGCCGTGATGATGCGGTCTTCCATGGCGATTTCATACGCTTCGAGGTAGCTTTTTTCCGCAGCGGTAAAGCTCTCGGGCATCAAGACAGAGGAAAAGTTCTGGATGGCGTTGAAAATCGGTTTTCGAAGAACGATCAACGGCGCACCAACAATGAGACCTGCCGCCAAGCCCCCGCCCGGCACGAAGCCCTCGATTACCTCGGAGGTCACCAAAAGCGCAATCCCACCGAGCGTAGCGAAGAGGGCGGCGCTGAATGTGCGTCTCAACTGCTCGTCAATGCCAAGAATTTCGTTCTTCAGAATAGCATAGGTGAACATGAAACCCTCCAGCACACCGGTGAGTAAAATACTGTACAAAAACCCGTAGAACAACACGAGGTACAGGAAGACGACGCCCTCCCCTTCCGTTTGAATGATCGAAGTAACATCTGCGAGGTTGAAATCTCCAAATCGAATCACCATGGCGACGATACAGAACACCATCGTACCCTTGATGAAGGCCTTACCTGCAAAACCAAGGAACAGGGAGCGGGCCTCGATCGCCTCGTTTTGGCGTTCTGGGTCGTCCTTGAATCGCTTCCAGCCCGCTCGCATGAACAGCATGGCAATGGTCGCTGAAAAAACCGGCGTGACCAGCAGGAGTTTACCGATGGTAGAACTGGCTGGGATGAAGAAGGAATTCGGAACGTAGTCGGTGTCGTCCACGTCACCGCAGGTGCCCGTGATCGGTTCCGATTCCTTGTAGCTGAGAATGTTGGCGTCCTGTCCTTCGGAGCCGGGAGGACATTCAACGTAGTGAACGCCGCCCACCGTTCCGACCACACCGTTGGCCGATACAAGCGCTGTGATGATGACGCCAGCAACGACCGGTAGGAACCACCACAGGTTGTTTTTGATGGCTGGGTTCGCCATGAATTCCAGCTTCTTCGGGGGGTAAAACGAGACGGTTGAGATGTACATCATGATGCACATGATCGAACAGAAGTACCAACCGACGCGATAGCTCGCAATGTATCCAAGGAACGCCTCCGACCCGTCGAATGGATAACTGTTGTACCAGTTTGCCATCACTCGGTAGGCTTCGGCGAGCAGGAGAACGAACATGAAGCGATTTTCAGGGTTCTTCGGACGGGCCCGTATGATGAGGAACGCTAAGGCTATGAGAAACACGAACGTTATGATGGAAAGGAATCCGTAGATGTAATTCATGCCGAGGACATTGCCGGTGGAAAGATCGATTGAGCCTATGGTTCGAATGTAATAGGGAACAATCGGACCCACATCGCCCATGAAGGTTGGTCTGACTGACCACGAATAGAATTTGCTCCGTCAGCACGGGTGCAAATCGGGCTTCGGCCTCGCAGCCCGTTGGGAGTGTTCACTCCTCTTCTCGCATTCGACCGATGCTGTGAGGGTTGGCACCGAACGAAACGTTCTCGCCCTTGATGTTCATGCGAGCCGAAACGGCGAGGATGATACAAAACAGCGCCAGCGGACGCGGGATGTAGTCCGAGCCCCACAGTTCCCCACCCACGCTCGGCAGGAACCAAAGGACGGCCGCTGCAGCGATGAGTAGGAAGAAAATGATGTTCTGAACCACGGCTTCAGCCTTGGGCGAGCGGGAAAAGGTTGCAATGAAGGTGAACAAGACGGCCGAGGAAGCGCACAGCACCTCAGCGAGCAGTTCGACCGCCAGTGCATCCACCATGCTTCCTCCAACCCGCCCGCATTCTTGAACATGGGGGCCCGAGCGAACCTTTGTGTAGGGTCCCGCGCCTCTTCCATCCATGGCAGGCGGCAGTTTTGCTCTCCCCAAACCGCGCCCCAACGGGCCGCCGTTTTTCTCTCGCAATCAAGTGGCGAATGTCCTCCATCAAGTGGCGGTCCTGCTCGAACTGCAAGGTGCCAACGTCTTCCGAGTTCGCTCCTATCAAAACGCCAGCCGCATGCTCGGCAGTTTGACCGAAGACCTGGGTGAACTGGTGGCGAGCGGTGAAATCTTCAACATGAAAGGCATTGGAAAAGGCCTCGGCAGCGCCCTCACCCAGGCCATCTCGGAGGGACGCTGGCCCGACGATTGGGTGGACCTGCATACGAGCACGCCCCCGGGCCTCATTGAGATGCTGGGCATCCCGGGTTTGGGCCCGAAGCGCATCAAGCTCATGGCCGACGAACTTGGCGTGGACTCGGTAGCCAGCCTCAAAGAAGCCGCTCTCAACAACCAAATCGCACCCATGAAGGGGTTCGGAGCCAAATCACAACAGCGCATGCTGGACGGCATCGAACTGCTCTCGAGGTTCAGGGCCCGTCGCCGCCTCGACATCGGTTTGCGCTATGGCGAGGCCTTTCAGCGAAAAATTGCCGCCCTGGACGGCGTTCACCGGGCCACCCTTGCCGGCAGTGCACGACGGCGAAAGGACACCATTGGCGACCTTGACGTTGTGGTAGCGGTGGACGAAGCCGACCACGAATCGGTGGCCAACGCCATCCTCAACTTGCCCGGCATCGCCGATGTCAAAGGAGCAGGAGATTCGAAGATCAGCCTCATCCTCGACACGACCATCTTCGATGACTCGTTCACGGTCGGCCATATTGACGCCAACGTCTTGGACGCCATCGGTGGCGACGATTACGAACAACTGGAAGCCGGCGGCACCATCGACGCTCAGGTACGTCTTGTTCCACGACACGTTGAACCCTTCACGCTGGCGTATTTCACCGGTAGCAAGGAGCACAACATCGCCATGCGCCAGCGCGCCATTGACCGGGGATTGCGCCTCAACGAGTTTGGGTTGATTCCCGAGGCCAAAGCCGGGGAACTCAAGGGCATGGAGGCTGCGGCCTACTCCCTCGAAGCCGTGGATGAAGCAGCCATCTACGCTCATCTTGACCTGGCGTACGTTCCGCCGGAACTGCGAGAGGACATGGGCGAAGTGCAGGCGGCTCAGGACGGCACGCTCCCTCACCTCATCGAAACCAGCCACATCAAGGGCGCCCTCCACAACCACACCACGCTCTCGGACGGTGAGGCGAGTTTGGAGGTCATGGCGGACACGGCCCGAAAGATGGGATGGAACTGGCTCGGAATTGCCGACCACTCTCCCACGCTCAAAATTGCCAACGGTGCAAGTGCGGACGACCTGCTTGAACAGGGTCGTACCATCAAGGCCTACAACGCAGCGTGGGCCGAAGAGGGCACGGATTTCCGTCTCTTCCACGGCGTGGAATCCGACATTTTGGAGGGCGGCAAACTGGACCACCCCGACGACGTGTTGTCCGAACTGGACTACGTGGTGGCCAGCGTTCACGCCATGACCAAGTGGCGAGGGCGGGACGAGTTGGAGAACACCGAGGAACTCATGCGAGTCATTGACCACCCCGCCACCACCGTGCTGGGCCACCCCACCGGACGCATTCTCCAGGGACGAGAAGGCTACGAAGTGGACCTGTTCGCCGTGCTTGAACACATGGCGGAACACAACGACGAGGGACGACTCAAGGCCATTGAACTCAACGCGAGCCCCTACCGGCTCGACCTCGACTGGCGCCTGTGCAAGCACGCCAAAGGCCTCGGCGTCCCCGTAGCCATCAACCCCGATGCGCACTCCGTGCGAGGACTCAGCGACATCGCCTACGGCGTGATGACGGCGCGCAAGGGCTGGATTGAGCCGGTTGACACCCTCAATTCACTCACAGGAGAAGAACTGGCCCAGCGCATGACGCTGTGAAGGCAAAGCACACCTTCTTGACTCCCGGCCTTGTCCTCACACCATGCGCACCCTTCGAACCATCATCATGGGCAGCATGATGATCTTCCCCGGTTTGCTGCTCGCCCTGATCGTCTGGTACATCTCGGGCAAACCGGAAAGCGAGCCGTGGGAGACGCTGATTTGCAACGGCATTCCGTTCATCTCCATCGTGATGGGCCTCTTCTTTGGCTGGCAAACGGGCGAGGAATACAGCGCGACCTACGAAGGGTGAGTGGTGTCGTGAAGCGCCAAGACAAGGCCGACATCATCGCCGGGCAGTTGGAGGAACTTTACCCCGTCATCCCGATTCCACTGGACCACTCCAACGCGTTTGAGTTGCTGGTCGCCGTCCTCATGAGCGCCCAAACCACCGACCTCAAGGTCAACGAAGTGACGCCGGCCCTGTTTGCCAAAGCCAGTTCGGCGGCCGCCATGGCTGAACTGGAGGTTGAAACCATCCTGGCCGACATCCGACAGGTCGGCCTCGCACCCACGAAGGCGAAGAACATCAAGCGACTTTCCGAAATGCTGGTTGAACGACACGACGGTGAAGTCCCTGCGTCGTTTGAGGCCCTTGAAGCGCTTCCGGGCGTGGGCCACAAAACGGCCTCGGTGGTCATGGCCCAAGCCTTCGATGTCCCGGCCTTTCCCGTTGACACCCACATCCATCGACTCGCAGCCCGCTGGGGACTGTCCAACGGCACCACGGTGGAGAAGACCGAAAAGGACCTCAAGGCAGTGTTTCCTCGTGAAAAGTGGAACGACCTCCACTTGCAAATCATCTTCTTTGGGCGGGAATACTGCCCTGCTCGCTACCACGACCTGACGACCTGCCCCATCTGTTCGTGGGCGGCGACCAAGAAGCGCATCCGAGAAGAAATGAAACGCTGAGGCTCAAAAGAGCGAGAAGCCGCGTCCCACAATGCTGGTGACCATGACCACACCGGCCAGCATCATCGTGATGCGAACAGCGACGTGCTGGTCGGCGTCTTCCTGAGACTCCCGGAAAAAGGCGTAGCCGAGCAAAACGATGGCACCGGTCTGAAGAATGACAGAAACCGCTCCGAAAAGGGCCACTTGTCCCTCGTAGCTGTCAACGTCGTCGAGGTATTGCTGGGCCTCCTTCTCGTCGAGCAGGTCGTAGTCAGCGGCGTTTGGTATCGATGAGTCCAGTGGGAACTGAGCGAAGGTGGCCGAAATCACGAGCATGATCATGCCGATCATCAGCCACTTCTGGAACGTGTACATGCTCCCCTTGGCCATGGCGGCGGCCGGTGGCTGATAGGGAGAGGCGGCGGCTGGGGGAGGCGGGAGCGGGGCTTGCATGGCTGTGATTTTGTCAGCGGGGGTATGAATGTTCCCGAGCCTCAGACACTGAAGATGCTGCTTGCCTGGTCGAGGACGATGGCTGTGAACAACGAGGCCAGCCCAGCGACCCATGTCAGTTGGATCATTTGGCCCACGGCGCTCGTTCGCGTTCCACCTCGAAGCCGTGTGGCAATGGATGAAACAGTGATCACCTGCATCAAGATGAGCAAGGAGATGATGATTTTGAACATCCGAATGTTGTCTTCAACCGACGATGCGTCTTCCATCACGGGCAGCGCGATACCGCCCGAGAATTCCGAGAGCGCACCCACATCGGTGTCCACCAAACCGGACGCCACGCCAGCGATGGCTTCACCGAGCTGCAGCACGATGGAGGTGGTGACGTTGAGCGATGCCACGCTGGAGATGAGCAGACCGAGGGCGACACCCCACATCGTGTTGGCCGAAAGCGCACGGCGGTTGCGCAGTGAAAGCAGATTACCGACGCTTCTCGAGACCATCTCTGCGGTCTCGGCTGGTTGGCCAGAGGATTGCGAGCCTTCGATGTAAATGCGGGTGTAGCGAGAGATGACCGCCGAGTTGGTGTCGGCGGTGAAATAATCCCATGCTCGGTCGGAGTCGATGCGGGTGGAAAGGCGCTTTTCCAAGCGGTCAATGGAATTGTCAAGCATACCGAAATCAATGCCACGAAGGGCTTTGATGGTCGCCGACGGTTCGGCTGAACGCGCCTGGGCCGTTCCACCGAGCGCACGAATGAAGTCAGGATAGGTATCGTCACGACGTTGAATCTGATTTTCTTCACGACGAACCATGAACGCAGGAATGAGCAGGGGAGAAAAGGGAAGCGCAATGAACAGCAAACCGTACTTGTCCCATTCCGAGGTGATGATGTCCCACGTCCAAATCAACGTCAAGGTGGACAACACGACCAACCCCGCAGCGATGGTCCCTGAGAGCAGGAGCGAGCGCCGAAAGTTGATGCGAAACGGCGTTTCCATCTCGTCTCGTGCAAAGGTCGCATCCTTTGGAATCGTGGCCCGGAAGGCGAACACGGCGGCCAATTGAATGAACACGAACACCAAGGAAGCGAGCAAAAGGAAGCGCAGCCGACTCGCCACCTCGATGGGGGTGTCGTTGGCACCGCCAACCTCGAACAGCACCAAGTGGATACCGGCGATGACCAAGCCGAAAAGGCCGGCCGTGTTGAGTGAGACGTAGATTTCCTTGAGTGTGTCAACGGATTCCAACCGAGTATCGTAGAGGGTGTTGTACTGCTCGGCGATGGTTTCTTGCTCCGAGCGCATGAATTCGTCAATGGGTTGACCGGCCTCAATGGAGAAGGCCATGCGGTCGAGAAAATCCGACCACAGCGGGCTCGGACTTTGGTGAGCGACGATTCGGGCGGCCTCCGGGAGCGACGTGTTCCACTTGTCGACCAGGGTTTCGATGCGTTTGACCTCAGAGGCCAATTCGCCGTAGTCTCGCATTTGCTTGAGAATGTCAAAAATGGACTGTGCACCCACTTCACCGATGGACAAAATGCCCATACGCGTGATGAACATGTGCATCTCTTCTTCGATCAGCGTGGCCGAACGCTGGACATCAAGAACGGGAAAGGCCACGGCTGCAAGGGCCGACATGACCGACAGCATGATGACGAACAGGACGCCGGTAAAGCCTGCGAACAAGGCACCATCCGCCAATCCGCCGGTCAAAAAGACAATAACAATCGCCAAAAGAAAGGTTACCGCCACGATGGGAGCGACATACAGCGCCAGAAAACGGGGAACCGGCATCTCCAGACGACGAAGGGCAATTTGCCAAATTGGCATGCGCTCCATGTCTCATCATCCTCAGTTGTGGTTGACCCCGACCCAGGTGTCGATGGCTCGGCTAAAGTGGTCCCAACCGTTGGAGTAGTACAAACCGAGGAGGTCAAACACGTCGTCGTAATGGGTCAAATCACGGTCGGCCATGCGCTGGATGGCATCTGCTCGGCGAAGCATTTCGTCGTAGATGTCGCGCTTGTTGGCAAAACCTGCCATGGCCGCAATCTTGTTTTCGAGCAGGTGGGACTGGAACATACCGCGGAAGTAGTGCTTGTCCTTGACCGGGTCCCATTCGAACATACCACGGGTCAGCACACCGTCGCTGTGTTTGTTGTAGCCGATGACCTCGTCGATACCGGTGATACGTCGGGCAATGCCGCCACCTGGCGCCTCCACGACTTCTTGGAAAATAGCGAAATTGAGGTTGTCGAAGAACCGAATCGGGACGTTGATCGGGTCACCGGTGAAACGTTGAATCATCTTGACGATGGACGATGCGTGGAACGTGGCGATGACCGGGTGGCCCGTTTGCATGGCTTGGAAGGCGGTCGCACCTTCCACACCACGGATTTCACCGATGATAATGTAGCGTGGACGGCTACGCAAAGCGGCTTTGAGCAGGTCGAACATCTCGACACGGGAATCTTCGTTCTTGGCGTCACGGGTGACCAAGCGCTGCCAAATCTTGTGGCGCACCTTCACTTCAGGCGTGTCTTCTGCGGAGTAAATCTTCACGTTGTGGTCAATGAACGGGAGAATGGCATTGAGCGTCGTGGTTTTCCCCGATGCGGTCTCTCCCGACACCAAAACCGACATGCCGTATTCGAGGCAGATCCAGATGTACGCCGCTTGCTGCGCCGACATCGTCCCCCATTTGATGAGTTGAATCACCGAGATGGTTTCCTCGGCGAATTTACGGATGGTGAACGAGGGCCCGAGCATGGAGACGTCGTCGGAGAAGATGATGTTGATACGGGAACCGTCGAGCAACACACCGTCAATGATGGGTTTGTTGTCCGACACCGGTCGGCCGATACGTTCCGACATGGCACGCAAATAGCGAGAGAGCAATTCCCGCTCACGGAACCGAATGTTGGACGTGACCATACCGAACACCTTGTGGTCCATGTGAATGTGTTTCAGCCCGACCGAGTGAATATCTTCCAGCATTTCGTCGGACAGCAGCGGCTCCAATGGCCCGTTCCGAATCAAATCTCGAATCACGACGTAGGTCAGCCGTTCTCGTTGGGCTTGGGTCACGGTCAAACGTTTGTCGTCCATGCCGATGAGTTCCCACATGCGCCCTTGACGACGGACCAGGTTGCGGGCCTCGCTGTCGAGGATGGTGTAGCGTTCAATCATTTGTTGAAGGATGTTCTCAAATTCGTTGTCGGTCGTGAACGAAGGTGCGGTGGGGGCTTCCTGAAGCAGGGTCTCGACGAGTTCACGTCGAATGTTTTCCTCTTCCTCCGTGAGTTGCGGTTCAAGGCCGAACCACAGGATGGTGCCGCCGCCGTCGTCATCGGCCGGGGGCTCGTAAATGTGGACGAAAATGGGTTCACGGGTGACGTAGATGAGGTTGAGCGGGCGTTGTTTCTTCGCGTCGCGGTCAAGTGGCCCGTAATAGATGGGACGAGAACCGTAGCGCATCTCGAAGTCGCGAACCCATTCCGCCACGTGCGGGTACGCCGCCATGACGCCGTTGAGGTCGCCTTTTGCGAAACGTGGTTCGTCGCTCATGCATGCTCCCTCCTCAGCTCACCGCCGTGATGTCGACGATGAAGCCCATACCGGGCTCAACACGCCAACCGATGGACGTTTGAATCGGTCCTGCTGCACGAAGGAACCGTGTGATGATGATGTTGCGCTTCAACTCGCCACCGATCATGGCGTTGTCCAGATCGAGGACGACCTCAGCAGAGGCCCGCAGGGTGTGGAGAAGTGAATGGTCCATTTCTTCGGGGTCGGCGCACAGCATGAACGAGCGACCGTCAGAAGCGAGTTTGCGAAGTTGTTGAATCAAGCTGTAATGGTCCGCTTTTGTTCCACCTTCCGGCATCAACGAACTCGCAGAATCCAACACGATGACATCGGCCGCCGGGATGGCTGGGCTGCTGAGCACTTCTTGCAGCGACACGTCCTGACGGGCATCCGCCACGGTGCCGTAGCGACTGAGCACCATGACTCGGCCTTCTCGAATGGCGTCGGTCATGCCGTAGCCGATGCTCTCCATCTGTTCGATCCATCCACGCGTCGTGAGTTCGGTCGTGATGACGAGCACCTTGACCCCGTTGTCAACCATGCCGTGAATGAGGCGCTGGGCGATGAGGGATTTCCCCGCACCGACCTTGCCCTGAAGCAAGTAGAGCGAGCGGTTGGGCAAACGCAGTCCCATCGAGTCCGCCAACGAATCGGTTTCCACCTCGAAGGGGAAGCCGTCCTCCACGGGTTTGTGGGCGGTCATGAACGGGTTTTCATCAGGAGAAAGCATTCAATCTCACCTCCGCACTGGTGGTCGCTGAGTGGGTGTTTCCGTTGACACGCTCGGACACACCGACAAAGAAAACGGAGATGTCTTCGCCGTCGCCGTAGGTCCACGTGTTCTCGGTCAGCACGATTTCAAGAAGGTCACCGGGGTTCCATTCGGTTCCGCTGGGAAGAATGGATTCTGTACTCGAGGACGGTGCTGCACCGTCGATAAGGACCTCGTAGTTTGACGCGTCCAAATCATAACTTCCGGTGTTCAAGAAATACAGCGTGATGGTTTTGCTGCTGGTGTTGTGAGCGACCATCGCAGGATCGCCTGCAAGCGCAACACTGACGCCGTCCCTCACATCGGAGGCCCGCTCGTTGACCTGAACGACGCGAACGGCATCGCTCCATTCAGCGATGAGCAGAGCGCTCGCACCGCCCGAAATGAGCAGGGCCGTGATCAGCATAACCATCGAAGAAGCACCTCCATCTGCCATGCAATCACCACAACCCGTGCCCAACGGTGGTCTTGCCCACCGTGAGCGTCAATCGTTCGTTACCCGGTAAGCCGGTGTCAAACCAGTTCAAGAAGAGCGTTTCACCTGAAAACCACAGATCGGTCAGCGGTGGATTGTAGACGCTGGAAAACTGGGTCGCGTTCTGGCCGTCAAGGAACATCCAAACATCGTCATGAGCGATGGTGGTCGAACCGGTGTTGGTCAGGTTGGCGTAGAGCACATTGCCACGTACAGCTGTCAAACTGGCAGTTGAGGTTGGCGTTCCGCCACCGTTCACGACCAAGGTCGGGAGCGAGGAATAATTTCCGTGGCTGGTGATGACCACGGAATTGATGGCTCCCGTACCGTTAATCGTGTAGGTCGCAGAAAATCCGCCGTTTCCGCTGGAGGCTTCAATCGTGCCTCCACTGCTGTAGCCTGCGCCGCCGTCGACGATGGTGACATCAACGATGGCGCCGGTGAAGATCACCGCATCGTCAATGGTGAAGGTTGGTGTGGGTTCATCTGCCTCTTCAATCCGGTCAACACCGGATTCAATTTGCAAAGAAATGGCCTGATAGGCCATGGAGAACACCACCAGCATCGAAATGCCGATGATGAGCCCACCTACACCAACCGAAGCACCCATGTCACTCTTCACCCCGAAGCATGTGGAGCTGTCGCCAGGACGAGACCAATGCCGAGAACACCAACAGTTGTCGGTGCGGCAAATGGTCTTCGAGCGCCGTTTCCGGGTCGCCGGGCTCGGCCAACTGAACGATGGCAAGAACGGCGTCGCCTTCTTCTTGGGTCAGCATGCCGGATTCCATGGCCTTCTGCGTGAAACTCACGGCGGCCATGCCAGACATGTGGTCAAGGAGCAGCGCAGCGACCGTGGGCGCACCTGTACTGGACTGGTTGCTGGACCCGCTTGAACGAGGGGCAACAAGGAACGGGTTGGCCGCCAAGGCTTGCGCCTCGTACAACTCAACCAGTTGACCCTGGTCGTCTTCCATCATGCGAGATGTTCCGCCGACTTCCACAACCTCACCGCTGGCGGTGATGATGCGGTCGCCGGTCGTACCGTCAGCGTCCTCATCGGATGCATCGCTCTCGTGGCTTTCGCTGTCACCGCCGCTTTCTGCATTGACAGACACACCTTCATCGAGGCGATGTTCCACCATGCGCAGGACGTCTTCAACCATGTCAAGGCGGCTGCTGATGAGGCGTTCAAGGCCAGAGGTGTCGACTGTCGCAGGAGCGGCTGGCACCGGCGTGGGCGCTGGTGCAAGCGAGGCGGCGACATTGGGGACACTCTGCTGGCTGTTGATCCGTGCTCGTGTCGGACCGGGTGAAATGGTCCACGCATCCTCTTCAGTGAGCATTCCCTGTTCAGGGAACGGCACCTGTTCAATGGCCACGTTGGCCAAGATTTTCAGGCGCTCTTCGCTCAAGTTTTGGTCTGCGCTTTTGTTTCCACCCGAGTTTCCACTAAATGGCCATGCCATTGTAAAAACCTCCATTCCAAGATATCACCGAGGTGATGTCTTGGAGGGATCAAACAACAAGTGCACCTGCGGTGTCGTCGTCAACGTTGAAGGTCTCAAAGGTGGAACCGCCGTTGGCAACGTGGAGGTAGAGTTGAGCCTCGCCGTCGTCAACGAGGACAGCGTCTGCCGAACAGTCATCGCCGCCACTGGCGTCGATAGTCAATCGGTAGGCGGTACCTGGCATCAGGTCGTTACCGACCAGGGCCGTACCGTCCATCTCAACATAGGCCATTTCAGCACCGGCACCCGTGCCAGCATCTGAATCTCCTTCGACAGCTCCGTTCTCACAGAACATCTGGAAGGTCACTTGGTTGATGTTGGTAATTTCACTGCCAGGAGCCAGTTTCACGAACACCATGTAGCTGGTACCTGCAGCGGCCGTGTCGACGAAGGCCGTGTCAATGAAGAGCTTGCCCGCCATGTTGTCAGCGGTGTCATCACCAGCGGTCTGAGCGTTTTGTTGCAACTTCTCAGCCGTTTGGATGATGACAGCAGCAGCAACTGCGGCCACAAGAATGAGGGCAATGAAGACGATCATGGCGCCAATACCGATGGCTGCCACGTTGTCTCGAGATTCGTTGTTGGTCTTCAAATGACCACCGCCCCAGCAGTAACGTCGCCGCCGTAGTTGAGAACTTCGAAGGTTTGACCTCCGCCACCTGCTTGGAACAGGATGGTGTGCTCAGCGTTGGCAGTTGGGTTGCAGTTGGCCGTCGTCAGCGAGGTAACGTAGGTGTTTCCTGCTGCGATGGTCGTGGATGATGTGCCGGTGTCGCCGATGATGTGGGTCGCACCCGCAGGGGTGATCGCCAGGTCATCTTCGTCCACACCAGCAGCACACACAATGGTCCACTGAATGTCTTCAGTCACCACATCATCTGAACCGGGGGCAAGTTCGAAGGTCACATCAAGTTGGTTTGTACCACCAACAATGACGTTGACCACGAACAAACGGGCTGCCATGGAGTCCGTTGTGTCCTGTCCGGTCGTCTGTGCGTTCTGCTGCAACTTCTCGGCCGTCTGGATGATGACCGCAGCTGCCACCGCAGCAACCAGGATCAGCGCAATGAAGACGATCATTGCACCAATACCGATCGCAGCGACGTTGTCGCGTTGTTCGTTCTTCGTT
>JAYYDY010000056.1:0-8268 GCA_036160375.1 Thermoplasmatota archaeon | reverse complement strand
TGCTATCCTTTGGGACTTCATGTCCCAGTTCGCTCTTGAAACGATAGAAGACGAATCGTGACCTCATCAACGCCCGAGTTCGTTGTCAAGAATTGTTAAGGCCATCTCGTACCGCTGTGCGCGGATGAGGGAAGCCAAAGCGACGAGTATTTCCTGATGTTCTGAAGCAGGGACGACTCCCCAGCGTCCATTTTGCCTGTCATCGCTTTCAGTCGTGGCCGCTTTGCCACGGGCTTCCTTCGCTGCGCTCCGTCCAGCCCGTTGGCCCCAGCGCCCACCAAGTCAATGGGTTCTGACTGTTCGCTCTCTCTCTCAACCGGAAAGAACGCCTGCCCCGATGATCCATACGAGGAGCATGAGAATCATGCCCACGGCGAGGGTGTTGAACACCAAGGAGAACACGATTCGGACACCTCGCTCATAGGTTCTGTTGTAAGGATACAACTTGTTCACTTCGTCCTTGCCACCTTTGATACCGAACAGTGGGCGGAAGAGTGACGCACGTCGGGCAATCTCAAAGCACACCATCACGCCCACGAAGACCACCAGCGTACCGATGACCATCGAGATGTAATACCCCAAGCCGATGAGGGCGAAGAACGCAATGGGAAGGAACGTCAAATGCATGTGAACGATGTAGGTTGGATAAACCGCCTCGTTGAGGTAGGCGAGCCGTTTGCTGGGTTTGTTAAGGAGTTTGGACGCCCAACTGAACACCAGGAGGCACCAAAACCATGCATGGAAGGATTGGATGAGCGCAGCGATGATTGGCTCGAGTCCAAAGGCACTGTACCCTTTGTTCGCCCAACCACCTTCGTAAATCTGCGGTGTTGCGAACATCTCAGTACTCAAGAACCAAACAATGGCCAGGATGGGCGTGATGATGGTGACGGGGGTGCGGATTCTGTCAATGGCAGGAAAGTAGTCCTCCTTGGCTGCGATCATCAGGTAGCCAAACAGGAAATAGAGCATGTATCGTGGGAATTCCCACCACATTCCCACTTCGCCAAATCCCCACGGTTTGAACAGCACGTTGCTCACGGCGAGGATGAGCGGTGGGAGCAGGAGAAGGCCGAGGTTGTGGCGAGCGTTGAGCAGTTTACGTGTCGCCATGACCATCTTCCCTTCTGGATTCTTGCGCACATGAGCGAAGAGTGGTGTCAGCAGAATGGAGTAAATCAAGAGGTTGTAGATGAACCAAAGATGGCCATATGGCATGCGGTCAGCACCGGGAAAAATCTCGAAGAGGAGAGCGGTCGTCTGGGCCGGTTCAAAAATGCCGAAGAAGAGAATGTAGGTTCCAAACAAGAGGGGGATGCCGAGCCGAGTCAAGCGCTCCTTGACATAGACGCCCGAGGTTCGCCTGCGAAAAGCGAACGCCGTGCCCATGCCGGAGATGACGAACAAGGCTGCTAGTCGCCATTGATGCATGACACCGATGACGAAGAACAGCGGGAGGTTGAACATCTCCATGCTGCTGTCTTCGCCCTCAAGGGCGCCGAGCGAGAACACTGCGTAGTGGAACCAAATGAGCAGGCCAAACAGGATGACCCTCAACCAGTCAATGTCGTGGCGACGCATGGGCTTCGCCTGTTCAACAGATGGACTGCTGACTGTTGTGCCCATGTGGTTAGCGCTCATTCATGGCGATATAAGGAGATGGGGACGATTTGACTACCTTCGGTCGAATGACCCAACCACATCATCCTTCGTTGGAGAACTGGCTGAGAAAGTCCCAGAGCATCTGCGTGGTGGGGATGCCGTTCGGCGTGCCTCCCTGGTAGGCGTTGTGACCTGCCAAATGCAGGCTCATCAAACGGACCTCAGCACCCGCTTCGCATTCGACATAGCCGCGGATGTCGTAATTTTGGCCGACCTCCAAGAGTTCGTGGACGGCGCCGCTGCACCCGTTGAGGTCCGCCCAGTATTCCATGTTCTGAACGGCACCTCGGTTGAAACCAGCACCCGGGTTGCCGATGGCAATCGTGGTGATGGCGGTGTTGTCAAGGTACTGGACGATGGGGTCGAGCACGCCATGAACCTCCATGAAGGGAATAGGGGCGGAATAGGTCGCAGGGGCGTCTTTCATCAGGTAGCCCGACATGCAACCCGCGGATGCGAGGACGGACTGCGTTTCAACGGCAAAGCGTTGGGTCATCATGCAGCCGTTGGACCACCCCGTCATGTGAATGCGGTTGGCGTCAACGGGGTGCTCTTTACTCGTGGTGTTGATGATCGTCATCAGGTAGCCCATGTCGTCGTAATCGTTGCGAAGACCGTCGATGTCAATGTCCCAGTTTCTCTCTCCGTGGGCTTGGGGGTAAGCAACGATGAATCCCTGTGCCTCAGCGAGCTGTGCGAACCCCGACATGTTGTATTGCAGGCTGTTGGTGCCGCCTCCACCGTGAAGGTCAAGCACCATCGGCACCGGTTTGCCGATTGGAAGTCGTTCGGGCACCAGCAGCATCCAGCACCGTTCAAGCGCGGCAATTTCGGCGCAGTGCGTGGAGAGGGTCGCTTGGTTTTCGCCATCCAGTGGCGAGGAACCGTCTTCGGACACCTCCTCAGTGTTCTGCGATAAGCAACCCGAGAGGTTGGCCAGCAGGAGGGTCGCCAAGACAGCGAGGACCAGGGAGTTGCTTTTCTTCACCGGTGCTCACCCCTTGCATCCTTCTCGGTGGACGGTCACTCCAGTTTCTCTGCGTTGGCTTTGAACGCGACCACCGTCACATCGATTTGGACGGTTTCGTCATCATCGTCATCTTGCGTGGGCACTTGTGAACGTTGTACATCAACCTGCACGTTGATGCTCAAATCGCCGATGCCGTGGCCGTCTTCGACCCACTCGTCAACCGCCACCACGGCGTTGTGGGCCATACGTTCGTAGGTTTCCCCGTTGTAGTTGGGGTAGACTTGGAGCATGAGGTCGATGTCGTCACACGAGGTGGAACCGCCGTTCAGCGTGTTGTTCTCATCGGTCCACTGGGCGGGATAGGATGTTTGCGTGATGCTGGCCTGCACAGAATCGCAAGGGTCGTCCAAAATCGCTTGATTGGTCTCTGAATACGAAATTTTGACCTCGACCATCCCGATACGATAGCCGTCGGAAAACGAACTCAAATCGATCGTGAAATCAAGGTCTTCCTCTCCACCATCTGGGAGCAACACGGTTTCACTGAGGGTGGTTGTTTCTTCGGTGAATGAGAGGCGCCAGTTGTCCTCAAACCGCACTTCATCGTGGAGATGCGAATCTTTGAGGGCGAGGGAGTAGAAGATTTTGGCCGTAACCAGCATCAACACGAGGGCGTAGATGGCCATGGCGGTACGGGTTTCCCGGTCGCGGAAGAAGACCGACACTTGGTTGCCCTCCTCGTACAGTTCATTCTCCTCCGACATGGTCTCACCCCAGTCCTATCGCGCCGTGAAGCACCGAGAGCAATATCGCAAACACGAACAGAACAATGAGGCTGAAATTCAACGACGGTGTGGCATCAGTAGCGGGTTCAACTGGCCTGATTTCACCAATGGTCTTGAGGTAGTCCACGGTTCTGTTTTTGTTTTTGAGGAATTGTTCCATGATCTGGTGTTCCCACCCGATGGCTGCGGCGATACCGATCGCCAGGAACGCCGAGGTGAGGAGTTCACCGATGGGGATAATCGATTGTAACATCTCGATGATGGTGGATGACACGATGACGACCAATACGAGCACCATTGCCTTAGCATAGCGTCCGTTCTTACCGGTCTTCACGTCGAGCAGGTTGAAATTCAACATCAGGTACATGAGCACGATGGGCTGAATGAGAAAGGCCGTCAAAATGTTGGTGAAGGTGTTGTAGATGGTCCACGACTCGGGCAATTCTTGACACGTGGCGTAGATGCAATCCTCGAGCACATCGACCACGCTCAAATCCACGATGAAACTGATGATGCCGATGAAGAAGAAACCGAACACAATACCGCTGAGGACGCTGAATCCGTGCCGCACAACACGCCAGCCTTCCAGGACAAACATCGTGAGGAGTGCTGCGATGCTCACGCCCATGATGAGCGATTGGCGGACGAAGAACAGCATGGGGTTCTTGTCAGGAGGAATACCGCTCACCCAACCAGGGATGGTGAATTTCTCCATGACGGTGATCCACAAGAGCCAGTCTGAGAACAACCACGCCATGGTGGCGAGGATGAGCAAACCGCTGGCTGCTGAGAGGCCTCGTGCATGTTCATGCTTGTGCACCAGTTCCTTGACCGAGAACCGGACGTAGACAAAGCCCCAGACCACAGTGGGGAAGAACCAGAAGGCGTAGCGAACGACATGGGTTTCGTAGGGGATGAAAATAATTAGGCCCGTGACGATGAAACTCCATACCAACACCACGATAGCCACCGCTTGTTCGGCGTGTTTGCGCTGAATGAACGGGTAGGGAAAGAACAGGCAGGCTGAGCAGGCCATCCCGATGGAGATGGTGTGGGCAATGTTCACCAGCGAACCAAAGAACGACTGGGCAAACGACCCGACGGTAAAGAATCCAGCGATGTAGGCGGTGGTCATCAGGATGCCGTGAAAGAGCAGAAAACTACCGAGCAACTTGGCTGCCAACAGTTCGCTCCAACTGTTGTTTTTGGTGCGGTAGGCGAGCAAAAGGGTGATGATGCCCAGAATGGTGTTGACCATTCCAGAGATGGCGCGAAGGGATTGAAAGTCTGCCGCCATGCCCTTCATTGATGATGACGAATAATCCGTATAAAATCCTATTCGGGCGGATATGTTCCAGTCCTCATGCCCTTTCCTTTGGACATCGTATTGACCAAACCACATCGTTCATCCATTCAAATATCGTGAAGAGATTTGCGAGTGTCTGCGATTTCTTCTTTAATGATGTTTCCAAAGGGCGAGTGTGGACGACCTTCTCGCGGTGGGCGGTAGCCTCACCTTCATCCTCGGCGTAGCAGGGTTGTTTTTCCTCAAGGACGCCAAGGGTGTGGAGTGGTACCGCAGTTATGCGGGGTTCTTCTTGTGCTGGGCTTTGATTGGTAAAGGCCTTGCAAACCTCTTTCGTGCACCGGGGTATTCTGCGGATTACTGGCGCATTCTTGCTTACATGGGCTCGTTTTCAGACATGGTGTTTTCTGCTTTTATGCTAATTTTTGTGTTGATCTTTCCCACCCCGTTGATGCGCACCCGCAGGCAATTTTTCTTGTGTATCTGGGCCGTTTTGGTCCTTGAGGCTGTTCTCTTTTCGCTCGCTTTCGTCGAGGGCACAGCCGGAAAATGGTTTCGTGGAATTTCATACTATACAATCAACGGATTCATCTGGACTTTTGTCTATTTCAAATTCAGGTACACTCAACCCGATAAACGGACGGAGAAGACCGAAAACATTGCCGATGCTGCTATTTTGATGTGCTTGTTTTACTTTGGACACATTTGGTTCCGTTGGGTTGGGTTTTGGACGCAATCTGACTATTTTTACTTCATGTCCATCTCATCGGTTGATGGTGGGGCTAACTTCATGTGGTCTCAATCGCTTGCAGCCTCGGTTATCTTCGCAATCTCCATGGTCACATCCGAACTCTACCTAACCTCCCAGGGGCGAACAAGAAATGTGGCATTCATTCTCTATGCCTACATCGCCCTCGGATTCATCAATCACCTCATCTTGAGGGACACTTCCGTCATCACCGTCGCTGGTGGAGGTCAAGCCGGCCAACTCGGTGGTGATGCCACCGATTTCATGGTCGTTTGGAACGCCTTGACGGCCCAAACGCATTTTACCCTCATGCGACCGATGATATGCCTCTACATTTTGTTCAAATTCGACCTCGTCAACCTCCAATCACGAAACGACAAAACCACGAAGTTGGTGGCGATTATCCTCATTGTTGTCATGACCTCTGCGTTGTTGGAATTGCTCCAGTCGGTCTTACCGATTTCGGAACTCGTTTCCGCTTCGCTCCTCGCCGTTGTCATCGCTTTTGGGATTGGGTGGGAGGAGAAATCCTTTGCAAACCTCACCTCCAATCCAAACGAGTTCCCTGTCGATACGCATCCTGAGTTGTACCCTCAACTGGACATTGACCTCGCTGACCACGCAAAGCGCCTGAACATCGGGTTCTCGATGATGGTCGGGTTCTTGCTGTTGGTCTCCTTTGTGTTGCACATGATCAAATATTGAGGTGTAGATATGTTCCTGCAATTTTACAAAGACATGGTAGAGGATGGCAACCGCAACATCCTCAACGGCTTTGTGGTCTTCTTTGTGGTCTCCTTGTTATTCCACGGCTATGTCTACAACGTCGTCAAGGCAGACGATATTGCCAAACGTCGCGAAGACCCACTGTTCCAAGTCACGTTTGAAGAACAACTTGCGGTTGAATCAACGGAGATTATCGTGGGTGATGGTGAACAACAGACGCTCAGTTTGGATTTTTCAAACGATGATTTCCGCTCAAGCAACATGCTCGCCATGGTGGCCATCACCGTTGATTATGAGGAGACCTCCGGCGAAGTCGGTGATTCGTGCGATGTCGTCAATGTCAACATTCCTCCAAATGGATTCAAGGCGGATTGGACAAAGGAACAAAATATCCTTGCAGGCAATGCCGATGATTGTTCACAAATCTCACTCATCGTGTATGTATACCCCGACTATGACGGCGTTGAGTACCTCGAAAACGATTTGTTGAGTTCCGAGATTGAAACAATGTGGTCCGAATCATCCCACGGTGAGGGCACGCTCTCGATTCAGCTCGAGGTTGACGCCACGCAACCACTCGCTTCCGGGATTGTCCCGACAGCCAACGATGAAAATGAGCGATTGCAGATTGAGTGGACAGTGACGTGGTTTGATGTGAACATTGAACAGATTGGTACCGCATAGAATCGTATTGTTTTTTGATGACGATTCACGAACGAATGTGTGGCGTCATGGTTGCCAATCCTTGAAGGCGATTTGTGCCGGGATGACATCCTCCTGTCGTTCATAATACTCCATCATGCGTTCGGCAATCCATTGGAGCCACTCAAAGGCCTGGTCGCTGCCTTGTTCTTCTCGGAAATTCTCAATGATTTGCCTGTTTTTCTTCCAAGCCGTGATCATTGAGAGGGAGAACTGTTTTCGAACCACATCAAAGTCAAAATGACCGTCATGAAGCGTGATGGCGATGCTTTCCCACGTCAGCAGGACGGTGAACACCTTCGGGTAATCTTCTCCGTGGAATTCTTCCAATTCTGCAAATGTTTTGAGGTCGTCAGGCTGCATCCATATGGATATGCTCCCGTGTGAGAAGTCTTTGTTTTGCCACAATTCTGAGAGTTTTAATGAGGAGGATGCTTTTCTGTCCTTCTTGATTTCGTTGATGGTGAGCCAACTGTAAATTGCAGCACCGAAGATGGTCACGAGGCCCAGAACTTCTGCCCACTGGGATGCAATCGCTAAATCCATGCAGGTTCTTTGGAAGGGTCAGTGTTTGAACTATGCGGCTGTTCCAGAATTGGAATCTCAATAGAGAATCGGACTGATGTTTAAGTAAAATCAATTTTTAGACTAAAATATGTCACTCGCACCGACCGATTATGACTTTGGAGAAGCATCGAATTACGAATTTGCTGAAAACGTAACATGCGCCAATGATGAGGCACGAAAAATGTTCATCGAAGCCTACGGCCACATGTTGAACTACAACCACGAGCAGGCCATTGCTTGCTTTACCGCAACCACCGAACTCGACCCCAACTGCGCCATGGCATGGTGGGGTATCGCCTACTGCGTTTCATCAAACTACAACTGGTCTCCTGGTCTTGGTTCCGGCCACGACCCCATCCAGCAAGCGCTCAAAGTGATGGACCACTGCACGGAGTTGGAGCAGGACCTGATTCGTGCCCTTTCCACCCGCCACTCGGCTGAAGCACGGGACGCTGCAGACCCCAGCGTGCTCAACATGGGCAACGACCCTGAATTGAACGTCGCCTTTGCCGAAGCCATGGCCCCGCTGTACGAGAAATACGCAGGCAACCTGGATGTTACGGCTATCTACGTTGAGGCGCTAATGAACCTCAAGGCCTGGCAGCTTTGGGACAAGAACACCGCCACGGGCGAAATCACGCCCGCCGATGACAACACGCTTTTGCTCGTGAAGATCATGGAAGACGCCTTTGACAGCAGCGATGAAGCCAAGGTTCACCCGGCGCTTTGCCACCTTTACTGCCACGCTCTTGAGTTGTCGCCATTCCCCGAAAAGGCTCTCCCTGCCGCCGATGTTCTGCGC
>JAYYDY010000055.1:0-3010 GCA_036160375.1 Thermoplasmatota archaeon | reverse complement strand
GCCGTCACCTCGTTCTCCTCCCGTGGATGCATGAACCAACAACACACGTGGCCTGACGTCGGTGCACCCGGCCGAGACATTTGGGCAACGGCCCCTCGCGGCACCGCCATTGATGCGACCACCCGTGCCCAAGGCGACCTCTACTACATGGCCATCTCCGGGACATCCATGGCCACGCCCCACGTTGGCGGCATGGCAGGTGTCCTGTTGGATGTCGCTCCGTCCTTGGGCGCTGCCGACTACCACCGGGACGACCACGACTTTGGCGACAGCCTCGTTGGTGGCGACGGAACAGCCGCTTACGCACAGTATGAGGACTGGAACGAGCGCAACAACAGCCGGGTTCACGAGGTTGAACTCATCCTTGAACTGACAGCCCGCTACGAAGGCATGGCCAATTCCTGTGAAGCCGGCAACGACGAAGACTCCTGCAACGACATTCCCGAAGAATGCTACCGAAGCGCAACGGGAGAATGCCATGACTGGCGCATCGGTCACGGCCTCACGGACCTCGACGCCGCCGTCGCCTTGGCCCGAACCCTTCAGCTGATGCGAGACCAGGACGGCGACGGCATCGTGGACCACCCCGAATACAACGTTTGGGACGCCTATGAAATCTACGAGAACATGATGACGACCACCACCATTCCCGCCAACACCGACCGTGTTCGACACGCGTGGAAGGGCGACTGGAACCATTTCAACAACGGACAAACGGGTGCCGTCTACTACACCGAAGACTCACACTACGTATGGATTCCCAACGGCACCACCCGCCTCGAAGCCACCTTCACGGCTGTGGAGACGAGTTTGGATACCGGCCAGGCCGGCCTGCTTCAGCTTGAGATTGACCTCGGCGAAGACGGGAGCAACGACGCTCAAGGGGAAGGAAATCGAATAGCAGATTCCTGGTACTATGACCTCACCGTTGACGAATCAGCCTGGGGCCAGTGGGCGCATTTCGACGTGTCCGGAACGGCGGTGACGCTGTGGGGCTTCCTCGGCGACATTGAGTTCTTCGAATCCCGCGTCCCCTACACCGTGGACGTCATGTTGACCCTTGACCTATCGCAGCCGGTTGACATTCAATTTGAGCAACGGCCCGATTTCTACTCCGACCTCAACCCGACCACGCCCTCGGATGATTACGAGAACAACATGGACGGCATGCTGACCTTCACCCGTTCCGCATACGACCAAGCTACAGTGGTTTCACTCATCACCCCAAAGGAAACGGTGGAAGAAACCAAGCGAACGGGCTTCTTTTCTAGCCTCGGTGGCGTCATCGCCGACCATCCCTTTGCCGTCATCATCTCATTGCTGATGCTCATTGGGGCGGCTGGAACGATGGGCTACACCGTCCGCCTCCAAACCGAAGAAGATGCAGAGGAAGCCGTGCTCTTGGACGCTGATGAAGGCGAACTCCCCGCTGAGTCCGAAGACAAAGCGTGATTCACGGCAACCAATCTTTTTGATTGAGGTGTGGTTTGAATTCGTCCGGTTTGTCGTGCTGGTCGAGTCGGTCAAGTAGCCAAATCACCCAGTGAAAAATACCCATGCCTTCCTCCTCGGTGACGCTGCTCTTCTCGTGCATGATGTAACCTTGTTCCGTCATCATCATCAGTCTCCGCATGCCCACACCGATGAGGGAAAGGTAGGGCTTGTAGAAGGAATAGACGATGTCAAAGGAGAGGTTGCGATGGTAGGTCATGACGGCGTGATTCGCCATGAGCACTATGACAGCGTTAGTGGCGTCCTTCTGTTCCCGAGTCATGCCCATCAAATCCTCAATGGTGGAGTCCTTGGTGATGACGTTGCCAAAGGTCGAAAAACCACGTTGAACGAGTGGATTTTCGAGTGATTTGGCGATGGTTTGAGAGATTTCGTAACGACGATTCCGGTTGACCTCAATGACTTGTCGAAGACCGAACAGGAGCGTCGCCATGATGGCGAGGCCACCGAGGGCCTCACCCAAACTTGCAGCGGTGTTAAGGTCCATCCAAAGCCCCATGAAGTATCGGTCTGTTCGGGTAGGTTCACTCGCTTTCTTGGATGGCGATGGAAGCGGTCGGTGTCGCTTCATCGTCCTTGATCTGCAACAAGAGAAGGAAAACCAGCGCCTGGAAGGCGGCCCCGAACAGGAACAGGTTGGGGAAACTTCCGCCAGCAAGGTCGAGGAGTTGCGGCGAAAGTGCGTTGCCGGTAAAAGCGCCGACGTTGATGAGCGTCATGTAAATCGAGAATTGGGTTCCTGCGACCTCTTTGCTCGTGACCGACATGAGGAAGGCCAGGAGGTTGGCGCCAACGATGGCCCACACCAAGGTCCACACCAGCCAAATTTGCAGCATCATGCTGCTGTCGGACCATTGTCCACGCAGAGCCGACCACGCCACCGTCATGACGGTGCCAACGGCTACAGCGTAGGTCAGGGTTTTCTTGGAGCCAAACTTTGAACCCAACAAGCCACCGACGAGGAAACCGAGCATCGTCATGAGGAAGACTGGCAAGCCCTTGGCGTCAAGGAAATCTTGTGCATCCCAATTCAATTCGTCAACGAAGAGGAATTCCCATTGGAAGTCAATGATGCCCATGCCGGTGCCCATGCCACCACCAATCCACATGATGGTGCAGAGCAACAGCGCCATCTTGGCAGCACTGCCGGAAACGGCCGACTGGAATGCAGTTTTGATTTCACCAAAGGTCATGACGTCGCCGTCGTCTGTTGAGGATGCCTCAGAGGAGGCTTCACTCCAAGGGAACAATTGGTCGCCCGGACGTTCACGGACAAACAGTGGAATCATCATGATGGCCGCCAGGACAACGATTTGGACCTGAAGTGCGGCGTGGAAGCCAGAGTCGCTGAGGCTAAGGCTGAGGCCAAGCACAGCAAACATGGCACCGAAGCCCTTGGCCACGAACATCAAACCGTTAGCGAGGGGCAATTCCTCATCGCTCAACGTGTCGACGGCGAGTGCGTCCGAGCTCACGTCTTGAAGGGCGGCGAAGATGT
>JAYYDY010000054.1:0-2853 GCA_036160375.1 Thermoplasmatota archaeon | reverse complement strand
GCCGATGAGTTCGCCGTGAACGAAGACTTGCGGCATGGTGGGGAAGTCCGACCAGGCGCAGATGGAAGGGATGGCGCGAGGGTCGCTGAGCACGTTGACGGAGGCGAACTCCTCGCCCAAACTCTGCAGAACCTGAGCAGCACGATTGGAAAAGCCGCACTGGGGCTGGTTCGGGCTGCCCTTCATGAACAGAACGAGAGGGTGGTCGTCGACGAGGCTTTGCAGTTCTTCTGGGCTCCAATTCATGGTGTTCACTCCTTGTTTTTCATGATCCGGCGAATGTGAACCCCTTGACCCCCGCCGTGCGGGTCAAAGGCCGTGTCGCCCGCCGTTTCGGCTTGGGCAGGCGTCATGCACTTGAGGTCAAGTGCGTGAATGGGATGAGGGATGTGCTGGCCCATCACGGCGAGCACTTGCTTTTGGCGCTGAAGAGGTCGAACGCCCTCGAAGGTCTCGGAGATGATGCGGACGTGGAAATGGTCGCCAGAGCCGTGAAGGTCAATCACCTCGACGGTCGCCTCAGGCACGGCTTTGAGCACTTCTGCTTCAATCCATGCAGCCTCAACCATGCCCACGCCTCAACCTTCCGTGGCTTCGCACCTTCTTTGAACCTGCGCTCGCCACACACGCGTCATTCTGCAGCCAATTTCTCAACGATGTCCTGAACGGCGGACGACTTCTTGACCCGAATCCACGGTTTGACCGTTCGTGTTTCCATGTCCTGTTTGAGCCGTTTGATCCCGCCGCCGCTGATGTTGAGAAGTACGCAGTCGTCCTTGTCAACCTCACCCGATTCCAACGCTTGCAAGAGACTCGCAGCCGCCACCGCACCCGGCGTCATGATGTCGATGCCTTCGATGGTCTCGATCGTGGTGCGCGCCCGCTCCGCTGCTGCACGCTCAACAATGTAGGTTTGGCCGTTGGAGGCTTTGAGGATGTCATGCACCGCGCCAACTTGACCGTAGGCCGGACCTTTGTTGAGCAGGTAATCGGAGTACACCTCAACTTCTTCATCGGGATAATCCTCGGGAATCAGATGGTCGCGCCCCGCTTGCCAGGCGTTGTGAATGGGGTGATGTTCGAGGTTTTGCGAGACGTGCTGGCGAGGAGCGGGTCCCTCAAACAATCCGGCCTTAATCAACCGGTCCGCCATCTCGTGAATACCGATGGGTCCCGGCCCACCGCCGATGCCCTGGAAATAGTGATCCGGCAGACGTCCAATGGTGAAGGCTGCATCGAGCATCAAACTCCCGATTCCGTCTCGCCGTGCCACGTTGTGGACGCCGCCCTCCATCTGCCAGCCGGGCAGTTGAGCGGCGATGCCTTTTGCTACGGTCTTTGCATCGTAGTAGTCGCCGTCCTCAACCACGACGAGTCGTACGCTCCGGGCGTCGTTTTCCGGACGCGCCCAAATGCGTTTGGCGTGGTCCTTGCCCACAACCACGATGAGCGGCGTCCCGTCAAGTCCACAAAAATGTGTGAACGCCCGGGCGGTGTTGCCTGCACTCGCACAAATCAGCCCTTTGCATCCGTGGTCGTGCATGCGCTGAATCGTCGGAACAGCCTCCATGTCCTTGAAACTCCCCGTCGGGCAAAGGCCACCCCGCTCGGGCCAGTGACCGTGGTAGGTTACCCAAAGGTTGGACAAACCCATGGCATCTCCAAGTGCTTCAGCACGGTAGGTGACCGTGCCGGCCACGTACTCGTTGGCCTTCGATACGGGCAACCAGGAGAGGTATTTCCACACGCCCTCTGCGCTGTCTTGAAGCTCAAACGGTTCGTTGTAAATCGCACGCAAAAGGGCATTGTCCGTGTAATGAAGCGTATACGCATCATCAATGAGATCGTCTGTCTTCAGGCATTTGAGTTGATATTTCATCCTTTCACCATGCCAGTGGTTGGCTACAACCTCTCGTCCAGAAGGCGTGGTATAACTGTTCGGAGGATAGAGAACACCGGGAGACCGTTCTCTCACGACAGTGGGCGGCCAACAGCGAAACACTGCCAACCCAGCTTTTGCAACGCGTCCAAGTCCAACACACGGCGGCCGTCATAAACTCGGGGCGCTTTCATCTGTCGGCCGAGCGCTTCCCAATCAAGGTCAACACACGCTTTGTGTGCCGTCACCAACACAGCAAGATCGTGATCTTTCGCCTTGGTAAGGTCCTCAACCACCTCGATCGAATCAGGAAAGGTTCCAGGGTTGATATGAGGGTCGTAGACACTGACGGTGATGCCTCGTTGCTGCAAGGCTTCAGCCAACGGTTCTGCTGGCGTTTCACGAGGGTCGCCGACCTCTGCTTTGTACGACCAACCAAGGAAAAGCACCCTGGTGGACGCTGCTGACAAACCGGCCTTCCATAAAATGTCCACGAGCACCTGCGCTACGTGGTTGGGCATTGAACGGTTGACGGCTCGTGCCGCCGTGATGAGTCCGGCAGGTACGCCAACATCGCTGGCTCGCTGAATCATGTAGTAGGGGTCAACAGGGATGCAGTGTCCACCCACACCAACACCAGGAGTGTAGCGGTGAAAATTCCACTTGGTTGCCGCAGCCGAAAGAACATCTTCAACGTCCACATCCATAGCCGGGAAAATACGGGCCAGTTCATTGACAAGAGCGATGTTGATGTCGCGCTGCACGTTTTCAATGACCTTGGCGGCTTCTGCAACTTCCAGCTTACCGACGTAACGAACGTCTTCGCTCGTGAGTTGGCTGTAGAGCTGAACAAGCGCTTCGCCCACATCAGGGTTGGGGCACCCGATGACACGCGCCACAGAACGTACACCGTGTTCGGCGTCACCCGGGTTAAAGCGTTCCGGACAATAGGCGATTTCAACGTCTACTCCAAC
>JAYYDY010000053.1:0-35937 GCA_036160375.1 Thermoplasmatota archaeon | reverse complement strand
GCAGCACCCGCCGCACCTGTTGCACCTGCAGCACCGGCCGCTCCGGCCCAGCCGAAGCACCAGAGTACCCCTGAAGTCCGAGAGCGCCTCAAGGCCGTCGGTGCGATTGCTCAAGCAATCTCTGCCGAAGTCCAGAAGGTCATTATCGGTAAGTCGCACGTCATCGACAACGTGTTGATCAACATCCTGTCCAACGGGAACCTTCTCTTCGAAGATTACCCCGGTCTGGCCAAGACGCTGATGACCAACACCTTTGCCGATGCACTTGGTTGCGACTTCAAGCGTGTTCAATTCACGCCTGACTTGCTCCCCGCTGACATCACCGGTACCAACATTTACGACGCCAAGAAAGGCGAGTTTACGTTCAAGCCCGGCCCATTGTTCTGCAATCTCCTCCTCGCTGACGAGATTAACCGTGCACCGCCCAAGACCCAAGCAGCTCTGCTTGAGGCCATGCAGGAAAAGCAAGTGACCATCGGTACGGTGACCCACAAGTTGCCAGCCCCGTTCATCGTTATGGCCACGCAGAACCCTGTGGAGCAGGAAGGTACCTACCCGCTCCCCGAAGCACAGCTTGACCGTTTCATGTTCAAGATGTCCGTCGGCTACCCAGACCGTGCAGACGAGGACGAGATCCTCGCCCGCCGTATCAGCCGTGGTAAGGACGCAGTTGACGTTGACGTCATCACCGACCCTGCCCGTGTGATCGCCATGCAGCAAGCCTGTGAAGACGTCTACGTCGACCCTGCGCTTCGCATGTACATGGTCGAGATCGTGTCCCGCACCCGTGAGGACCCCCGTGTTCTCGTCGGCGCTTCGCCTCGTGGTTCCCAGGCCCTCCTGAAGACCTCCCGAGCCGCCGCCGCCCTCCGAGGTCGCGACTTCGTGACCCCCGACGACGTGAAGGCCATCGCTGAACTCGCCATCGCCCACCGTATCATCTTGAAGCCTGAGCACCAAATCAAGGGTCTCGAATCCGGAGAGGTCATCCAGTCCATCCTCCGTGAAGTCCCTGTGCCCACGGTTTGAAGCTGAACGTTTGCACAACGAGGTGAATCAAACATGTGGAGTCGTAAGTCAGCCATGCTTGGCAGCCTAGCTGTTGCCATGTACTTGCTCGGCTTGACGCTCCGAAACACCCAACTCGTCACGATTGCCGTGGTTATCTTCGTGTTCCTTACGTGGGCTGCACTCCTTGGGAACCATGCGGATGTTGCATCGAGCGGTCGTCGTGCCGACGAGTGGAGTGGAGAGGAAGGCATTGCCCTTGGCAATGTCGTCGCCATGCGAAAACTGTCCAGCGCTCGCATGTTTGAAGATGGAGAATTAAACGTCACCCTCAGGATGCAAAACACATCATCCCTGCCGAAGATTTTGGAAGTTCGCGACCGCGTTCCCGAAGTCATGCGCATCAAGGAAGGCGCCAACTACATTTTGATGGAACTCGGCCCACGCCGTGAGACGTTCATCGAATACACCGTCGAATGTCCGCTCCGTGGCTTCTACAGCCTCGGGCCCGTGGCCGTTCGAATTCAGGACGCCTTCGGGTTGTTCCACAAGGAAAAGGAATTGCATGTCTACAACGACTTCCTTGTGTTCCCGAAGATGGAAGACCTCAAGGAAACCTTCGTCAAGTCGCGCGTGCCCAAGATCTTCACCGGTGCCGTCAACATTCGACAACCCGGCCCTGGTTCGGAATTTTACTCGCTTCGTGAGTACTTCGAAGGTGATTCCTTCCGAGCCATCAACTGGTCGGCGTACGCTCGCTCTGGCAAGTTGATGGTCAACGAGCGAGAGCGAGACGCTGTGTCTGACGTGATCATCATCGTTGACTCTCGTGCCGTCGCTGAAACCGGACCGGTCTCAAGAAACGCATTGGTCTACTCGACACGAGCCGCCGCTTCGCTGGCCAAGTACTTCCTCGGCCGTCGTGACTCGGTGGGTGTCATCGTGTACGGTGACGAAGTGGTCAGCGTTGACCGAGATACCGGGAAGAAGCAACTCTACGTGATTCTGACCAAGCTCGCCGGCGCTGTTGCACGTGGGAACATCCCGCTGCAAGTCGTTGTGAACCGTATTTTACCTCACATCAACAAGGGGAGCCCCATCATCTTCCTGTCCAACCTCGAAGACGACCCGACCATCGTGAATGCACTGCGAGATTTCCGTGCTCGAGACTTCGATGTCACCGTGCTTTCACCATCATCCCTTGAGTTCGAATTCGATGCCAAGCGCATTGATCGAACCGGATATGAGGTCATGAAGACCGAGCGCGACGTGCTCATCGGTGAACTTCGTGGACTCGGTGTGAACATCATGGATTGGGAGCCTGACATGCTCCTTTCCACCGCTCTGGCAGGAGCACGAGGATTCTGAGGTGAAACGATGACCATCAACAAGCCATCCGCTGACACCTCTCACCTGTACGACGGGAAGACCGTTCGCTCATCCGCCCCTTCTCGTAAGAAGGCAGCCGGCCAGGTCGGCACGGGCAGCGCCATTCCGGACGATGCGATTCCCACCGTGGAAATCCCCGGCTTCATCGAAAGCCTCCTCGGTGGGCCTTTGGTTCCGAAAATGAAGTTCCTGCCCCCAGACAAGATGGTGCAAAACCTTCAGATCGCCGTCTACGGTGTCTTGGTCGGTTTGGCTTTCTTGACCTACATCATCTCCCCGCCTCAGGGCACCATGTGGTACATCCTCACCGGCAGCCTCGGACTGGCCAACATCATGCAGTTGACCATCATCGCCGCCGCAACGGTCCTCGGTTTCATGGGCACGTTCCGTCGTGATGCACGCCTTTCGCTCGGCAGCAATCTGTTGTTCATCCTCGCCATTCTCCGGTTTGCTTCGTCCAAGACGTCGCTGGCGCTCGATGTTGACATTGGCCCGACGATGCTCTCGGTTCTCGTGGTCGTCTACGCCGTGCTTCTCATCATGTATTTCGAACTCAGCAACGGTGTGATTCGATATTCCATGCTGGACACCAGCATTCGTACCAACGAGGTCTACGTCATGAACCCCAAGAAGATCGTCGGCAAGTACCACCGTTCGCTGGTCACCAATCCCATTCTCGCCACCCTGTTGGCATGGTTCGTCCTCTCGGCCAACACCATTCTGCCGGCCATCGTGAGCATTTTCTCCGAAGACACGGGTCAGCGCATGCGTGAATCGGTCGAATTGACTTCGGTGTACGGTGTCGCTCTCGGTACGTTGTTTGTGTTCATCACCGTTGGCATCCTGTTTGGCCTGAACCTCCCCACTCACCTTCAGCGATTCCGCGAACGTCAGGCGGACTGATGGTTCTCAGGCCGAAATCAGCGTCATGATTTCATCGAGCATCCTTGAGATGTCCACTCGATTTGACAGCATGTGGATCGAAGCCACCGATTCGTACAGCAGAGCGGCCGTGGGCTCCTCCGTCTCGAGGAGGTTGTGCAGGTAATCGATGTCCCTGCATCCAATGAACGATAGCATGGAGGCATAGTACTCGTACGACACCGAGGATGCGTGTTGTTGGACAATCTGGACCCCTTTGGTTACGTCGTGCTGCCGGAACACGAATCGCCATTGCGTGTTTGTGGTGTCAAAAGAGCAGATACGAACATCAGCTTCTTTGAGTGCTTGGAGCAGATTGCTGAGGGCCATGGCTGCGTCCTGGGAATACCGAACTTCGGCGTTCACACAAGCAACGCGGGGGATGCATGCGATGCCCTTGATGCTCGGCTCTGCCTCGATGTCAGGGCCAATGACGGTCTTCATGCCGTTTTCTTTGTAGCTCATGAGGTGTCGTATCTCAATTGGAATCCCCATTTCGTACACGGGCTCAACGGTAGCAGGATGCAAGATGGTAGCGTCTGCGTTGGCAAACTCAATCGCTTCACCGTAGCCAAGGTAAGGAATCGGCGAGGTTTGAACGCCCCAGCGTGGGTTCACAGGGTAGATGCCGAGCACGTCCTTCCACAATACCACACGTTGAGCCTGGAGAAGTGCTGCCAGCGCCGTGGCCGTGTGGTCGCTTCCGCCTCGGCCGAGCAAGGCGATGTCGCCGTCGGAGCCTTCGCCAAACCACCCCGTGACCACCGGGACGCCGTGGAAGGCGCTCCGGTCAAGTTTGGCTTGGGACGCCTTGAGGTCCACCCTCGTCGCCGTTCCAGAACCGTCGAGTTGCAGTCCGATGTCTTCCGCCCCAACCGGGTGGGCGTCCAGTCCTCGGAGGGAAAGGCCGTGAGCGATGACCAAGGCTGAGAGGCGTTCGCCAGAGGCGAGGAGTCGGTTGTAGGCTCGAAGGTCCTCGCGGTCCGTGGCCAAGGCATTCAGAGATTCTTCAATCCCGTCCAGTACCCGTTGAAACACGTCATAGAGGGGTGAATCGACGAGCGTGGGTGAAAAGCGAAGATGGTGCTTGGCGAGGTCGTAAACCAATCGTCCCGCATACCGTGGTTCTTGGGCGGCACGCATCAATCGGTCAGTGGTTCCCCACAGGGCCGAGACCACAACGATGACCGGTTGTTCTGCTTCGACCAAGATGTTCGCGATGCGTTCCAGGTCCGTACCATCACGAAGGCATGAGCCACCGAATTTGTGGACTTCCAAATCCTCATGCATCGTGGAACCCTCCTCTCACCATCAAATCCCCAACGACCAACAACGCCATGGCCTCAACGACGGCGACCGCCCTTGGTCCGAGCACGGGGTCGTGGCGGCCCTTGACGAGCAACGGTTCCTGTTGGTTGGTGCTGAGGTTCAACGTGTGTTGCTCTTGAGGAATGCTGGATGGCGGCTTGAAGGCCACGCGGAGTTTGACCGGCGCACCTGTCGACAGACCGGCCAAAGCACCGTCGGGTTGTTCACCCAGCAGCACGGGCTCATCGGCTGAACCTCCCCACGGGCTGTTGTGTTCGCTGCCATGCATGGTTTGGACGGCAAAGCCGTGGCCAAATTCCACGCCTCGAGCGGCAGGAATCGCCATCATGGCTCGTGCGAGCGCAGGTTCCAATCCATCAAACCAGGGTTCACCCAGGCCCAATGGGAGGCCCTGAACGGTCAGGTCGACTCGGGAACCGATGGAATTGCGTTGCTTTTTGGTGGATTCGACCAGTTCTGCCATGGCCGCTGCAGCCTGCGGATCTCGGCATCGGAGCGCCTCGCACGTTTCGTTCGCCCAGCGAGGTGGACAGTTCTCAATGGAGGCGGCCTCCACGTTTCCAATCGCACCGAGGTGGGCCTCAACAAGGATGCCGTGCTCCTCAAGCCACGGACGCACCACGGCGGCAACAGCCACCAAGGGAGCGGTCATGCGGGCGCTCGATGTTCCGCCCCCCCGCAGGTCCGCTTCGCCCTTGGTGCGTTTCAGCATGACCATGTCTTGGTGGCCGGGACGAGGATGGTTGGGAAGAAAGCTGTAATCGCTTGAACGAGCGTCTTGGTTGGCGATGTGAACCTCAATCGGTTCACCTGTGGTGATGCCGTTCACGACGCCTGTACGCCATTCGACACGGTCTGCCTCCTTTCGCTTGCTGCTGTATGTGCCGCCTGTTTTTCGGAGTTTCATGGCCGCTTGGACCCGTTCTTCATCCACGTTCAGGCCTTCGGGTAACCCCTCAACAAGCGCACCCACAAAGGGGCCGTGGCTTGAGCCACGCAAGGTAACCCGCAAAGCCTCACCAAGACCCATGTTCACGGTGCAACAAGAAGAGGACTCGCTGGCCCTTTTAGAAGGTGTTCACTCGGATTCGAGAGCGTCGCCACGTGAGAGAAATCGAGTTTCGATCAATTCTGCCTGCGGATAGCGCATGGTGTACCATGTTTTGATGCGCTCAAGCGTAGGGCCTTGCTGGCTGGGGACCACGATGACCAAGGCTGGTCCGGAACCCGAAACGCCCGCCGCTCGAGCACTGTTCATGAACGAGTCGTTTGCCATTTTCCGGCCCTCGATGTCGCGCAGAGCGGCGACCGTTCCTCGCCCGTTCCATGTCATGGCCACGAGCGGATTGTTGGCTTGAAGAGCGCCAAGGGCTTCTTGGAAGGCGGTCAATTGGGAGGCAAAATCTTCCAGAACAGGTTGGGATTTCCGGGGACCTCGAAGCACCAAGAGTACAATCCAGTCCTCCGGTGGAAGGCCTGCTTCATCCATCAAGACGCCTTCGGAAATCGGAGCTTGCACGTCAACCAATTTCCAACCGGGGTGGAGACAAGCCCATGCATCATCGATGGACCCGGTGAGGGAGATCCCTGCGGCGATTTGAGCGTTCGCTGCCAAGGCCACGAGTTCAGGGTCGCTGAGGCTCGTGTCCGTTGCATCGCACAGGGCTCGCAACGCAGCGATGCAAACGGCAGCCGATGATTTCAGGCCCTGCTTTTTGGGAACATCGGATTTGACGCCCCAGTGGAGGTCCTCTTTCGCGTAACCCTCCGGAAGCGGATGCCCACCTGACACCCATGACTCAAGAAGGGCCGTGAGCACGCCATCGTCGTCGAGAACCTCCCGCTTGCTTGGCTTGTCGAGCAATCGCACGGTGGCGGGCAGGTCAAGCGCCATCGCTGCACCGTAACCGAGGGCGGCGGCGTGGAGAAGACTGCACGCACCGTGAGCTTGCCCCTTTCCCAGTACGGCCATTCATCATCGCTCCTCGATGTCTCCTTGGATCGGAACACCAACATGACGTGCGTCGTGCCCCTCCCATCCGAGGATGAGTTGACCGGGTTGGAGTTCGGTAACGGCTACGGCGTGCAAATGTTCTGAAACGAGGCGGACTGTTTCCGCTTGTTGCATGAAAACATGAGAGGTATTATCGTTTTGCTGCAAAATGTTGATTTTTCTGCCTGTAATCTTAACCATCGGGCGTTGCTCAATTTTCACTCGCCCCAGCACGACCTTTCGTGTTTCACCGGAAGTGGACACAGCAAGGACGTTGTCGCCCGCCTCAAGTTCCGCCATGTACTTCGTCGTCCCGTCGCCCATCATCACGTAGGTATGGGGTGCTCCAGCATTGACTCGGAACGGACGGGTTGGCACAAACGTGGAGGGGATGGTTTCGCTGTGAACGAGAAAAAGGGTGCGTGCACTTGAGCCGACGAGGATCCCCTCGCCTTGGGAAAAGGATGAGAGAAAATCCAAGCAATACCGGTCACCAAGGCCTGCTTGTTCGACAGATTGAACCGACAATGGTGCAAGCTGGAGGTTGTCCACGACTGCGGTTTCGAGCGATTTGTTTGGCTCAAGGCGTTCCAAACGCTGGGCTTTGACACTCAGGGCTGCTTCAAGCATGGCCGGCTCAGATGAAATCACCAGTGCATCCACGCCCTGTTCAAGCGCAAATCCCGCTCCTTGTGCTTCCAATGGAGTGTTGATGACGGCAGCGATTTTGGTGTGGCTGCCGCTTCGATGTGCGATGAGGTTTTCCAGCGGAATCATCGACCAGTTCTCGCATTCGACCATGATCCAATCCACCGTACCCATGTGGGCAATACCATCGTCTTGAGTCGCCCCATCGTTGATGATCACATGCGCGCCAAGCACGCGTTCACCCTGATAGAGAACACCATCCACGGCACGCAGATGTTCTTGCGTGGCGTTTTCGGAAAAGACACGATCGACCTTGTCCGTCTCGGCGTCTCTCTCTCCATCGTTGGGACGAAGCCAGATTTCCATGACATCAACTCACAAGCCACCGGCTTCCATCGCTTCAGCGGCCGAAGCGCCTTCGTGAACCATGAGGACGAGGGCCTTTGCCATCGCGCCGGGATTGCTGTGGGCGAAGACTTGGCGCCCCATGCATACGCCACTGGCACCAGCGGTCATGGCCTGTTCGACCATGGAGAGCACGTCGGCGGTGTTCCCGCTCGCAGGTCCACCGGCGAGCAGCAGTGGGATGGGTGCACTGGCCGCCACGCGTTCAAAGGAGGCAGCATCCCCCGTCCAGACACATTTTGCTGCGTCGCAGCCCAACTCAAAGGCTAACCGGACCGCATGGGCTTGAGATCGTGTGATGTCATCGTCCTGATGATTCAAGTGCGGGCCCCGTGCGTAGACCATACCAAAGGCTGGCAGGCCGGCGTGGAGAGCTTGTCGGTTCAGTTCACCCATTCGCTGCACCATATCGGCTTCGTGTTCGCTGCCCATGTTGACTTGGCTTGACACGCCGATGCCACCACGCAGCAAGGTCTCGTCGGCGTGGCCGACCAGGACTTTGTTGTTCATGTCGGGACCTGCATGCCGAGTGGAGACAGAATAGTGAACCACCATGCTGGTGTTGGTCCCTTCACAGAGGTGAGCGAAGGCACTGACCAGTCCTTTCTGGGCAACGATGGCGTCAACATTGGCGTCGATGAGGGATTGAATTAACCCCTCGAGGTCTTCGAGACCGTCCGTGGGGTAGTCGGAAGCGCCGTGGTCGATGGGGATCCAAACACCTCGCCCGTTGGGCAGCAAGCGATTGAGGCGTTCACCCTTGTCCATGGACCTGCGAGGTTGCCGCCTTCATCAAAGGTTTGTTTGGCCCGGTTGTGCATCAAAGTTGGCTGCCAGCCCAGACGAGCACGGCTTGTTCAGCTGATTGAAGGTGTTCTTGGAACGTTGAGCGAGCGATGCCGAGGATGTCAGCGAGGGCCTGCATGGTGATGGCTTTCGGCTCGTTGTAGAAACCGTGCTTGACCGCTAGTTCATAGCACTCGTACTGGCGGGGCGTGAGGGTATTCTGGAGTCCATTCTGGTCTGAGTGGATTTCAGTGACCCGAACGTTGGCTGGTGGGAAGAAGGCCTTGCTCATTTTGACGAACGCAGCGATAGCGTCAGGTAAACCTCTCACCGTCAAATACAGTTTCCCTTTTTCGAGAATGGTTGGTGACATGACGTGGATGCTCGTGGATTTTGCAGCCAAGCAAACGAGGGGATGGGTGTTCCAAACCACCAGCCCCTCACCATTGCGGTCATCCAGATGTTGTTCAACCTCGACGTAGGGAATTTGGTCTAAATCATCGGCTGTTTTTCCTTCTTTGTAAGAGGGAAGAACGACTTGTCGGACACCCTCGGGTGTAATGTGGAGGTTGGCAACGAAGGTCAAGCCCTCCACCACCTCGGTCAGTTCGACCAAATCGGTCTTTGCCAGCGATGCCTCCTCCCATGTCAAGGTGACCTCTCGCATAGCGCACCCCTCCTCCTACTTGTTGTTATGACCTTTGCATGGTTGGTGATACAACGTCAAGGGTAAATCGCATGTTTCAAGTGGTAGTTCGTAGTGGATAATTCATGCCTTTGGCGGACTATGTGCTCACGATTGCTCTCGGCGGTGCCTTTGCCCTCGGTCTGATGTTCATCGTGATGCGACGGGAGGCTCAAGTGAACCTCCAAAGCGGGATGAGCGCTGAAGGTCTGCTCCAACAACACTCAGGCATGGGTTTCGGAAAAGCCAAGAAAAATTTGGATCGAAAACTCGCCACGATCCAGGACCTTCTCCGACAGCAGAATCAAGGCGACCGACAACTGGCAGAAGAGCGCTTTAATCAGCGTCGCCAGGAACAGTCAGCGTCCGAGGAAGCCGCTCGGCGTCAGCGGGAACTCGACGAAGCGCAACGGCAATCTGAACTGGAAGCTGCTCAGCAGCGACAAGAGGAAGAGGCTGCTCGCAGAGCCGCCGAGCGAGACGCCGAGGAAGCACGCCTTGCCGCCGAGCAAGAAGCCCAGCGCCAAGCCGAACTTGCCGATGCTGAGCAGGAACGCCAAGCAGAGATTGAGGCTGCACGGCAACAAGAGATGCTCGAATCCCGTGAGGCAGCTCAGCGAGCCATGTCCGAACTGCGTGCACGACTTGAGCGCGAAGGTGCGCAATCGTCCGACGTCCAGATTTCACTGATGTGGAACAACTACAACGATCTGGATCTCCACGTCCTCTGTCCATCGGGTGAGCGAATCCACGGGGGCAACAAGAAGTCTAAGTGCGGTGGCGAACTTGATGTCGATGCCAACGTCCGCGCCGAGACGCGAAAGCCGGTGGAGAACGTGTTCTGGGAAGACGGCAAGGCCCCTGCAGGACGCTACCAAGTGTATGTCCACTACTACAAGAAGCACAAGAAGCGACGCAGCAAGGACCCCACGAAATTCCAGGTCATCATCAACGAAGGCGGCGACATGCGAGAATACAACGGCGAACTCACCGCTGGTGACCCCATCATGCTCGTGGCAGAGTTCAACCTCCCCTCACCTGAGGAGCGGGCCGCCAAGCGCCGTGAGCTCGAAGCCGAACTTCGTGCAGCAGGCATGGACGTGCCTGAAACACAGGCCGCCATCGCCGAGGTGGAACAAAACCGCCAGGCTGAAATTGAGGCGGCTGAAGCCGAGCGATTGGCCGAAATTGAGGCTGCAAGGGAACAAGAAGTGCTCGAAGCCAAAGAAGCCGCTCAGCGTGCCATGTCGGAACTTCAAGCACGGTTGGAACGCGAGGGCGCTCAATCCTCGGACGTTCAAATCTCGTTGATGTGGAACAACTACAACGATCTTGATCTTCACGTCGTATGTCCGTCGGGCGAGCGCATTCACGGCGGAAACAAGACCTCGCGTTGTGGTGGGGAATTGGACGTTGATGCCAACGTGCGTGCCGAAACACGCAAGCCCGTCGAAAACGTGTTCTGGGAAGAGGGCAAAGCCCCGGCAGGCACCTACCAAGTCTACGTTCACCACTACAAGAAACACCAGAAGCGAAAGAGCAAGGATCCCACCAAGTTCCAAGTGATCGTCACACCAGGCGGTGAGCCCTTGGAGTACAACGGCGAATTGTCAGCCGGCGACCCGATCATGCTGGTGGCTGAATTCACCCTCCCGTCGCCCGAGGAGCGAGAGGCTCGCAAGCGAGAACTTGAGGCTGAGATTGAAGCCGCCTCCAGGTCCTACGGCGACATTGGCACCGAGGCCAAAGTCGAGGACGATTCGGGCGACGCAACGTCCGTGCTCGAAACATCTGAGGACGAACTGCCAAGTGCACCCGACCTCGACGCTCTGATGAACGACGAATGAGTTCAGGAGATGATGTCGTCGAGGCGGTCGGCCTCAACGGCTTTTCGGATGGAGCGTGCGATGCGTCGTCCTGTGGACATGAACCGTTCGTTGATGTCGGAGTAAGGTGAGCCGCCGACGAAGGGGTTGGAGCCGGCCACGATACGTGCGCTGATTTCGAACACCTTGAATTCAAGCTGGTCCGTGACGATGGTCTCCAAGCAGAACGGCCCGAGCATGCCTCGAGAGCCCTCTTCAAGGTTGTAGGAGGCGGCCACCGTCCCTTCGGCCATCTCAAAGGCTCTGGGCAGGAGGGATTCTCGAATCACGACCGGTTGGTTGCCCGTCACCACAAAGGACGGCTCCAACGCCATTTCGCGCAGGTCGCGGAGCGAACCGAGTTTGTAGAATTCGTCGACATTGCTCTCGTCCCGGCGATCCATGGAAAGCAGTTCAAGGCGTCCGAGGTTCTTTCCGGCGTGGGGGCCACGTCCCTGCACCTGGTAGCCGTCCTCGGCCGTCGGGTCAAAGAAGAAGTGGAGGTAATATCGGCAGCCGAGAACGTATTCCTGGATGGTGAATTCTTCTTCGATGTCCACGTTTCGGCGGAAATCACGGTAATCTCGGGCGATGAAGTAGCCTCGACCCCCTTTCGCACCCGCGTACTTCACGATGACAGGTCCGTCGATGTTGTGCGGGTCTTCAACCACTTTGGGCATCGTGCATCCACCGTCTTCGAGCCACTGTCGCTGGAGAGCTCGGCTGCTTTCCCAGTGCAGGATGTTTCGGTTGCCGAACGTGGGGACCTCAAGGTTCCTGAAATTGTTCGCCCCGAGGTATTCGACCAACGATCCGTGGGGGACGATGATGACGTTCTTTTCTCGGAACCATTCGGCGTAGTCAAGCATTTCTCGATAATCTTCGAGCATCAACCACTCATCAGGGTCTGCTCCGGGAAAGGCCTTGTAGAACCGACGACGGTTTTCGCCCACAGCGATGCCGAGGGTGCGGAAGCCTTCCTGGCGTGCGCCGTGGAGAATTTGAAGCGATGAATGGGAGGCGACGACGCCGACGGTGATGGCTTCCCTGTCGTAGCCTTGAAGCCATTCTTGCACCGTAGTGTGGGGTACGCCCATATGGAGTGGTTTCGTAATCGCTCTATGAGTATTATGTCCGGGAAACCTGTAGACCGGCCATCGTGTCGCCCGCGATGGTCGCTCGTGATGCAAGAAATTTGGTCGAAACGGGTGAAGGTTTCATGGGGTTGTTTCGCACCGTTTGGTTCATGGACGATACGTCAAGCCCAGCTCGAATCACCTACGGGGGCTACCTGCGACTCGAGGAACTTCTGACGTTGCAAAACGGCCCGGAAGGATACACGCCGCCGCCGTCCAACGACGAACTCCACTTCATTATCGTTCACCAAACCTTCGAGTTGTGGTTCAAACTGATCCTTCGGGAGTTGAAAGAGGCCCGAGCCTTGATGGATGTTGAGCGAATAGACGAGGCGAGCATCCCTTGCGTGGTTCACCATTTGGAGCGTGTGAGTGAAATTTTCCGGTTACTGGCCGACCAGTGGAAGGTCATGGAGACCCTCTCGCCACAGGACTTTCTGGCTTTCAGGGACCGGCTGGGGACCTCCTCCGGCTTTGAGTCATGGCAGATGCGTGAACTTGAGGTGCTGATGGGCTTGGACAACGAGCAACGAATGGGCGGCATGGATCCGCTTGCTCACATGCAACGGTTGGCCAAGGATGGCAAAGTTCCAGCCGCAGCCTTGGCCGATCTTGAGGCCACCTCGAGGGCGCCTTCGCTCAACGACGTGCTCACCACTTGGCTGTCCCGCACCCCGATTCACGGATCATCTCCTCATGATCAAGAGGATGACGCCGTGGTTCAGGCCTACATCGATGAGCATCTCAAGGCCATGCGTGCGCACGGGGAACAGGTCATCGCTCACATGACCGCCATTGGGCACGGGGAGGAGGCCACGCTTCGACCGAGAATTGAAGCTGGCGTACAGGCAGCGGAATCTTTCCTCGCCCCCGAGGGCAAGGCCGCTCGGCATCGAGCGGGGTTGCTGTTTATCGAATCCTACCGGGACCTCCCGTTGTTGTCGTGGCCACGGCGACTGATTGACAGTTTTGTCGACCTTGAGCAGTCCATGCTTCTGTTCCGTGCACACCACGCTCGGATGGTGGAACGGATGATCGGTCGTCGAATGGGGACCGGTGGTTCCAGTGGCGTTGACTACCTCGACGCCACCACGAAGTACCGAATCTTTGTTGATTTGTGGGCTGTTCGCACCTTGTTGGTCAAGCGGGACGCCCTCCCTGAAATGGACAACGCCGATTTCTACGGCTTTACCTCGAGTGGTTCAACTCACTCGTGAGGGTCGATGTCGATGGGAATCAAGTGATTCTCGTACTCGTAGAGAGCGATTTTGAGCGGGTCGAGAACGAAGCGGATGTTGGCTTCCTCAAGGCCGTAGAGGGAAACGAGTTCCTCCTTGAACTGCTCACGGAGCACATCTTCGGTGGCGTAAAGGGGGGCGCCCATTCCGATTTGGAGGGCACGGGCACCAATGATTCGAGCGCGTTCAAAGTGGGTGTGTTGGCGTGCTGGCTTGACCATGAGCAATCACATGCGAGAGATTCGCAGTCGTCCGACATAGCGACTCTTTTTGAACCTACCTCACTCTTCCGACCCGTTTTCAGGGATGGCCACGTCGCCCTTGGTCCGGAGAAGGCGAACATGGCTCAATACGGCAGGGAGCAGGGCCAACACCAAGGCGAGGCCCACGAGCAACGGGAGCGTGCCTCGGTTCTCCCGCTGTCGCTCAGGGAGGTCTTGCCCACCGTCGTTGGGGTCCAACGAACCGGTGGGGGCCAACGACGCCACGTTGAGCGCTCGAACGCCCTCACGCTCGAGAAGGACCACCACCGAGGTGTTGTCCACCCACGAATCAGCGTTGAGCATCAATTCGCCTGCATCAGCCGAGGCTGACAGACGCCGGTAGGCCACGGACGGGTGAAGCTCACCCGTCGTTTCGTGCGGTACTGGTGCGACCAACCAAGCAGCCAGCGTACCGTTGATGCTGGCGTTCCATTGGAGCGTGCCGTTAACGAGTCGAACCTGCTCCAAACCGCTCCATTCGTTGGATTGGTTTTCCAGTGTCAAATTCAGGTCCATGGCTTGCCGGGTACCGGTCAAGAGGTGTGAACCGTCCACCACCAGGGACGGATAGAACATCAGTCGGTAGTCCACATCGTTTCGGAGTTTAGAATCCGAGAGGAAGGTGGTGTCTTGCGGCGATGGGTGGTGCTGAAGAATGACGACGCTCGGGTCTGAATACACTCGCAGTTGGTCGCTCACTTGCTGGCAGGGCTCGCACCAATCAGCGCTGAAGTATTCGATGAGGTGAGCAGGGCGGTGGGCCTCGCAGGACTCGTTGCTCAAGCATGATGCTGAGAGCACCATCACGTCCAGCAGAGCGCCAGCGTTCGCTTCCTCTTGGGTGGGCTGAGCAGAAGCAGGAACAAGGCTGATCAGCAGGACCGCAGTCAGCAGGACCGGCCACGGTTGGGAACCCATGAACAGGGGGGGAGGCATTTGTTCAAAAGGGGTCTCCTCTCACCTTACACCATGGAACCTCCGTGGTGGCGCCGTCCATCCACTCTTCCGTTGGTGCTCGCCGTCATGGCGCTGCTCATCGTTGTGGTGGGAGGTTCCATTCGTATCAACGATGCCGGCGAGTCGTGCCCAGAATGGCCCACGTGTTTCGGCACCTGGCATTTTGTCGTCTCTGAAGACGATCAAGCGGCCTACTGGGCGGCCAACCCTGACCAAATCGACTCACGGGGCGAAGATCACCGATACACGGTGTTCCAAATTTTTGTTGAATGGTTCCATCGGATGTTGGTCGGTGTCATCGCTTTGCCGATTGTCTACAACGTACTGGCGACGAGGAAATGGCGCAAACGGTACGGGTCAACCGTTGAACGGGCCGCTCAGTTTTCCGCTGCCCTGTTGGTGATTCAAGCGACGGCCGGATATGTTACCGTGCGCTTTGACAACGCTGATTGGACCGTTGCGCTCCATCTGTCGCTGGCGTGCATCTTCACGGCGGGTCTTCTTTGGCAGCACATGGCGATGCGCATCACGGAGGGTGCCTCGTGGGCTTTCCTGCAAGCACCAGCGCCCTTTGTCGCCGCCCAATCGGTGCGTGTTCACTCCATGACGGCAGCGGTCGGTCTTTTGCTCGTCCTCGGTGCTTGGGTGTCGTCTTCGGCCGGTGGCCAATACAACCAGAGCTGTTCAGTCGGCTTTCCCGACGGTTGGCCAAAGTGTCAGGGCTCGTTTTTACCGTCGCTTGACGGTCCAGGTATCTTCATCCAAATGATTCACCGGTTTGGTGCCCTGTTGGTCGGTCTCGTCTTGGTGTTGGGTGTGAGCAACCTTCGCATGGCGTCCAAGCAAGAGCCAGGAAGCGCTGAACTGGTCAAGATGGCTGAAATCACCACGGGCGTTTGGATGCTCAACGTTATGGTCGGCGGCTCCTACATCGTGTTTGCCAAGGTGGGCGACTTCCCGGAGTGGCTCTCGCTTCTTCACCTGGTGGTCGGCGTGGGTGCCTTCCTCGCGGCGGTGGTGTTGATGTTCGCCACGCGTTTTGCCCGCGCACAGAACAACACGTCCTCCGGTTCAGGTGAGCAGGAATGAGCGAACCTGCGTTGGCTGGCGAGCACCCGCATCCGGGAACGGTCAAGGTGATGATGCAGCTGATGAAGCTGCGCGTCATCGTCTTGTTGCAAATCACGGCGCTGTGTGCCATCCTCGTTCACGACACCTTCGCTCGCTACGGGGTCATGGACATCGAGCGGACCTGGAGTCAAACCCTGTGGGTCTCCATCATTACGGTGGTGGGTGGGACCCTCTCAGCCGGTGGTTCCAACGCCATCAACATGTGGTACGATGCCGACATTGACCCGCACATGCGGCGGACCATGAAACGCCCCATTCCGCTTGGTCATGCCACGCCGCAATTTGCCCTGCTCTTCGGTTCCATCATCGCCATCATCGGCTCAAGCCTCTTTCTGCTCGTCAGCGTAAAGGCGGCGTTTTGGTCTGCGTTTTCGGTCCTGTTCTACGTTCTCGTCTACTCGATGTGGCTGAAGCGACGCACGCCCCAAAACATCGTGATCGGTGGTATTGCAGGTTCCACGCCCCCGCTCATCGGCTGGGCGGCGGCCGCAGGTGATTCCATCGCCAACGCTAACATGCTTGACCTTGGTTCCCCCGTGCCTTGGATGCTGTTTTTCCTCATCTTCCTCTGGACGCCGCCCCATTTCTGGGCGTTGGCCTTGTACAGGTCTGGAGAATACGGCAAGGTGAACATCCCCATGCTCAACGAAGTGAAAGGTGCTGAACACACCGTGTTTCAATCCAAAGTCTACTGCGTGCTGCTGTTGATGTTGGGCTCAGTGCCGTGCTTTTGGCCTGAATCTGGCCTCCCGTTGTTGTGGGCCTTCGTTTCGGGTGGGCTCACTGTGTGGTATGCGGCCTCTGTGTGGGCCATCGACCCGCACGAGCCCTTTGATGACAACGGCCGGATGCCGAAGGCAGCCAAATCCTTCTTCCGGAGTTTGTTTTACCTCGGTTGGATGTTCCTTTCTCTGGTCGTTATCGCCTTCATCCCACCCGCTTGGTTGGGTTTCTTTGGTCCGCTGTGATGCGCTTTTCTGCTGTTCGAACAGAGTGTCACCCACCGTCATCTTGATGAGCGGTTCTTAGGTGGACGGCCTGCGAGCGGCAGTCGCATAGCCTGGCCATTGCGCTGGATTGCTAATCCAGTGGTGTCTCACCTCGGGAGTTCGAATCTCCCCTGCCGCGCCAATGCTCACTCAAAGAAGTCATCAAAGTCCATGGCAGCGGCGCTGTTTCGCTTGCGGGCTTCGATCACGCGCTTCAGTCGCTTTCGCTTCTTGAGCATCAAGGGAAGGAGGATGAAATTGAGCACGATGGTTGCGAGCAAAGCGACACCGGCCAACTGGAATTCTTCCACGCCCATGGCGTCGTTCAACTTCTGGAGCCACGGGATGCCCAACGGGGGCTCGGGGGGTTCGGGCTCAGGTGGACTGAGGTGTTGATTGTAAGACCACCAGTCGTCATCGATGTGGACGCGTTCAATGTTGTCCGACGGGTAGCTGGCGAGCATCATCTCGTTGCCAACGCTGTCGATGGGTGCGAAAATGTAGTAGTAGGTTCGCATGGGTTGGATGCCGTCTCGGTCAAGGCCGCTTTGCAGGAGCGTTCCTTCCTCTCCGGGGGTTCCAGTGAGGCCGCTAAACAGGGGTTCAATGAACCGCAGGTCGATGTCAACAGGACGCGTCTCAACACGGTACACGTTCCACGTCAGTTCTCCCTGTGCTTCGTGGGCTGGCCAGGTCCACGTGAGGGTCGCGTTGTAGCACAGCGACCAGTCCTGCTGCGCTTCAAAGCAGGCTGTGTCGTTGGTGAACACCCACGTGTGGCTCAGTCCCTCGAGTGTGGTCGAAGGTGGAATCGCATCGCCGCAGAGTTGAGCAGCTGCGCCGTCAACACGGGTGATGTTGGCTCGCTGCAGATTGGCGTTTCCTTCACGGTCGATGGGGATGATGGCGTACGAGGCACAGATGCCCGTCTCGAGAGGTACGGGGTCCAGCCAAGCCACCGTCTCAAGGGGGAGGGTGGTCGTGAACGAGTCCAAGGTGAGCTCTTCCCATATGTTTTCGTTGATCTCGCCAGCGGTTTCTGGGAACACGGTGGTGCCTGCAATGCCTGCAATCTTGTAGACGTTCCACCCGCCCACATAGGGATTGGTCAAGTCGCCCGTGCCCGTCCAGTTCAGTTCAATTTGCCCCCCCTCAAGTTGGGTCCACTCAACGCCGGTTGCGGTCACGTCGGCGGTTGGAAGCACGCCGATGAGGAGAAGGACCCCGTCCTTCGTCATCGAGACGTTCACCTCGGTGAAATCAGGGCTAAACGTGTAGTAATCCACGCCATCGAGGAACTCCCAAGCCACACTGTCGACATCGGGGAGGTAGCGAATGTCAACGGTGCTCAAGTCGATGTTTTCCGGCAGAATGGCCGTGAGGTTGAGGTTCAAATCCACGCTTCGTAGACCGGGGTCGTCCGCCGATGTGGCGTCGATGGACACGTCGATCAACATCAACGGTGAATCGCCGCCTCCGATGCCGTAATTCTTCCCAAGGTGCGGGAGGAGCATGCTCCGCGAGGCCGTGGCTTCCTCCTCGGTGATGGCAAATCCAGTCATGTAGGGTTCGTCGATGGACACCGAGTTTAACACATCAAACTCAACGTAGGCGTACTCGGTTTCACCAAACGGGTCGGTGACTTGCAGGGTCAGGTTGTGGTGCCCCAAACCAAAGGCTTCGCCGGTTCGGTTGAGGGCTTGACCGTGACCCCATATGTAGAACCCTTCTCTCCATGTGAAATTGAGCGGTTGTGAGGCGATGGAGCCGTATCGGGCCACCAGCTCAACATCGTCGGTGGTGAGGTAGATGTCGTCGTCAGAGTTGGTCTGCACGTAGGGGTTGATGGGGCCGACCCGAACGTCAACGTTGAGTTGGTAAAGATTGTCGCCCATCCGAACATCTTCTCCGTTTTGGTAAATGGTTGGCAATTGGACACGAATGAGGCGATCGTTTCCGGTCGTGGTCATGTTGAAGTTACAGGTGGCGGTATCACCGGGATGCATGACGGGAATCAGGCAGGTGCTGTCGACCTCCAAGTTGTACTGTGAGTTGTAGACCTGATAGGAGACCGAGACGTTCTCCACCGACATATTGCCCAGATTAGCGTAGGTGGTGATGACGCGGTCGGTTCCGTAGTAAAACTCCGAGGATTGAGCGCTGTGGCTCGGGTACACATCGACCACCTTGAGGTCAATGCTGTCGTTGAGCACGATTTCAAACGAAGCAAGGTTGTTGCCCGGGTTGAGGTCGCCGTAGGGGTTGCCAGTGCTCGAAAACAGGCCGTACTTGAGCAAATAGCGACCCTCTTGACCGTAGCTGAACGCTGGCAGGTTGATGTTGAACGGGTCGGTTCCGCCCCAAGCAGGGAGGTTCGCGACCGTTTTGTAGGCCTCTTTGAGCATCATTGTGTCGTCAGCATCCCACAGCTGCCAGCCAAACTGGCCGGAAAAGGTGCAGACGCCGCACAGGGTTGATTCGCCTTTGGACTTGAAGACGTACTCGGTTCCGGTGTTGAGCACCTGTTCTTCGTTGTATTCCGCAAGGTTCTGCAGGTGGATCAGCGGATTGTGAGCGGTGTCCGCCACCACGTCAACGAAGTCTTCGGTGAGGTTAATGTTGAAGCGAAAAACGTCGTCCGATGCCATCTGGTCGTTTTGACTGAAGGTGTACACCACGGTGAAGATGCCTTCAGCGTTGGAGCCAGGACTCCACAAATCACTGGAATCAACGGCAACGGATGATTGTCCGGGGATGTTTCCGATGTTGAACTGACCCGAGTCGTCAAACACGGACTTGCATTGCGCCACGGTCACGTCGCCTTCGCAGGCGTACCAAGTGAGGGTTCGGGAGGCACCAGAGGGAGAAGCGTAGTTGTTGGTCACCTCGGCGGAAAAATCCAGCGTGTCAAAAGAAGAATACCACGCATCGGGGCGCGGCGAGAGGCTGTCAGTGATGCCAATCGACCCTGGCACGGCCGCACTCGAGACAGGGACGGTGGCGAGCGCCCCAAGCGAAGACAGCAAGAGCATCAAAACAAAGCCAAGGCTCGCTCGTTGCTTGGTAACTGGACGTGGCTTGCGCTCGCTCATCACGCTTTCCTCACATCCGTGATTCAAAGACTCATCGCTTGGAACGGGGCCTTTGACGTGAATCTGTTGCGTAGCGAGTGGGACCAAACCTCTTGGATGCGGGAAGGTGCGGCAAAGAAAAAGCGGCAACCTCATGAATTGTGCAGGGCTGGTTGAACCATGCGCAGGGCGTCCCATCACAGCGAACGGGATGAAGGCGGTCTCACCGCTGTCATCGAGTTTCTGTCCGCCTTTACGCTGTTTTTGATGATCCTCACGGCCTTTCTGTCGCTGGCCCAACTCCAAATGGGTTCAAACGACCCGGGTGTTGACCGCCTGGACCGTGCGGCATCCTTGGGGCTTGATCGCTTGACCTCTGGTGAGGGTTGGTTCGTTCCCATGGCCGACGACCTCGATTACGAGAATGCGACGTCAGATTGGCATACGGCCGACGCCGAAGCGCTTGAGTCGGGGCGGGTACAACCCGGGCTGATGTCACATCACAAACTCGACATGAATCGCATCAGTGCCTTGCACAACGTCACCGAAGACGGCATGGCGGCGGGCCTTGGATTGGACAGCGACATGAGCCTCCATTTGAGCATTCGAGTGCTTGAGAGCGACGTTCCCGAGCGCAAGGGCTTGGTGTTGTTTGACGGTGGAACAGAGCGTGGCACCGCCCCTTCGAGTTCAACGGCCTATCGCTCGTTCCAACAAGACGGTGAACAGATTTCTGTGGTGCTGGAAGTCCACGACGGAGGTCGAAAAAACAACATCCTCCACATCACGGAAGTCATGGTCCGCCCCGCTTCGGCCGGCCCGGAATGGATTGAACTTCACAACCCGAACGACTTTGCCATTGCGCTCAAAGGATGGTCCTTCAACCACACCTCCGGTTCGACCTCAAGCAACCTCTTGCTGCAGAGCGGGGTGGTATCCGGCCAATCCCTCTCTGTGTTGACCGGCGACCCTTCCTCCCAAGCGGCGGGTAACGCCACCCATGTCATCGACCTCGGTGCGCTCGGCTTCCTTGGCGTTGGGCAGCTCGACGGATTGGCCGACGGCCGTGGGCTTCTGAGCCTCCGGTACACCCAACTTGACGAAATCACGCCGGCCGATGTGGTCCGCGTGGCGTGGGGCGGCGACACTCAGCTGTTCATGGTGACCGGTCAATCTTTGGTGTGGGACGGCACGGACCGCTTCAGTTCATCAGCATGGAGCCTCGAAGACGCTCCCTCACCCGGTGAATACGAGGCATGATTCGCTTCTTACCGCGAGTCCATCGTCCAAACACTTCATCAACCCGAGGCGTTTCCTTCTGCTTGGTCCCATGCAACCCACCAGCGTATACACCCGAGACCGTTGCGTGACGGGCATCCACGGATTGGATGAAATCCTGCGTGGCGGGATTCCCTACGGTTCGACCGTTTTGGCCGCTGGAACGTGCGGTTCAGGCAAAACCACGCTTGGCATGGAATTTCTCGTTCGGGGTGCACTGGCCGGTGAAGCCTGCGCGCACTTTACAGCCACGGAACCCTCTGTCAAACTCCTCGAAAACATCCGTCAGTACGCTTTCTTCGACATGAACATGGTCGATTCGGGCCTGATCAACGTCTTTGACATGGACGTGCTCTATTCCTGGCTGGGCCTGGAGAAGGCCTCCTTCGATTTGGATGACGTCCACGCCCTCATCAAGTCCATCGTTGACATCGTCAATACCATCGGTGTAACCCGCTTGGTGATTGACTCGGTCACCACGCTGTGTTACAAGATCAAATCGGAACAACTGATTCGAGATTTCTTGTTCACGCTTGGAAAGAAACTCGCCACGCTTGGGTGCACGACCATCCTGATTTCCGAAATCACGTCGGCTACGGAAAATGCCCACTGGTCGTCGTTCGGTGTGGAAGAAGCCATTGCCGACGGCATCATTGTGATGGGCGACGCCGAGCGCATGGGCCACCTCCTTCGTTTCCTTCAGGTGGTGAAGATGCGTGGGACCTCGCACAGTCGGGCCAAACACGCGATTGAGCTTACGCCTCTTGGCGTGATGCTCATCCCGATGTTGAAGTGGGGTGCTTCAAGCGATAACACCTCCCGATGGGGGGCTTAGGGATGTTTGAACTCGACCAGATGATCGCCGAACAACTCACTCAAGTCTCCTTGGGAAGCTCCGTTCAGGTTCGACTGAGTTCGTCGAACGCGTTTGCCGTGACCGCCAGTACCATGATTCCCCTGATGCAGATGTTCGAAATGGGCGGCGTCTACATCTCGGCCAGTCGAGGTGCGGTTGAAATCATACAGGCCTTCGAAGCCATCGGTGTTGATGTTTCGAACATCCATTTCCTCGACCTGGTTTCCTCGGGTGTTCTCGGTGGGACGGATGTGCCGTACAACAACATCACCTTCATCGACAGCCCCATCATGCTGGAAAGCATCCTGCTGCGCACCCTCTACACGCTTCGAACCGTGAACAATCAGCGCAACTTTGTTTTCCTTGACAGCGTGAACGCGCTGGCGATTTACAACGACGACCGCATGCTTGCCGAGTATCTTCACACCTTCATCAACACCTTCCGCCAACGCGAGGTGCTTTCGGTGATTCTCAACGTTCCCGACCAAACGCCGCCGCTGGTGTTGGCGAACCTGGACACGTACTGCACGGACCTGATCGACCGGGGGCAAGTGGTCCTCCTCTGAGGTGATGAATGATGGCTCGTAAAATGACGTTTGACCCCGAAGACGAGGAGTTTTTCGGCGCTGTCGGTTCCTTCGGCGTACCAAAGTTCGACAACGAAATGCGTGGTGGTGTGCCTCGTGGCTTTACCATGATTGCGTTCACCGAAACAGGTTCGGGAAGCGAATTGTTTGCCAAACAGTTCACCTCGCCGGCTGAAGAGCCCGAAAACACCCTCTACATCGCCACCGACGAAGGTCAACAAGAAATCATTCGAATTTTCAAGAAATACGACTGGCCCCTCGACATCAACGTCCGCACCATCGGTGAGGAATACAACGCCAATGTACTGGAGCGAGAACTCTTGGCCAGCCGATACCGTTTGGAAGGATTCCAGCTGGACGACATTCAGCGGCTTGCTCAAACCCGGTTCGTGGACGACAGCAGCCAAGACTATCTTACCGAGGTCACCAACGAAATCATGGGCCTTGGACCGTATTTTAGGGCCGTCCTCGATAACCTGGATTTTTTCCTCCAGCGTGAAGACCCGGCTCGCGTGATTTCCATGGTTCGAATGCTCCAAGCCCACGCCCAGATGGTCCGTGGCTTGCTCATGATTTCGGTCTCCACCGACGGTCTTGATCCGGCCATCAAGCAGGAATTGTCCTCGATTGCTGACATGGTGTTGTCGTTCAAAGTTCGAACCATTGGTACGGATTTTGAGAACTCGATGATCGTCTCAAAGTTCAGAAACGCTCCAGAGAACCTCAAGATTCTCGTGTTCCGGGTCACGCCCGAAGAGGGCATCACGCCGGAAACCGTGGAACGTATCGCCTGACGGGCGCTGTGGACCAAACGACATGTCCAAAACGGTCGGGGGCTCGCCAACCATCATGGGGAAGCGAGCAGCGACCGGTGGCTACGACCCTTCGGGCATCGATGCCGATGCTTGGGAAGTGCTTGAGGGGCAACTCGAAGCCACCATTCCCAACTACGATCGCGTCAACACCTGGATGACTTTTGGCCAGGACAAGCGCTGGCGGCGAAACGTCCGAAACCACGCCGTGCCCGGCATGAAGGTGCTTGAAGTGGGGTGCGGCCCCGGCTCGTTCGCTGAAGATTTGGTCGGGATGGAACTGACCTGCCTTGACCCCTCGCCGGAAATGCTCGCCACTGCGCAACCCCGCGTCGATGCAGCCCGTGCGGCTCGAGGCGAGGGCCCCGCTGAATACGTCCAAGCCATCGCCGAAAACATCCCGCTGCCCGACAACACCTTTGACATGGTCTTCTGTTTGTTTTCCTTCCGAGATTTCCAAGACAAAGCACAGGGGTTGAGGGAAATTTACCGCGTGCTCAAACCGGGTGGCCGTCTGGTGATTTGCGATGCAGGGAAGGCCAACAAACTGCACGGGTTCTTTGGCTATCTGTGGATGAACAGCGTGGTCCAAGTCATGGCGCGCCTTATCACCAAAGAGAAGGACCACCCGTGGAAGGGTTTGGCCGCCAGTTACACGCATTACGGAACCAACGGCTACTACCGGAATATGCTGCGAGAAGTAGGATTTTCCAACGTTCAAGGGCGCCTTCTCTATCCGTTTGGCATGGCCAGCCGATTCCGTGCCACCAAGCCCGAAAACTGAGGGCAAGAATGCACCCCGTTAGACTCTTAAACCCCCTTCCGGTGCGAAAATCGATAGGTGTTCTTCATGGGTATGTCCGAAGTCCTTCGAAGCATCAAAACGGCCGAGCAAGACGCCGAAAAGCGACTTGCAGAGGCCCAAGAAGAAGCCTCCAAAATCCTCTCTGATGCTCGTCGAAAAGCATCCGAGATGGTCCAAGACGCCGCCGATGAAACCGTGGCCATGACCCAGAAAATCCTCGATGACGCCCGAGCTGAGGCGCAAGGCGAAGCCGACCAGGTCAAAGCGACCGGGGCAGGCGAAGTCAGCAAGATCGAATCCAACTCTGCAAGCAACCAAGACGCCGCCGTGAAGATGGTGGTCGATGCTCTTTCATCCGAGTGAGGCGGTACCATGTTTGACACGGTCGCCATGTCTCGTCTGACGGTCGCAGCCCCTGTTGACCGCATGGCGGATGTGTTGCGCGAGTGCACCAATCTCGGCTGCGTCCACATCGAATCCTACACCAATTTTGAGGACGGCGTCAACGTCGGCCACGCCAGTGATTCCGAAGAGGCCAACCACGTCAGCGCTCTTCTTGCGAAGGTGCGGGCCGCCATTTCCGCCTTCAAGCCGGTCAATGTTGACGGACCTGTTCCCATCAAGCGAGTGAAGGAACTGCTTGAAGGCTCCTTCGCTGATGAACTCCAAAAGGGTCTTGACCTGCTCGACACGCACCGAGACGCTGAAGCAGAACTCGAAGTCCTTGACGAACAGATCCACCTGTTGCGACGCCTTGAGCCCCTGAACATGGATCTTGAACTGTTGTCTGGCTCAAGCCGTGTTGAGGTTTACGTTGCGGAGACCAAAAAATCCAGCAAAGCCGCCAGTGTGTTTGGAGCACTCCTCCAGAAGGTCGAGTTGGCCGCTGCCCCAGGGATTGTGGCCGTTGCCTGCCTTCCTTCCGAGGGTGCTGAGGTCCAAATGGCTCTGGGTGAGTTGGGCGGCAAGCCCGTCCAAATTCCAAACATGGGCGGTACGCCTGCTGAAGCCTTGAAGTCGCTTCTCGCCAAGCGAAGCAAGGTCGAGGGCACCATGTTTTCCGCTTCCGAGGACGCCGAGCGCTGGGCTCGAAACAACGGACGAAACATCCTCGCCATTCACGAATACCTCGTCAAGGAAGACGGCATTCACACGGCGCCAACGCAACTCGCCGTCTCCGGGCAAGCCTTTGCGCTCGATGCCTGGGTGCCGACCGACAAGGCTGGCGCCGTGAAAGCCGCCCTCAAGGACTACGCCTCACACATGGAGGTCGAGGCCTTTGTCGACGACCACCACCACCACGACGACGACCACGATGACGACCACGGTCACCACCACGAGCCCACGCCGCCCGTGGCCTTGGAAAACGGAAGCGTATCTCGTCCGTTCGAACTCCTTGTCGGTCTTGTTGGGCGTCCTGCCTACGGTACGTTCGACCCGACGTTCTTCATGATGCTGACCTTCCCGGTCATCTACGGCCTGATCCTCGGTGACTTCGGCTACGGCCTCATCATCTTCTTGCTCGGCGTCTACTTCGGAACCAAACCCTTCGCCGCCGATCCCGTGGCCAAGAACGGCATCACCATCCTGAAGTGGATGGGCGTTTGGTGCATGATTTGGGGCTTCTTGTTCGCTGAAGGCTTTGGTTTTGTCTGGGACGACACCGGGCGAATGGGCGACGCCTCACCGCTCGCAGGCTTCTATGCATGGACCTACGACAACATCACCTTCCCCGACTTCTGGACTGACACCCTTCGCATGGACTATACTCACATCCCCTTCCACCGAGCCACCAGTTCCATCCAAGAATACGTCCTGCTTTCCGTCTACCTCGGTATTGCTCACCTCATGTTCGGCTACATCCTTGGTTTCATCAATGTCGTTCGTGCACATGGTTTGCTCGCTGCCTTCTTTGAGAAGGGCAGCTGGATGATCATCTTGATCGCCGGAACCGTCCACATCTACGGCTTCCTGACCGGCGAGCACGCTGTCTTGGATTTGACGCCCTACGCCGTGGCCATGTTGGTCGGCGTGGGCTGCCTCATCATTGGCCTCGCCATCTACGAGAAGTTCGGCTGGGCTGGTGGCATCATCATGGGCCCCATCGAGACCTTTGGCCTGCTGGCCAACACCCTGTCCTATCTGCGTGTCATGGGCGTTGGCGTCGCCGGCGTCAAGATCGCTCAAGTCTCCCTTGACATGGGCTGGGACCTCATGTTGTCCGGCGGCGGTGTCGCTACCATCGTGTTGGGTCTCGTGCTCTTCCTCTTCATCCAGGCCTTTGCGCTCGCCCTCGGCATCCTCTCCCCCAGCATTCACGCAGCCCGTCTCCACTTCGTAGAGTGGATGGGCAAGTTCTACAGTGGCACCGGTCGGGTTTTTACCCCGATTGGCGGTCGCACCCTCCATACGGAGGGGCAATCATAGTCCCATGGACAACAAACTGGAGGTAGAAAAAATGAACAAGAATACCCTGAAAACGAGCCTGCGCACCCTGATCGTTCTGCTGACCGTCGCCTTGGTCGCCCAAGGCGTCGCTGCTGCGGAAGAAACCACGGACAGCGGTGCAACCGACGGAATGACCGGCGACGTTGGTGTCGGCCTGGCCCTTGGCCTCGCTGCCATCGGTGCTGGTTTCTCCCAAGCTGCTATTGGTAGCGCTGCCATCGGCATGATCGCCGAAGACGGTAGCAAGTTCGGCTACGGCCTGATTTTCACCGCTCTCCCTGAATCCATTGTGATTCTCGGTGCGCTCCCGCTCTTCCTCAACTGAGGACGAACGGTGGACGGGTGGGCTCTGCCCACATCGAAAACGAAGACGGAGACGATACGATGACCCTTGAAACACTTGCCAACGACATCGCTGCTGCTGCTGAAAAGGACGCAAAAGCGCTGATCGCCGAAGCCAAGGCCGAAGCCAAGCAACTGCTGGCCGACGCTGAAGCCAAAGCCAGCGCTCTGCGAGACGAAGCACAACAGCGAGCAGAAAAAGAAGCTACGCAGATTGCACGAGAAACCGTAGCGAGCGCCCGACAGTCCAACCAAAAGGACGTGTTGATCGCTCGCCGCAAGGTGCTCGATGCGACCTACGAGGCTGCACGAACCCACATCGCCGACCCCGGCATGAAGGGACGAGCAGCGCTTCTCAAGACCCTGCTGTCCCAGTCCAAGAAACTGGCCAAAGGCAAATTTGTGATTCTGCCCGTTGAGGTTGACCGCGCAGCCATCTCGAAAGAGGCCGGCGACCGAAAGGTCGGCGAGAGCGTGGACGGCCTGGGCGGCTTTGTGCTTGAGGCCGAAGACGGGTCGGTGTCGTTTGACATGCGATTTGACAACATGCTTGAGCGAGCCTGGTCCAACCAGCTCGCCGCCGTGAACGAAACCCTGTTTGGATAAAGAAGGTGAGAAGATGATGCTCGGCAACACCCCCTATGTCGTCTCACGTGCCAAGGCACGACGACAGAAGTTGGCGGACCGTGCACGTCTACGACAACTCATCAACCAGTCCGTGGACCAGTTGACCGTGGCCGTGGGTGACCTCGGCTACCGCACTGAAATCGATTTGTACGCTGGTAAACTAGCCGGCGGCGATCTCGTGGAAGCAGCACTGACGCACAACTTGGAATCCGAATTGACCCAGATGGTCAACATGACCAACAAATCCATTCGGCCCCTCATTGAGATTTACACGTCTCGCTTTGAGTACCAAAACGCCAAGGCGGTGTTCCGTGCGATTCACAACGAAGTTTCGGTTGAAGAAGTCGGCAACAGCATCCTCCCTGAGATCAACGACGTGAACACCCCATGGCTCAAGGTCGTGGAAAGTTGCGACGACATGAAGTCTGCAGCGAACCTGATGCGCCGCAAGGCCTTCGGACCTGCCCTTGCCAAGGTGCCTGAAGACGGTCGTCTCTCGGATTACGAAGATGCGCTTGACCGCCACTACTACGCTGCGTCCCTCAAAGCGCTGGGTCAAGCCAAGGGCGCACCTGCTCGCTTTTTGAAGCAGTTGTTTGCCGCAGAAATCGATCACACGAACATCTCGAACATCTTGGAAGCCAGTGCGGTTGGCATTGACAACGAACGTCTGGTGTCGCTCTTGATTCCAGGTGGCCGACTTGTGCCCAAGCGTGCGTTCTCCTCCATCGCAACCGGTGGGCGAAGCGCCATGTTGGATTTGCTTCGCAGCGCCAACAAGTTCGATTACGCCTCGTTTGAATCCGCCCTCGAAGAAGCCGAAACAACCCGAAGCCTCGACTCGGTGGTCACCTGGATGAACGCACGGGAGCATGACATGATGCAACGGATGAGCTACCTCCATCCCGTATCTGCCCTCCCCATCATCTACTACATCGCCATGAAAGTTCAGGAGGTCTCTGACCTTCGACTCATCGTCCGTGGACGACTGGCCGGTTTGTCGGCCGCTGTGCTTGAGGCGCATCTACTCTGAGGTGACGATGAATGGAGATTGCAGTCGTTGGTTCTCCGGCCTTCACCCTTGGCTTCCAGCTCGCTGGGCTGTCGAGCCTTTACAATCCAGACGGCGAAGAGGAACTGCACACCACGCTTCGCTCCCTACTCAACAACAAGTCCGTTGGTATCATGGTGGTCGACTCCGCCGTGATGGCCACGCTGCCCGAACGATTGCGAGATCAATTGTCGGCGTCCGTCTCCCCCACCGTGCTCGGCATCGGTACGGAGGAAGACACCACCTTGCGAGACACCATTCGCAAGGCCATTGGAGTCGATTTGTGGAAGTGATGTTCCAACCCAAAAACAGGAGGAAGAAAAAATGAGCAATGAAGGAGTGATTTACCGAATTTCGGGGCCGGTGGTAACCGCCACTGGCATGAACGCTGCAATGTACGACGTTGTCCGTGTTGGCCACGAAGGTCTCATGGGCGAAGTGATTGAGCTGCACGGCGACAAGGCCGTTATCCAGGTGTACGAAGACACCTCGGGTATTCGACCTGGCGAACCCGTGTTGAACACCGAAGAGACGCTCTCCGTTTCCTTGGGCCCCGGCCTCCTGACCCAAATTTACGACGGTATCCAGCGACCTCTTGCTACCCTTGAGGAAGTCATGGGTGTGTTCATCACCCGTGGTGTCGATGCCGACGCCTTTGACATGGAGAAGACCTGGACCTTCGAGCCACAAGTCGCCAAGGGCGATGACGTGGTCAGCGGCCAAGTCATCGGCCACGTCCAAGAAACCGAGACCATCGTTCACAAGATCATGGTCCCTCCCGGCAAAGGCGGCAAGGTGAAGTCCATCGAATCCGGTGACTTCAACGTGACCCAAACCGTCTGTGTCCTGGAGGACGGTAGCGAGTTGCAGATGATGCAGAAGTGGCCGGTCCGAACCCCTCGCCCCTTCACGCAGAAGTACGCTCCTGACACCCCCCTCGTCACCGGTATGCGCATCCTTGACTTCCTGTTCCCGCTCGCCAAGGGCGGTGCAGCCGGTATTCCCGGTCCATTCGGTTCCGGAAAGACGGTTACGCAGCAATCCCTGGCCAAGTACTCCGACGCTCAACTCGTCGTTTACATCGGCTGCGGTGAGCGCGGCAACGAGATGACCGAAGTGTTGGACGAGTTCCCTCACCTGATCGACCCCAACACCGGTAAGCCGCTCATGAACCGTACGGTCATGATCGCCAACACGTCCAACATGCCGGTGGCTGCTCGTGAAGCATCCGTGTACACCGGTATCACCATCGCCGAGTACTTCCGCGACATGGGCTACGACGTCGCCCTCATGGCTGACTCGACTTCCCGCTGGGCTGAAGCCATGCGTGAAATTTCGTCCCGTCTGGAAGAAATGCCCGGTGAGGAAGGCTACCCTGCTTACCTCTCTTCCCGTATTGCTGAGTTCTACGAGCGAGCTGGTCGTGTCGAAACCCTCAACGGCGACGACGGGTCGGTCACCGTTATCGGTGCTGTGTCGCCTCCTGGTGGTGACATCTCGGAGCCGGTCTCCCAAGGTACCCTCCGTATCGTGAAGGTGTTCTGGGGTCTCGACGCAGGGCTGGCTCGACAACGCCACTTCCCTGCCATCAACTGGCTCAACTCATACTCGCTCTACCCACAGAGCCTCGACCAGTGGTTCCGCGACAACATCGCACAGGACTTCCCTGAGATTCGAACGCAAATCAGCGGTCTGTTGCAGATTGAAGCCGAGCTGCAGGAAATCGTCCAGTTGGTCGGTTCCGACGCTCTGCCGGTCGACCAGCAACTGACCCTCGAAGTCGCCCGTATGATTCGTGAGTTCTTCCTCCAGCAGAACGGGTTTGACCCCGTCGACGCTTACTGCGACATCAAGTTGCAGTACGAGATGGCCAAGGCCATCCTGTCCTTCCAGGAAGCCGCCAAGACCGCCATGGCCGACGGTGCGCTGCTCAACGATGTCGTCAACGTTCCCGCCCGCTCGAACCTGATGCGTGGCCGGTTCGAAGAAGGCTACATTGACCGCATTGAAGCCATGGTCAAGGAAATGAACGAACAAATTGCCAACGCCGTGGAGGCCAACTGAGGAGAGGATGAAGATGACTGGAAAAGAATACCGAACCATTACCGACGTCAAGGGCCCACTGGTCTTTTTGAACAAAACCGAGCCCGTTGCGTTCGGTGAAATCGTTACGCTCCGTCTCTCCAACGGTGAGATCAAGAACGGTCAAGTGCTCGACACTTCCGATGACCTCGTCATCGTTCAGGTGTTTGAGGGCACGGCCAAAATCAACCGAGACACCGGTGTCACCTTCATGGGTGATGTGTTCAAACTCCCTGTGAGCACCGACCTCGTTGGACGCATTCTTGACGGCGCAGGTCGCCCCCGAGACGGCGGTCCTGAAATCGTGGCTGAGGAGAAGGCCGACATCATCGGTGCGGCCATCAACCCCTACAGCCGACAATCGCCTCACGACTTTATCCAGACGGGTATTTCGGCCATTGACTGCTGTACGACGCTCGTTCGTGGACAGAAGCTCCCGATCTTCTCTGCATCGGGTCTCCCACACAACGACATCGCCCTGCAAATTGCCCGACAGGCCAAGCTCAAGGACTCCGATGAAGAGTTCATTGTGGTGTTCTGTGCCATGGGTATCACCGCTGAAGAGTACAATTTCTTCCGTTCCGACTTGGAGCGCACCGGTGCACTCGAGAACGCTGTGTTGTTCGTCAACCTCGCCGACGACCCCGCTGTTGAGCGAATCATCACACCACGTCTCGCCTTGACCGCCGCCGAATACTTGGCCTTCGAGAAGGACTACCACGTGCTCGTCATTTACACGGACATGACCAACTACTGCGACGCACTTCGTCAAATCGGTGCTGCTCGTGAAGAAGTTCCAGGACGACGTGGTTATCCCGGGTACATGTATACTGACTTGGCTATGCTCTACGAGCGTGCAGGTATCGTGAAGGGCAAGAAGGGCTCCATTACCCAATTCCCGATTCTCACCATGCCCGGTGATGACATCACGCACCCGATTCCGGACCTTTCCGGCTACATCACCGAAGGTCAGATTGTGATCAGCCGTGAGTTGCACCAGCAAGGCATCTACCCGCCGATCAACGTGTTGCCATCGCTTTCCCGACTGATGGGATCCTGTATTGGTGAGAAAACAACCCGCGACGACCACAAGAAGGTCAGCGACCAGATGTACGCTGCCTACGCCCAAGGCCGTGAACTTCGTGGCCTTGTCGCCATTGTCGGTGAAGACGCCCTCAACGAGCGTGACAAGCAACTGCTGGACTTCTCCGGTGTGTTCGAAGACAAGTTCCTTCGCCAATCCCGTGATGAGGACCGAACCATTGACGAGACCCTCAACCTGTGCTGGGAACTCATGGCCAGCATCGACACGAAGTACCTCGTTCGTCTGGATGAGGAACTCATCAAGAAGTACCACCCTGACAACAAGGCTTGAGGACCAACGCAGGCATCAACAAGGAGGTGAGAAAGCATGGCATTGGACATCAAACCAACCCGTAGCGAACTCATCAAGCTGAAAGGTCGCATCAAGCAGACCAAGAACGGCTACAAGTTGCTGAAGATGAAGCGAGACGGTCTCTTCCACGAGTTCCGAACGCTTCTCGCCGAGATGATCGAAGCCAAGCGCGACTTGACGGCGGCCTACCGTCTGGCCAAGACGCGCATTGATCTGGCCAACGCCATTGAAGGCGGTCTGGCCGTCCGTGCTGCAGCCATCGCCAACTCCGCTCACCCTGAGGTCGAAGTTGAGCGCCGCAACATCATGGGTGTGGTCGTGCCGAGCGTGAGCGGAAGCAACCTGAAATCCACCTTTGCCGAGCGCGGCATTGGTTTCATCGGTTCTTCGCCTTACATCGATGAGGCGAGCGATTCGTTTAGCGAACTCATTGAGAAGATCGTCAAAGCCTCGGAGATGGAAGCCACCCTCAAGCGTCTTCTTGCAGAGATTGAAGCCACCAAGCGTCGTGTGAACGCTCTCGAGTTCAAGGTCATTCCAGAACTCGAGGAAGCCAAGGTCTTCATTCAACTGCGTCTTGAAGAGATGGAGCGCGAGGAAACCTTCCGATTGAAGCGTTTCAAGAACAAGTGAGCCCCGTCATGGTCCCAACGAGGGATTCATGGAGGATGGGCCGCACCGCAACGACAGGGGGCCATGCCATGGACGATTCATCCGAAGCGATTGAATCCGGCTTGCCTCATCACAAGAACGCTTGGTCTCAACACGATTTGTTGGCCTCAACGCTGAGCGAATACCTCAATGTCGTGCAAAAAGACGGTGGGCGCTGGCCTGCTTGGACGGTGGTTTCACCCAACGACGACATCCACGAAGATCTCATACGCCTGAACGCCCATCTTGACCGGTTGGGTTGGATGGGCAAGTTGACCAAGGGCGAACCCTGGGTGATCACCGTCTTTCCCGTACCCGAACGGCAATTCCCTCGCATCAATACCATGCTCATGTTCTGGGTGCTGTCCCTGTTGACCTTGACGTTGGCTGGTGACCATTGGATGTCCAAAGCCCGCCCAGATGGTGGCTGGTTTCACACCTCTTCGTTCATCGACGCCCTGCTCGGTTACACCCTTCCAGTGCTGCTCGTTCTGGCTCTCGCCTCTCAACTTCAACGGCGAGTCGCCGCTCGCTACGGCGTACGGAGCGGGCCGCTTCTTCCCGTGCCTGATTTCACCATCGCGTTGTACGCTTTGGGTCTCTTTCCTTCTTCGTGGTTGTTCTGGCCGTTTGGCCTTCTCCTGATTCCGACGATGCCAAGGATGGACGCACGACCGTGGCCCCACCGTGCAGCCCATGGTTTCACGCCGATGAGCGTGCCGCTTGTTCTCGGCGTGAGCGGTGCTGTCATGATGCTCGCTGGTCTCACCATGACACCGGAATACCTTGCCTCCAGCGCCATGCCGTTGGTCTCTGATCCGCCGTTGTTCGTCTCCCTGTTCGCAACACAGCTGGCGGGAGACGACGCCTTCATCCGTCTTCTTTGGGCTCATCCATGGGTCCATGCGGGCGGGATGCTCATGCTGTTTGCTTGGGTTTCAATTCTGCCGATTCCAACGTTCCCCGGCGGTCGTGTCCTCATCGCACGCATGGGCTTGTTGGACGGTCGCAGCTCAAGCACACAGAGTTTGATTTTGGTGACCATGCTGTTCTGTGCCTACATCTTTGGGGTCTTCAACCAATTCTCGCTGTGGTACCTCGTGTTCGCTTTGCTGTTGCCACTCTTGTTTTTCTTTGGGACCGACCTTCGCATACCGCTCATCCTCAACGAAACCACCGGCTTGAGCGAGCAGGACCATGGACGAATGGGGCTGCTCCTGCTCTTGGTTGGCGTGTTCCTCCTCCCGGCTGCTCAACCCGTACTTCATGAGACCACGTGGGACGATCCGCTGACGCACGAACTGATTGAGCCAGTCGCCGCCACCCTCCAAGAGGATGGTTCCTGGTTGTCAAGCACCGAAGTTCGCATCACCAACCCGTCAGCGCTCGCCAAACCGTATGCGGTGGGTGCCTACCTCGAACACCCCGGACAAGGGTGGACGGTTTCATGGGATTGCGATGGCGAAACCACCTACGGCCTCGACGGTGACGGGTGCGGTGCTGAACTGCTGCCGAAACGAACGGCGTTCTTCTGGATGAACTTGACGTGGGATGGTCCAACACAACCAACCCGGGCAAATTTGAGCTATGTCGTTGCGATGAACGGTGGGTATGATGTTGTTCCCGTTTCGGTACGACCCGCCCTCGAGGTGGTGCCCGATACAAGTTGGTACGATGTTGAAGTGGGCGCCTATGTCCATCGTTGCTTGACCTTGTCAGGGGATCTTCTGGAATCGTCAATGCTCAACATTTCCGTGGACGGTGGGATCATGTCCGAGGTCCAAACGCCACTCGTCAGCCTTGTTGGCGGAGAGGGGATGAACATGTCCGTGAGCGAGGTGCCGGAAACCCTGTGCCTCCAGGGATTGGACCCGTTGGTTTTCGACGCCTCCATGGCATCATTGACCCTCAATAACGACACCTTCTCCCCTGTTCTTCCATCCAGGCGGCCGTTGGTGGCCCATGTTCCAGCCGAGGGCTGGACCATCCAAGCAGAGGCCGGCACCTCCTGGGAAGCCCTGTTTGGAGAAGGCGGCGTGTTGAACATGAACGCAGCCCACTGCCCAATCAACGCGAGCATCAGCACACCGGCTCGGCCTCAAGACGACAGCCCGTGGATCTGGGATCTTGAGGTTCGTTCATCCGGTGACCTCCCGCTGGTTGAGGCGGAGCAGAACTTGACGCTGCAAATGCCGAGCGGAGCCAACATGTCGCTGTGCAAGGAGGTGTACAATCCGTACCCCTCGTTCTCGTTCTCGGTTGCGGAAGGTCCTGAATTGCTCGTGTCGTGGATGGGTTCCACCTCACGGTTTTGGACCACGCCGTGGGCCATCGCTTCCAACGGGACCGTCCTCAACGAAGGCATGACGTCGTTTACCCTGCACAACCCGACCAACACGAGTGTGCCGTTCCGACTTGACCGCGGCGGAAGTTTCGGGGAGGATTGGAGCCACGATTGGGACGGCAACGCCATCGAACCTGGTGCAACCACGTTTGAGCTTGTGCCGCCGGACGCCCCGCTCGCGACGATGTGGCTTTCGTACGAAGCAGATGCCGTTGTTCTCCATCTTTCCAGTTATCAGTGAGGTGATGTCGATGCGTGTGTCCGTGCTCGGGGTTGGCGCCATAGGTTCGGTGGTGGCGGCCGCTTTGGCGACAACCGATGTCGAACTTCACCTCCACGTCCGCGGAGAACGGGGCGCTGCTCAAATGCTCCAGGGGGTCGCTGTTTCAGGCCACCGCTCCCTCAACCCGGCTGCCGCTCGCTTCCTTTTTTCATGTGAAGAACTTCCTGTTGACGACGGTTTGCTTCAGGGTTCAGACCTTGTGATTCTTGCCTGCAAATCAAGCGACGTCCCTCATTTGGCTCAAACAGCCACCTCGTTCCTCAAGACGGGGGGCGTGGTCCTGGCCTTGTGCAACGGTTTGGGTCATGTGGAGGTCTTGACACGAATCCACGGCCCATCCGCTGTGCTCGCTGCGAGCACCACCCACGGAGCGTACGCAGAGGGTGAAGGCGTGGTGTGGGCCGGTTTCGGCGGTGTGGGTTTCGCTGCTCCTCCGCTCGGGCCCGATAGCAAGCGTTTGCAGGCCGTCGTTTCAATCTTTGAAGCCGCAGAACTGAACCCTTGGATTCACGAGGATGCTGCCACCTTGATTTGGGAGAAGGTCGTGCTTAACCTCGCCAT
>JAYYDY010000052.1:0-2544 GCA_036160375.1 Thermoplasmatota archaeon | reverse complement strand
CGACGAGTGGGTTTGCTGAAGTTGATGACCAACTGGAGCGCCGACCCGTTGCAATCCTGCAGACTGCCCATCTGATGCGCAGTTTCAGAAGAAATCCGCTGGGGGGGGTTCAAATCCCTCTGCTCCCACCAATTCTTGACTCCACAGGGCGACCGTCGCCAAAATCTTGAATTGGCACCATGGGCAGTCTCAACCATGAAAGTCCTTGACTGGGTTATCGAGCACTGGCTTGTAGCCCGTTGGGTGATCTTTGCCATTGTGGTCGGTTCTGTCTGGGGTACACTGACCACGGTGTTGGCCGATGACTCATCCTCGTCCATCGTTGCTTCAGATGGCTGGTTCAGTTTCTGTTGTGGCTTGGGCATTGGCTTGTTTTTCGTCCCACTTTGGGGTGTCAATCTCCGGGAGAGCCGCCTGAGTCGAAGCCTCGGCATCTTCGTGGTTCTGATCTTGATGACCGTCTCGTTGACCTTGGGTATTGAAACAACGGAGGGAGCCTTGGAGGAGGCAGGATTCTGGGTTGCCATGTTTGCAGTCTGCACCTTTGCGTTCGGTTTCATCGCTTCACCAGTGAACGCTCTGGGCGTCATGATGCAAGCACCCTCCCTCGCAGAAGAGGAGCGATGAAACAGCACATCCCAGCGTTAGGTTGATGCCAAACACGAGGTTCGCCTTGACTGGGGAAGAACATGCGTCGTATGCTTGCTGTGCTGGTGCTTGCGTTGTTGATGGGGCCGGTCACCGGTTCCTTGGTGGTCAAATCCGAGCCGCTCGGTTGGCAGGCTGTGGACGCAGAAGGCGTGCAGTGGATGCCCGCTGGCTACAGTTTTGAAGTGCCACAACAGGCCGAAGCATCATGGTTGAACGACAACACCCCATGGTGGGAACGCACGGCGCTTGACCAAAACCGAAACAATATCCACGACAGTTTGGAGACCTTTGAGGGCACAACCGGTATCGGATTGTCCTACGGTGTCGAGGTCAGCGACGTTCACCTTGCCGTCCTTGAAAGCATGAACCTGACCGTCGTGGACGTCATTGAATCCGTGGATGCGGTCCTGCTTGGCCAACTTGATGCCTCGCTGGCCTTCCAACTCGCTGACCTTGATGACGTGGTCATGGTCGAGCGCTACGGCAACCTCGTCTTCTACGGCGACATCCAAACGCCGGCAGTCAAAGCCCGCAATTCCACCTTCTACCCCATGGGTGCGTGGGACCTCGGCTTCACCGGTGCCAACGTCAACATCGCCATGGTGGACACGGGTGTCGATAACGAACATCCAGGACTGAACCAGAAGTTCATCGCCGGCTACGATGCCGTGTGCTACGTCCACACCGACCCGCTGTGCACAGCAGGCGGGGCGCGTGAGACCGATGGCACCTACGACCCCGATGACGGCAACCAGCACGGGACAGCCTGCATGGGCATGGCGGCCGCCACCGGCATCGATGCCAGCGGTGCGCAGACCGAGTTCTATGGTTCGGCTCCCGATGCCGACCTCGTCGACGTTCGCATCGGTACGGATTTGGGCGCTGGTCCGTTTGAAAATTACCTGATTGAACAAGAATTCTACGAGTCGGCCATGAACGGCCTGCAGTGGATCATCGACAACAAGGACACGGCTTGGCAGGGCGCAGATGAGGACAGCTACGGCATCGACATCATCTCGCTCTCTTGGGGCATCACCTCGCACGAGGGCGGAGGCTCGGACGGCGAGGACATGCACAGCCGTATTCTCAACGAGGCGATGGAAGCCGGTGTCGTCGTCAGTGCTGCAGCAGGCAACGACGGGCCAGATAACGACGGCTTGTCCGGCATGGGCTCCTCAAGCCTCTCCATCACCGTCGGTGCGACCGACGACAAGAACACCATTGACCGAAGCGACGACACCGTGGCTTCCTACTCCTCCCGTGGCGAGCGCAGGGACAACGGCGACGGCAATCCACTCAACGAATTGAAGCCCGAAGTCTCTGCACCCGGCACCAACATCGTTCAGGCTGAGGGCTGTGTCACCTCCGGAGGTTGCATCAACCTCGCCGGTGGCTCTGCAGAGGACAACGGCTACACCGGGCGCGGCTCTGGTACATCCTACGCAACGCCAGCCGTCTCGGGTATTCTGGCCATGATGATCGAGGCCAACCCCGACTTGACCACCGCCGAGATGAAGGAAATTCTCAAGCTGACGGCTGAGCGACGTGGCGAGCCGTCCAATGCAGCGGTTGACCCGTTCTGGAACCGAGATTTCGGGTGGGGCATGGTGGACGCTTACGAAGCGGTCAAACTCTCCATCTACCTCGCTGAGGCCAACCTGACCGGCACCATCGACGTCACCTCCCAGGTGCACATCAGCAATTCTTCAGTCAACGCCAGTACGGGGCTTCACGAAATCCGCGGTCTTGCTTGGGGTCAGTCCGGCTCCATCGCCAGCGTCGAATTCCGAATTGGGAGCGGCCCGTGGACGGAAGCCACCTACGAAACGGTGGAGGGCGGCCTCGCTGCTCTTGAGCGATTCGAGTGGATTGTGGCGCTTGACCCGGCACAAC
>JAYYDY010000051.1:0-9368 GCA_036160375.1 Thermoplasmatota archaeon | reverse complement strand
ATCAGGACCCGGCACACAATGGACGTTGGAAGGGTGGAGACGAGCTTGGAGCGGTGATTTCTCGACGGTCCCGTTGATGGATGCGTTGACGAATTCGCTCAATTACGCCGGCTTTACGGTGGTGATCGCCCTGCCACTCGGTTATGCCGTCGCTTCCTGTTTGGTGGCGCTCCGCCAGCGGTGTCGAAGGATAACGGCAGGCGTGTTGGACTCACTGTGCATGCTCCCGCTGTCATTGTCAGCCGTGATGGTGGGTTTGGGCATGGTGGCGGGCATCCTTCGATGGTTCCCCGAGATGTTTTCGTTCCCTTACCTCCCGGTGGTGCCGCACATCATGCTCGTGCTGCCTTTCGTGATCCGACTGATGGTGCCGGCCATCGAACGCATTGATCCGGTCTTCGCCGAACAGGCATCGCTCCTTTCCATGAAACCGCTGGCATTCTGGTGGCACTCCCGTGGCTCGTTTTTGGTGGTGCCCGCGACCATGGCGGCTTCGCTTTGTCTCGCCTTCTCCTTGGGTGAGTTTGGTGCCACGTTCCTGATCGTTCGTGTCGGTTCTTGGGATTCGTTGTCCATCATGGTGGACCAAGTCGCATCTCGGCCGAAATTTGACCCCTATGTCTTTCCCACCGCCATGGCGCTCGCCACCATCTTGATGGTGGTGACCCTGCTGGTGTTGGCCATCAACGAGCGCGCACGTGCCTGGAGGACCCGACATGATGTTTGAACTGCTCAATGGAACGGTTCGGCTGGGAGAGTGGACGGTCTTTGACGGATTGAACCTGACAGTTGATGACGGCGAAATCGTGTCGATTCTGGGACCCAGCGGTTGCGGGAAAACCACCTTGCTCAGGGCATGCTGTGGCCTTGAACGCCTTGAACAGGGCAACCGCCGCCTCGGCGGCAGCCTGCTTCCTCTCGACACCATCGTCCCCGAAATCACGATGCTGTTCCAGCAGCCCGTGTTGTACCCTCACCTGAACGTCGCCCAAAACATCGCCTTGGGAGTGGGAAACACCGTTCCCAAGAAGGCCTTGTCAACGAAGGTGGACAGCGTTCTGAACGCCGTTGGTCTCGAAGGTTTCAACCAGCGAGGGACGGCGGGCCTCTCGGGAGGTGAAGCACAGCGGGTCGCCTTCGCTCGTGCCTTGCTTCAGGAGCCCAAGGTGATGCTGCTCGATGAGCCGTTCGCTTCGGTGGACGTCGAGCGCCGAATGGGACTGGCGACCATGACACGGACCCACCTCAAAGAACGAACGATCACCACCATCCATGTGACCCACGACCGAGAGGAAGCCAAGGTTCTCTCCGACCGCATCATTGAATGGAACGACTTGGTAGCCTCGGTCAGCGAGGACGGCAACGATGGTGAAGAATGACTGGCCCGTCCTTGACCGATGGTGGCCGCAACGCCTTGAGTGGAGTCGGCCACACTATGCGGGGTTTCTGTTGACGGTGTTCCTGCTGCTTGGAGCGCTGCCGTACGTGCTCATCAACCGCCTCTCGGCGTGGCGAGGCACCACCGTCATCGAAGTCTCCTTTCCCTTTGACTGGGACATCCCCTACGTGCCGGCGTTCGTGATTCCCTACTACTCCTTCTACCTCTACTTCCCCATCGCCGCCTGGATTGCAGCCCATGAATCGGTCCGAAAACAGGGGATGCTCTTCTTCCAGCGGATGCTGGCTCTCACGTGGCTGGCCTTCGTGGCGTTTCTTGCCTTCCCTTCGGAAATTCGACTCCGCTCTCAGGCCGTCGGGGCTGAAGGCCTGTTTGGGACGCTCATGGACGAGATGCACAAGGCCGATGCACACTACAACGCATGGCCCAGCCTCCACGTGATGCAGAGCGTCCTTGTTGTTCTCTTCGTTCGTTATGCTCTCAAGCAACGGGACCGGTGGTCGCCCCTGCTGTCTGTGTTCTCATGGACGGCCTGCGCATCACTCGTGGCGTCAACGGTCCTCATCAAGCAGCATTACGTGTTTGATGGCTTGCTCTCCATTGCCATCTGTGCCGTGATGTGGCGCTGGTGGATTCGCCCCGCCCTCAACTGAATGTCGGGGCTTCACACATCAAAGAATTTTCATATGGGCTCTGACACAAAAACCTCGTGGCTGAGGTTGAATGCCCCACTTGCGAAGAGGACGTCGAAGTCCCAGATGTTAGTGGTCATTACACATGCCCACATTGCGAGGTTGATTTTGAATTTACTTCAGAAGATTCCACCCGTGTTGATGGCGAGTTTGGAACAATCAATCCCATCGTGTATGTTGTTGTCCTGATGCTCATCAGCATCATTCTCAATTTCATTGCAAGTGTGTTGGGGTTGGACGGACCCGGAGGCGGACCCTAAACCAGACTCTCCCTTGCGCATGCGGTGTTCAAAAAAGACAAGTTGAATGGTACGCCTGCGCTCAACTGAACAGGGCATTGACGGCCTCAGCGTTGGTGAGGTAAATCGTCAGGCCAACACCGGCCATGATCATCATCCACGAGCCGATCATCTTGATGTGGCCGGTGGCTCGTCGAAGGAAGTTGATCATCACTTGGCGACCCATGCCAACAAGCATGGTGACGGCGATCATCAAGATGAGCAGCCCCACCATCAGTCCAGCGATGCCGAAGCCGATGGCGGTCGTACCGAGCGTGCTGAGGAAGATGACAAACGGCAACACGGCGGCGGCCGTACAGTCAATCGATGCTGCGGCGTAGCCGATGCCGTAGAGGTACATGTTGCGTCGTGGCGTGAACGTTTCGTCGGCCTCGGTGGTGCTGTACTTGTCGACGAGATTCTGGACGAAGCCCATGACGTGCGAGGTGATGCCCAGCAGCATCATCGAGCCGAGCACAACGAGGAGCAAGGCGATGAAGATGGCGATGTAGTGAATGATGCCCGAGCTGGCGAATGCCTCTCCCATGAGCAAGGCCACGATACCGATGATGCCGAAGAAGGTCCACATACCGAGTCCAGACAAGACACCGATGTTGAACGAACTTGGCATGCCGGTCTTGAGTTTCCCTTCTGCGATGAGTTCGTCTTCTCGAGCCCCGAGGGAAAGGTAGTACGAGATGAATCCAGGCAGCACCGGGAAAGCACACGGCGAGAAGTACACGAGGATGGAGAGAATGAGGCCGAGGGCAAAGACAGCGGTGAACGAGGTTTCAGGCTCTTCCCATCCGATGCGGGAATCGAAGGTTTCTGAAATGTCCTCGGTCAACGCAGTTTCAAGAATGCCGTCGAATTTTTCCCAGCCGTCAATGGGTGTTCCGGTCGCCTGTTGAGCGATGATGTAGCCTTCCTCGTCGAGAATGAGCACGACGGGGATTTGTCCCGTACCACCCGTCGTGAACAGGCGAACAGGGTCGGCCGTTGAGCCATCCTCAAGCACGGCTGCTTCCGTGGAGCCGAAGCCCGTGGGATAGAGGGGGACGGTGTATTCGCCGCCGCTTTCACTGAGGTATTCCACGGATTCGCCGTACCACGCACCGTAAGCGAAGATTTTGAGGGACTTGTTGTTGGCTGCAGCCGTGACTTGCCAGTCCTCCATCTCGTTTTCGATGTGCTCCTGAACGAGGTGACAGTTGCTGCAGTCTCGTGCCATCAAGTCGAGAATGATGACGCTGCCACGGTGGTCGTTGAGATTGAACCATCCGGTTTCATTCACGTAGCCCGCCTCAACATCGCTGCGGTTGAGCGATTCGTAGACAAGGTTGGGAATGGGGGCAGGTTCTGCATCGGACTGGAACAACTCGTCCATGCTGTCAAACATCGAGAGCGCAGCGAAGGAAATCGCTCCAAACATCACGACGGCGATAACAAACGCCTGCCACGTGTCCTTCTGCTTGAACACGCCCCAATCGGCTTGGTCCAGAAGGCCCATACATACCACTGGGCGCGGGTCGTAGAAGAATGTAGCCCACCGAGGAGTTGGTGGGCTCGGCCGGAATTGAACCGGCGCAAACGAACTCGGCAATTCAAGGCAGGTTGTTCGTTGCTGGTTCAAATCGGCCTTGTGCTGATTTGATATGGGCTCGGCCGGAATTGAACCGGCGATCTTCGCCATGTGAAGGCGACGTCATAACCCCTAGACCACGAGCCCCTAGGTAATTCGCCGACCCGCCCCGCGGGTATAAGCCATACCGTGGTCAACGGTGGTCGTTCAGATGCACCACGCCGACTTCGAGTCGCTCGTGCGTTGGATGAACTTCCACCAGCATCACCGGCACCTCGAGCACCTCAGCCAGTTCCTCAGCCAGCGACAGCGGGAGTTCAATGCGCTGCTGGGCGGCGTCGTAGCGGAGCCATCCCTCGGCCATGCCCAATTCTTCACGCAGTTCGGTCATGTCCTCCTGAGCGTCCTCCAGTGAGGTCGGGATGGCACCAAACAACACGGTGTCGTCGTCGCTGAGCACCTCGTAGGGCCGCAGGGTGGCTTGGCCTCGGCGCTTGAAGCGGTTGCGAAGTTGGCCGGCGTCCTTGTATTTCGCCGTGCAGAATTTGAGGTGATAGGGTTTGTCGGCGGCCGCTTCTTTGAGGCGAATCGCCAGTTCGGCCGAGCCTTCAGCAGCCGCCGTGATACCTCCGCTCAGGTTGAAGCCTCGAACATCCATGTTCTCCTGGTTGCCCACGGTGATTTCGAGTTCATTGAGGTTGAGGAAGGACACGGGAACGGTGGCCAAGTCGTCGAGCAACGCGAACAGTTGCGCCTCTTTGTCGGGCTCGCACGGCAACTCAACCCCGACTTCAATGCCGGACTGGGAGCACGCCTCCATGGTGGCTCGGTACTTGCTGGTCGTGCCGTCCAAGAGATGGAAGCGAATTTCATCCAACCCTGCGGCGCCGAAGTCGGCTGCTCGGTCGGGGTCAAAGGGAATCGAGGTGTACGCGTGAATGTGGTGTTCTGGACCAAAGGCAGCCTTCAGTTGACGAACCGCTTCAAGGGTCTTCTCCAAATCGAGCATTGGGTCGCCGCCGGTGATGCCGGTACCGGTCGCGTTCATGGCGTGCCCTTCTTCGATGACCTCGTCCCACGAGGTGCACCGACGTTCGTTGGCGAACATGTCAGGCGTTTCTCTCCGGTTTTCAGACAGCGGACAGTAATCGCAGCCCCAGTGGCATTTGCCGGTGACAAACAAGACAAGTTTGCTGCCCTGCTGGCATTGAACGCATCCCTCTGCCTCGCCCTCTTCCGCAGGGAGGACTTCAGTAGCCATGGGCAAACTGCGCATCATGCCACCTCCTTGGTTTCAGCTGCCTGCGTCAGCAACCATCGGTGAAATCGTCGGTCCATCGTCAGTTCAGGATGGAAGGTGACGCCGAGTTTGTTCCCGTCCAGTACGCCCACGACCTCATCGCCAAGCCGTGCCACTGTAGTGCAGTTCACGGAACCCTGCTCGAAGCGGGGGGCTCGGATGAAAACACCTGGAAATCCGTCGTCGAGCAGTTGAGCACCGGAAGAAGCCACTTCCAACGGCTGATGAGAGAAGCGGTCTCGTCCAACCGGTGTCACTTGTTTGAAGTCCGATGTTGGAGTGTCGAGTTCAACCTCAACCACGGCCTCAAAGGACTCACGTTGGCGACCCCAAGCGTTGCGAGCGATGCCGGCGGCGAGGTAGGGCGAACGGTCCTCACCCGGAGCGGCGAGAAGAATGGCGCCGGCGCAGGTTCCCAAAACAGGCCGCTCGGGATGGGCGTCCATCCACCCAAACAGGGCGGTCAGCAACGACTCGTATCGGCTGGCGATGCGCATCGTGGTGGATTCTCCACCGGGAAGCACGAGGGCGTCCAGGTCCTCGGACACGTGGTCGGCACGACGGCACTCCACGATGTCGACGGCAAGACCGAGTTCGTCAGCAGCTCCGCGAAGCGCTTCAGCGTGCTCGTGGCGGGCGCCCTGAAGCATCGCCAAACCCACACGGAGCATGATGCTGGGTCCATGCCCTTCCCTATCAGTCCAACGCTTCAGCCGAGGTGCTGGGGAGGGCTTTGATACAAGCATTTCAAAGACCGTCAAGCCCACCACAGACCATGCACAAGGGTGACTGCTTCCTTGTCCCTGGGCCGGTTCGCATGAGCGATGCTTGCCTTCAAGCCATGGCCACGCCCGTGATGACGGCCCGTGGACCAGAATTCCGACAAGTCATGGCTGAGCTCAATTCTGGCCTACGTTATGCCTTCAACCTGTCACCCTCGGCGCCCGAGATGAAAACACAATCCTGGACCGGCGAGGACGGTTACAAGGTCGTGGTCGTCTCCGGCAGCGGCACGGCCGCCATGGAGATGGTCATCGCCAACCGCTTCCGCAACAACGACCTCGTCTTGGTGCCCACCAACGGCAAGTTCGGTGAGCGAGTCGCCGATATTTGCCGTCAGTTCTGCAACGTGAAACAGCTGCAGTACGAATGGGGCCGGTCGTTTGACCTGTACGAACTGGAGCAGCAACTCGAACGCGGCTGCTACGAAGCCTTGCTCATCTGCCACAACGAAACAAGCAGCGGCATCACGCAGGATGCCGAAGCCATCGCCGAAATGTGCGAACGCCACGGTGTCTCGTTTATTCTCGATGGCATCACGTCGGTGGGTGGCATGCCCGTACATCCGGCTGCATGGAAGGCCGAGGCCGTCGTGATGGGTGCTCAGAAATGCACGGCGGGACCCTCCGGCATCGCCGCCATTGCCCTGAATGAACACTGCGTGGAACGCATCAACGCCATTCACCAGCAAGGCGACGCGAATCCACGCTACTACCTCGACATGATCTCGGCGCTCAAGAAGGGCGATGACGACCAAACACCATGGACACCGGCCATCAACCTCGCCATGGGATGGGGGGCGGCGCTGGCTGACCTGAAAGAAGAAACGAACGAAGCCCGTTGGGCTCGATGCGAAACCATGGCCAAAGGCGTTCGTGCCCTCTTCACCGACCTCGGTTTCACGCTTCTCGCCGACAGCGGGCAACGAAGCAACACGGTAACCGCCATCCTCTACCCGGAGGGTATTGACGACACCTGGCGAACAACGCTCAAGGACAAGTACGACACCCAAGTCATCGGTGCGCAGGATCACCTGAAGGGCAAGATGTTCCGCGTGGGCTCAATGGGCGAGACGCCCGTGGCAGAGATGGTTGAAGGTTGCAAGCGGATGATCGCCTGTTTCCGTGATTTCGGCGTTGAACTCAACGACGTCGATGTTGAATCGTACTTCGGGTGAAGCCATGCCACGCTGCATCGTCTTGGGACGTTTTCAGCCGTTTCATCTCGGCCATGCCGGTCTGGTTCAAGCCGCCGTTGAACACGCTGCTGGCGATGAGGTGGTGGTGGCCATCGGTTCGGCCCAAGCCGGCTGGGAGGCGAGCAACCCGTGGACGGCTGACGAACGACAAGCGATGATTGAGGCTTGGGCTGTCGAACAGGGTGTTGAGTTGACGGTCGTGCAGGTGGAGGACATCAACGACCCGCCCAACTGGGTGGAACACGCCACCAGCGCACACGGAACGGGCACCCTCGTCACCTCGGACGGCCCGACCGTGGACCTCTACCGTGCTGCGGGCTGGGACGTGCACGAGGTAGCCCTCAGCGATCGGGAAACGCTCGAGGGGTGGCGGGTTCGTCAAACCGTTCGTATGCTCTCCACCGTGATGGACGACGAAGCGAGCAGAACCGTGTTGGCTCCAAGCGTTCCCTCAGCGGTCATCGAATGGTTGATTGACAACGATGCTATGTTCCGCTGCTCGACCTTTGAGACCGGCGTGCACGCTGGTTGAATCACTCGGACGCTACGACGACTCGAGCCACAAGGATGACCTTTGACTTGTACATGTAGCCCTGCTCGAGCACATCCACAACGGTCCCGTTGGGGAAGTCATCACTGGGTGGAATGGTGGCGATGGCTTCCATCTTCGAGGGGTCAAATTCGGCACCTTTGGCTTCGATGGGCGATACGCCGTCGGCCTGAAGTTCGTGCCACATTTTGTTGCGCAGCAAACGAAGGCCTTGAGCCACAGCTGACTGGTCGTCCTCTTCGATGCCGGTCATGGCCCGGTCAACGTCGGCCAGCACCGTCAGCATTCGACGTGCCATGCCCATGCCGCCAAACTGGATGGCTTCGGCTTTCTCAGCCATCAGCCGCTTGCGCACGTTTTGGATTTCAGCCTCCTTGTAGGCGATTTCCTTCTCGGCAAACTCTGCACGCTCAAGGGCGACTTCGAGCGGGTCCCGCTCTTCTTCCTCCTCTTCCACCGCTTCCTCGATCGGTGGTTCTTCCACGGGAGGCTCCTCTTGGGGAACATCGTCAACCGGCGCTTCTTCGGGCGTCTCGTCCGACATCAAACCGACGGCGCACGAGGTGGATTTTGAACCCCTCGCTCAGTGCGACTTGAGGAAGGTCGTCAGGTTCCAATCCCCATGGCCCCACTTTGCGGCCTCGAGGTGCTCGCGTCCAATCACCAGCACGAGGTCATCCTCGTTGGCGGCCCGGTTGACCGTGTGGACGAGGGCTTTGGATGCCCGGGTATGTGCTTCAAAGGTTGGGACGATCTTAGGGTCCTCTGCCTCTTCGAGTGTCTCGCCGAGGGCCTTGCGTCGGTCCATCCAGTCCATCACGACCCGCTGTGCAAACTCGTCTTCTGAAAGGCCGTCAAGGCGCTGAAGCACGGTCGTCCAGGTCGCTTCGGTGTAGAGTTCGTGAATGTCTTGCGCCTCCGCACCGGTGGCGTTCTCAATGTAGAGGAAAGCCCGGCCTTCCCACACTTCCCAACGTCCCGGACTCGCCCATTGCATCAAACTCAGCAGGCCGTCTTCACCGCCCTCGAGGTTGGCGAGCACGGTGCCTGCATGTGTTTCGCCGTTGACCGTTTGCTCGTCCATCCAATCCAACAGCTCGGCCTCGGCGTCGATGGAAAATTGCGTCTTGAGCGCCGTGTCCTGAACGGGCCGGATGTCTCGAAGCGTGGCTTGTTCCATGCCCGATTTGAGTTCACCCCACGACAGCGAGAGCAGGTGGAGCAGGGTGGGTTTGTGGACCAAGAGTCCAATCATCTCCAACCCCATGGTGGATTCCAACGGCCCGTCCCGTTTGAGGGCATCGCCCCATAACTCAACGTTGAAAGAGAAGAAACGGTTTTGTATTGCCTAACGAAACGACCTCCATGAATCGGCTTGTGGTGTTTCTTGTTTGCCTCGGTATGTGCGCATTTGCTACTCCCTCCTCATCGCAAGTCTCGGGTGCCGCTGTTACGTTGGATTGCGGTGATTCAACGCATGTGCCGATAGACCCCATCGGGAATCAAAATTATACATTTGAGTGCACGGTTTCCAACCCATCTGCCTATGTTGAGAAGATCAACATTGGAATGTCGTCTAACGAAATCAC
>JAYYDY010000050.1:0-19868 GCA_036160375.1 Thermoplasmatota archaeon | reverse complement strand
ACGAGGTCCCACACGTCCAGCTGGATGAAGGCGATGTCCGCGTGATTTCAGGCCGCTGGAACGAGCATGTCGCACCGCCTGCGCCTCAGGCATCGTGGGCCAACGACCCAGAGCACGAGGTTGCGCTCTACATCCTGACCGTCAAACCAGGAGGCCGTGTCGAACTTCCGACGGCCTCAGAAGACGCGAATCGCATGATGTACCACATTGACGGCGGAAGCGCCACGGTGGAGGGGGAGACGCTCAAGCCCAAGCACGGCATGCAACTCCACGCACATCTGCCCACGGTCATTGAATCGAAGGATGAGCAGGTCCGCGTCCTTGTCCTCCAAGGAAAGCCAATCTCAGAACCCGTGGCCCAGCACGGACCCTTCGTGATGAACACCAACGAAGAGATCTATCAGGCCTTCAGCGATTACCGCCGCACGGAATTTGGCGGTTGGCCCTGGGGCCCATCCGACATCGTCCATCCCCGCGAGCAGGGCCGCTTTGCCAAGATGAGCGATGGGCGAGAAATCGTTCCTCCAAATTGAGGCTTGACGCCACTCAGCGCGGTGGTTAGGAACCTGACTCGCGGGTTTGCAAAACCGTGGCGGACGCACCAGGATTCGAACCCGGGTTTCCGGCTTAGAAGGCCGGAGTGATATCCAAACTACACCATGCGTCCAACCCGACGGTCGCCGCCACCCCTCATCAACGTCACCGGCGGCTTCGCAACGACCGGGCACACTTGATGCATCACATCAGCGGTGGAGCATCGTTGTCCATGCGAAGGAAGATCCCTCCTTCGGGGGCCCCTTCAAGGCTCAGGCGGTTGCGGTCCTTGGCTTCCTTGACGCTCACGAAGTGGTCGGTTGGGGCTTCGCCCTCAAGGTCTTTCGAAGATGCGTGATAGGGCGTGTTCCGCATCCACCACATTGGGGCTCCAAGCGCTGGGCGCGGCTTGTCCTGCTCACGGTCGAGTTCGCATTCGATGGACACCTCTTTGCCTTGACCACGTCCTTCCCTGACCTTCCAACCGAGCCTTCGGTTCAGAGGCGCATGGTCGCAATCGAGCAGGGCCGACAACATGGCTTCGGCCTTGTCGGCCAATTTTCCTAATCCGGATTCAGAGGCACGAACCACAAGGTTGGCCTCATCTCCACCGATGGATTGCGGACCCTCTTCCTCGGATTGAACGTCGCCAGAACGCTGGAAGACCAGCAGGAAAGTGATGAGGCTCATGTCGATGGAAGCCCCTGCCAGACCACCAATCCTGAATTGTTCATGCACTTCGCCCTGAGGGCCGCTCAAGACACGTTGGCCCTTGGAACCGCCCTTAGTCACGAGATGTTTGGTTCCAGTGTTGCCCCAGACGACCTTGCTCAGGCCAATCACATCGAAGTACACGTCATGCAGGCCTTGAGCATCATTGTCCTCTTCGTGCTCGTTGACGTATTGAGACAGCGCCACCCACGCCTCCCTGTCGCTGGAAAGCTGCGTTTTTGTCGCCTCTGCGATTTTCGTCAGCATCGTTTCCATTGCTTCACGGTCCAGAGGATCGAGTGGCTGAATGTCAATCCCTGGTTGGGATGACGGAATGGAGCTTTGCTTCACAAGATCGATTCTCAACACGTTTGAGACCAGTCGGCTGATGTGATTGCGTACCTTTTGATCCGTGATGCCTGCAGGTTCATCCTTCATGGCCGTGGTGATGGTGTTGTGCAGGGCCTTTCTTGCATGCCTCAGGAAATTTGACCGGATGTCCGCGGCTGAATTCCTGCCTCTCGCAAACACCAAACCATGGCACGGGAGCCGATTGACCACCCAAGCGTCTCCTTTGTCAAGCAACGTGTCCAGGGCTTGCTCAAAGGTGGAGGTGATGATGCTGCTCCATCCCAAGCGGACGCTTGGGTCCTCGCTGAGCCCAAGTCCGTTTGCCGCTTTGTGCACACCGTGTGTGCTGATATGAACCAATGACGGCCGCAACGCTCGAGCATAGTCGCCGAGCAGGGATTCCAACGCTGAGCGCGAGCATGGTTCTGTTGCAACGCCATGAGTTTTGAAGAAATCTGAAATCTGACCGACGAGGACATGGTTGCTGTGCTCCTCGTCCATCGGCTCAAGGGCGTGTTGCATGCCTCCGAGGCACTGCTGCAGGATCGAAGCTTGCTTACAGATTTCTGCCGCCAAACGCTTCCGAGCAGGTTTTCGCAACTTTGGTGACCCGGGGGCAATGCTCCTTGCCTTGTCCAGATCTGCTGTGACCTCTTTTTTCCATCCGCTTGTGGGGATGTGCTCATGCATGAAGGCATGAATGACGTCTGAAAGGGACACATCAACGCTCCAGCCGACTTGGCTCTTGAGAAAGAAGTCCTCCTCTTTGCGGGGAATTTTCCGAGCCTTCTTGTTTTGGGAGTTGTCTTTCTTGGTGCCTTCCTTAGGCGGAGGTGGAGGTGCCCCTTTCAGACGCTTACTGGCATGGGCGTGAAGGATGCTCATGCCGACCCTGTACCGGCTCAGTCGGTTTGAAATCTCCGAAACGCGCTCCGTGCGCTTTGGACCCGTGCTTGACTCAGAGGGGCCACGGGCGATGTCGAGCAAAATCCTGCGCATGACCGCTAGACGGCGGGCGCGGGAGAGCAAGTCCATCTCGTCCATGGTGGATGTGGTGTCTTTCAGAGGAAGGTCGCCTTTCGCGCCGAAATGGCCACGCAGTGCCTCATCGATGGCGTCCATGGCAAAGCGCCAGCCGGCTTCGACCGAGAGGTCAAAGGGGGCCCGGTCAACGTCTGCTGCTGCCACAATCTGCGAACTTGGTTTGGCCCTTCAACCCTGCCCCCAAACACGGTGGGCAGTTCATTCAAATCACATTCCTCATCTCGGAGAACGATGGCAGGCCGCTCCGGGGATTTCAGGAAAGATGACCCCAAGCGATCCGAGCCCTTGGATGCGAGCACCAACAACCCGTTCAAGGTGCACATAGAGGCACATAAGGCGAAAGTTCAGCGTGAAGCAAAAGAGCATCGTGAAGTCCTTCAATCGTTGTGGGACGCTGCTCAAACGGACCTTTCGAATCGTGCTGCACGCATCGAAGATGTGTTCGTTCAAGCCTTGCACAGCGTAACTGACCTGATCAACCATGCCATCGCAAGTGAAGATCCCATCACAAACCCCCATTCTGATTGCGAGGTTCAGGTGCTCACCGGTGATGTCATCCAAGAGGATGGATTGGAGGGAATGTCTTTGCTTGCAAGCATGAACAGGCAGGGATTGATTCAGCTTACAGCACCCGGAAACGGCCGGGTGTTCCGGAGCATGACTGCAGAATCGGCTGGCCTGATTCAACCCCGCACCGCTACCTTACACACAGAGGCCTATTCAATCGACCTCATCAGTGGCCGTTCAAATCATGTTCTCCGCCGACTTCCTGATGGCGTGCTGAACTTTCCTGTGGCCATCGACGAAAACGGCGGTCTTGTGCGCGTAAGCCAGTGTGGTGACCTCTCGAGGATTCTCAGTGATTTCAACCTTCAGAGGGGAATGATATACTCCAGGCATGTCACTCCGAAAGGTTGGGGCGTCCTCACCAACTGGAGGAGTCACGGAAAAACGCCAGTGATTCTGTTCAATCATAACCACGACACGGCACACCTCGATGCAGTTTACAGCGGACGCCCCTCAGTGGCATTGATGTCACCAGCGAGCGAAGTGATGGTGGTGTACCAAGACGGTCGGTTGGACAAAGTCAGCGATTTCGACAAGCCTGGTGAAAGGGTTGAGCCCATTTCCGTCGAGGCACAAGATACGCCGATCGACGTGTCTCCTGACGGCCGCTTCCTCCTTACAATTTCCAAAATCGGTGCTCACTTGAGGAGCATGGAGGATTTGAGTCTGGTTTGGACCATTACCAATGGTAAGTTACCATTCTTTGGCGGCCTCTTCCTCGATGATGGAGGCGTTGTTGCACTTGATGTAGGGAATTCCGGAGGTTCAATCAGAACCGGCCTCTTCGACACCGTCCAAGGGTTTGAAATTGGTCATGATGTGAGATTCGATCCCAAAACCGCCAACCAACGAGGAAGGACGCAAGGGATAGGCATTGGAAGGGTGTTCCAACAAATCCCACTCACCGGCAACGTGGTCGTTGCGGCTGCACTTGATGAAGCGATGAATCTGCTCAAATCCGCGAACTTTGAGGCGACGTGGACATCACCAGAGCGAGGCACGTTTGAGGTGAAGGTGAACTGGGCGTGGTGATGAGCAGGCGAAGAATTGATGTCCCGTAGAGCCTCATTAGAGGCATGCGTCGGACGAACATGCTCGTGCTCATGATGGGGCGTGCACCCGAACATGCCATCACCTCGTTTCTGCATTTTCTTCCCAAACACGTGGTGCTCATCACCACGCCGACCTTTGCTTCCACATACCGGCGGCGCCTTCCGCACTGGGCCAAGCGGTACGACTTCGAAGGCTGGGTCGAGACCATCCCTGAACCGTTCACCCACGACGCCCCCGCGGAAATCACCGAGGCCATGGCGGGGATCTTGACCACGCAGCGCTTCATGGAGGCCCTTGGCTCCGCCGAACCCGGTGATGCAAAGGGCATCGAAATGGGCCTCACAGGAGGCACCACGCTGATGTCAGCCCTGGTGGCTTCGCTCGCTGGCATGATTCCACTGGTGCGCACGCATTACGTGGTGCGGCCGGAAGAAGGGCGAGCCGTCTCCCCACAACGCGACGTCATACGACTTCCCTCAACCCATACCTCAGAGGTGCTCAAGGACGCTCCTCCCCAGATCACGGCCTACATTCTGCGTCAAGTCACGGACGACAAAGACGACGCAGAGGATCAGAACAGATGGCTCTTCGAAGCCGCGAAGATGTGGCCAAAAGAAGTGGGTGCACTAATTCAAGCCGGTTTGGTGCACTTCGATCCTGAGGAGGGCTTCGCCTTGTCCAGCTTGGCCTTCTTTGCCTGTGTTGCTGCTCGCGAACTTTCACTTGACCTTCACAACCTGCTTGGGAGCTTAGAACCGGAAGACGAAGCCTTGGACCTGATGTTTGGATGAGGCGATGAAAGTGGGGGGTAAGATGCACCTCGTCAGCGGCATCGGCCTCTCTCGCGTGAACCTCTTGATGGCCGTTCGAGCCCTTGAGCCAAGCACCATCACGCTGTTGAGGAACGAAGGTGTCCCTTCCTTCGACGTCGCTGCATTTGCAGCGGTGTCCGATGTCGATGAGGGCAATATCAACGTCATCGATGTCCCAAATCCGACGGAAGATTTGGCGGCTTGCATCCAGGCCGTCCATGACGCGGCCGCTCAGCATGAAGCAGCCGATGTGAGTCTGCTTTCCGCAGGTACGAATGCCTTCGCCATGGCCGTCTTCCTCGCCTTTGGTGGCCGCCCTGCATCCATCGATCGTACAGAGAACATCGTGCTTCTGCCGTGGGAGGGGGATGAGGAAAAGCGCTTCAGCACTCAACCCTTCAGCATGGAGGAAGCCTTGGCCCTGCACGAGATGGAAGCCGTATCCGGAGGGGTCATGGTCGCGGAATCGAGGACGATTTCACTTCCAGGGGCGTCGTTTGATGGCATCCATGACCGCCGCATACGTGTGGTGTGGGACGACACCGATGTCGAACCGCGCGATGCAATGAAGCGACGATACGAAATGATGGCCGGTGTTGAAGCACTGACGGCGCATTGCGGCTCGAAATTGTTCGAGCACGTCTACGCGGGCGAGCACGACCTAAGCCGCGCGATGCTTGAGGCCGCATCACGGAGGGGCGCTTGATGACCACGTTGCACCTCTGTGTGGGCCGGGTGCATGCCTATGCCATGGCCTCGGTGGTGAACGCGCATGGCGGGCCATCGTGTTGCATTCATCTCGCCTTTGGGCGGGAAAAACTCCGGACGGAAGACCGAGACGCATTGACCCGCTTTGAGGCATTCTTCAGCCAACGATGGCCGAACGCGTCGCTTGACGTCGTGCTCCAAAACGAGCGGCGGCAGCCTGCTTCCGGTGACGTGGTGGACGTCACCCTTGGTGCTTCATTTGCTCACGCCCAAGCGCTCGATGGCGTGGACAAGGTCCGTGTTTCTGCGTGCAATGGAGATTTCACGTCCATCGTCTGGTTGCACGAAGCACCTGAGGAGCGTGAAACAGCGTCAAAGGCTGACCCGCTTAGACAAGTCGAGCGGTTTGCTCTGGATGACCTTCAATACCAACCTTCCGGAACCACAGAACCCAGTGAAAAAGCGCTTGTCGCACTGACTTTGTTGGCCCAACGAACGACGACACCATGCTTCAAACTGCGTCGTGCGGGAGATGGCTCGCTCGTGTCGCTTGATATGCCATGGGCTAGCGAAGAAAACCCATCCGGTTCCCCTAGGGCAAAAGTCGTAGCAAGTGGAACAAAACGCACGATTCAGCTGTATCCTGGCGGAGAAACAGAATTTGCAGTTGAACTCCATGACCCCAAGGACGGAGGCTTCTGGCTGGAGGACATAGCAAACGTCCTCCTTCCCTTGCGTTTTGCTCGTGATCGTAACACTGTTCTGATGAGAAACGTGGTGATCCCACCTGTTGATGAGGAAGACCAGCTTCGAAAAGGGATTGGAAGATTTCTGAGTCAACGCCCGAATCGTCCTGAGATTCGAATAAGGGCGGGTGAGGTCTTGAGTTTCGACCCCTGGCATCGATCAATGTTCGATCGCACCTCACTCCAACCAACGCTAAACCGCTTATGGCGGAAGAAAAAGGGAGCATTCCAAAGAAAGTTGATGCCCGAACTCATCGCGATGGGGGGCGTCAATGAAATCGATATGATTCTCGCAAGAGGTGGTGACCTCATTCCGGTCGAACTGAAGCACAAACGCCCGAGGTTGAATGATGTGCAAAAATTGGTCGCCGTCGCACGTAGGACCAACAAGCTTCGGCCAACCAACCTTGAGGCTTGGCTCATTCACACGTTCAGGCCAGACGACCCAAAGGCATGGCGTGAGGAAAAAGGGGTGTGGGAAGCAATGTATCCCGGACTTCGCGTCATGCACGTTTTTGACGATCTCATACCCCAACTCCCCGTCGCTAAATCGAACCGTGGCATCAAGCCTGGATTATGGAAACAGTTTCCCTATGGCGCGTGGGTGGCGATACGTTCACATCCGCCAGACGTCTTGGATGCTCACTTAGACATCCAGTCAATACTGGACGACGAAAGGATCGCATTGCGTGAAGTGGTACGGTACGTGATGCGTCACAACGCCGACCATCTTTACCAGCCCTTGCTGGGCATCGACCTGCTCTCAGACGCAGAAGCCATCGTCGTTGATCTCGACAGTGAAGGGTGGAAGAACTTCAGAACAGACGGACAGGGCATCCTTGCGGCTGCCGTTGACGCGTGGAAGTCTAAAACGTCCTATGCCGGACGTGCCTTCCGGGCCAACTTCATCGATCGACCGTAGAAAGAGGTTTGATATAGGGGCTTCCAACAAGAGCCATTCATGTCAGACTTCGCGAAGACGAGCCTCCCCGATCACAACCTCGCAGTACCCGGAACGTACCTGTCCCGAGTTCCGCAATCGGTCCAAGAAGACGGCCAAGCGGCCGTCGATGAACACCTCTTGAAGGCCCTGGACATTGGTCTCATCGCCATGGACAGCGCAACCGCTGGCCTCAACATGGCCGATCTTGAGGACAAGATGGAAGACGTGTTGACGACCTTCGCCGAGAAGTTGACGACCTCAACCACGGACATCAACGCCCTCATCAATGAGGAATTGGTGGGCGAAGGTTCGACGCTCAAGATGGACCTCAACGCCGTGCTTGGTGACGACGGAAGCATTGCGAAGCTGTTCAAGCAGATGGCAGACGACCTCACCGACCCTGACTCCAAGTCATCTGTTCCAAGCGCCATCCTCGACTCCTTTGGCTCAGCGCTTGAGGACGAATTGGAGAAGATCACAGCCGTCTTGGATCCGACGAAGGACGGTCCCTTCGGCCAAGGCATCCGCACCATCAAAGAAGCGCAAAGCGATGCTGAGAAGCAATTGAAGGAGTTGCTTGAGAAGATGGCGAAGGAGCAGACTGACCGCTTCAAGGAGATCCTTCACGGCCTTGAACTTGCCAAGAAAGACGAAGCACTGATTGCTCAAGAGAAAGAAGCCCTTCGAAAGAGCACCCACAAGGGAGAGTACTTCGAAAACGACATGTTGGAAGCTCTCCAACAGATTCGTGCTTCTTCAAAGTGGAACGACGAGATCACCCACACCGGAGCCAAGGTCGTTGAAGGCAGCCTTGTCAAGGCTGGAGACATCCACATCAAGATCGTCGATGCGGCGTTGACGTCCGCCACGGCCAGCATCGCCGTCGAAGCCAAGGCCGGCGCTTCGATGGGCCTGACAAAAATCAGCGCAGAAGCGAAGCGTGGTCGTGAGGCTCGTTCAGCCGATGCCGGTATCGGCGTCATGGTCCGGGAAGCCCGTGGCGCAACGCAAGCGATGCTCTCCTCGGCCAACGCAGGAAAAGACACCATCGCCGTGGTGGATTGGGCGCCTGGTGAGTTGAACGACGATCCTGCACAGTGGGTTGCCCTTGAGGCGGCCTACGCCACGGCGCGTGCTCGATTGATTGCTGAGGCGGCTGCAGCCTCTGGCGGCGTCGACGCTGAAGCGATTCGTAAGCAGGCCGATCAGGTCAAGAAGGACCTTGATGCGTTCAAGAACCTGAAGACCAAAACCACTCAGGCCAAGAACAGCATTCAGAGCATTGAGGATGAAGTCCTCAGGCTTGAAGCGAAACTCAAGGAATCCATCGGGACGCTCAAAGACCTCACCCAACCCTGAGCGAGTGTGGCCAACAGCGACTACGATTACGCTTCGGTCATCATCTCGTGGATGACGCACCGCAACGTCTACCCTCACCGCACCGAGAAGAAACACCACTGCTCGATCGTCCTGCCGCAAGGCGAGAAATTCTCCGCTCGGCATAGGAAGGTCATGGGCGGCTGGGCGTTGGTCGTGGACGGAAGCGCGTACTACGGAGCCAACTCCCGCACCTGGGAACGGTCCGCCCTGCACCCGATTCCAATCACCTTCCGCCGGGAAGTAACGGAGATGTTCGTTGAGTCAGGATGGGAGGACTGGAAGACCATGGAGGGTTACGGTCGCACACACCTCCATTTTCGCCGAAAGACAAAGGAACCCTTCCCCGACCACCGCAAAACAACGCCGTCGGACAAGGAGCATCGAAAGGCGTGAGGACGTGATAAGATGACGGCTTACCATCATATGTGCATCCAACTCTTTGTCGCACATAGCCCGTCGAACGTAAACATAAGGATCTTTGCGGAGTCTCTCTCAGATGAAGAAATGGAGGCACTTGGTCATGAAGGGCAACGATACAGCCCTCATGGAGTCAGGGAATTGACAGGAGTGATTGATCGTGCAAGCCAACAGGGGTGGGAATTCATTTCCTCAGAGAGGGTCATACGCACGAGAGCAGTGATCACACAAGTGTGGATGCGGCGCCCTGTGAATCATCCCGCAGCATCCGACCATCCCGAACATCGGAAGGCGTGAGGCTCGAAGCAGGAAGGTGAAACCATGCGCGTGCTCGTCCACCTCCAAGGCAACGCACGCGACCCGCTGGCCGTCGCCGTCGAGGCCCTAGAGCCGAAAGGCGTCATCGTCATCACCAACCGCGGCTTGAACGACGAGGGCCTGCTGGTGCTGGATTACCTCCAGCGCCGCGACACGCGCAGGCTCGGCCACGCCATTTCTGGCGTCACGCACGCGGAAGTGCTCTTCATCGACGAGGTGGCCTCCTCCCAGACCGTCGAAGAGGTCCTTCTGGCCTTCGCCAAAGCCCGCACGGTCGCCGAAGCTTGGGCCGATGGCGCACCGCTCGAGATCTATGCGGGGTTGACCGGCGGCACCAAGCCGATGGTCATCGGCGGGACCATTGCCACACTCATCGGCGGATTGCGTCCCTATTACGTCTCCAAGCCGATGATTGGCCGTGAGGAGGAAGTGCACGATTTGGGGCACCTCTCGGGCCTTTCGGGCACCTACACTTGGGCGACCACCGACCGCCATGCGAAAGCCAATTTGGCCCATCTTGAGGTGCTGATGGCCCTCGAAGCGGACCTCGGCAGCACGGGCCACACGGCCGCTGACATCGCCGCCAGAAGTCCGAACACGCCGACGCCACGCTCCGTCCAAAACGCCATGCGGGTCCTGAAGCGCAAAGGGCTCGTCGGTTTCGAGGAGGACCGCAAGCCGCTGCGCTTCGCTTCCACGGGTCTTGCCTCACTCTTGTTGAAGATCATCTGATCCTCAGCGCTTCCGATAGGCGGACGATTGACGCCCAAACCGCTCAATTCAAGCTGTCGTTCAGCGCTATCGGAAGCGACACCTTGGTATCGCCCTTCAGGGGTTGGTGGCTTGTTCGGAACCGAGCAGGTGATTCGCACATGGCCAACCTCCACTACGCCAACCTCCCCGGCGTGAAGAACGCCAACCAGGCCGGTGCTTTGGCCGCCCTTGCACGGGCGAACCTCGACAACGTCGAGACCTACCTTGAACGCGTCAAGAAGCATCAGGAACGGGGCACCATCGTGGCTGAGGTTGAGGTTGCCGGCCAACCGCTCAACCTTGTGCCCAGCCCAGGCACATCACCCAAGGAGCTGACCACCTGGCTCGATGACGAGACCTGCCATTTCCTGACGATCGACGCCCAAGATGACATCAAACCGCTGGACGTGGACGTTGAACATCGGATCCTGACCCTTCACGAACATCATGAGGTTCCGTCTGCCGTGCTGCTGCGCCGCCTTGACCAGCAAGAACGGTACGTGGACCGAGAGGTTCGCTTGACGCCCCTGTCGCGCGCTCAACTCCAAGCGGCTTCGCTGCCAAGTTACCTCGTCCGGCTGCGTCCTGCCATGGACACGGAAGCGGCCGAGGAACTGTTGAAGCGCGCGTTGCGCTCTTCGCCTGGTCAAGCCCACATCATCCCTGCGGACAAAGTGACCAACGGCAAGGTGCATCAGAAGTTTCTGATGAATCGAAAAGCGCACGGGAGGCCCGTGTCCCTCTCCGACCACGCGCATCGCAGTCTCTTGGTGCGCATGTCGCGTCTGCCTGACGAGGACCAGTACCTGATGATGCGCCCCGACACCAACATCGTGCAGCAGCAAATCGGGGCTGTTGGCTTGTTGCGGGACCGCCCACACCCAGGCCACCGTGGCTTGATTCGAACCTTTGAAACGCAGCACCATGCGGATTGGCCTCCCGTTCCATCGAAGCACACGGTGGAGGAGTGGATGTTCCTCGAAGACGGGTACACCGGGGTGGAACAACAGCGCAAGTTCGTGGAAATCGCCCTCAACACCCCTGACTTCGCCATCCTCGAAGGGCCTCCGGGCTCCGGCAAGACAGCGGTCATCACCGAGTTGATCCTTCAGGCCATCGAGCGAGGCGAGCGCGTCTTGCTGACCGCGAGCACCCACGTGGCCGTTGACAACGTCGTTGAGCGGCTGAAGGACCCGAACAACGGGGTCAGCGATCAAATCCTGCTCGTGCGCATCGGCGGCGAGCGCAAGCGGAGTAAAATCAGCGACGATGCCCAAGCCTACATGCTTGACGACATGGTGAACACCGAACTGGAAGCCCTCAGGACGGCCCTGAACAACCAGGCGGAACTCTCTCCTGCGCAAGCGATGATGCGGGACGCACTGCGCGGGAAGTCCGCCAACGAGGGGCGTAAATTGGTGGAGCGCTTGTTCCTCGAAGGGGCTCAGGTGGTGTGCGGCACCACCATGGGCATGATGGAGCATCCTGACCTGCGAGAAGCCAGAAACAAGCGAAAGAGCACGCCTGTGTTTGACATGATGATCCTTGACGAGGCCAGCAAGACCTCCTTCCCTGAATTCCTCGTTCCAGCGGTCTTCGCCAAGCGGTGGATCATTGTCGGTGACGTGCGCCAATTGCCGCCCTACGCCGACATGGAGGAGATCGAAGTCAATGTGGCGGGCGCCTTTGACAAAGGCGTCAAGCGCGGCCCAACCTGGCGCCATCGAATCCGAGTGATGCACGACGCCCTGCGCAACGGCGGCAGGACGGCTGCCCTTGTCGTCGTCGACGACGAAAAGGACCGAGCACAGGTCATGGACCAAGCCCTTCACACCGCGACTTACCTGCATGCAGGCCGTGCCTTCAAACCGGAGGCATGCAAGCACCTCGTGGTCGACCTTGGCGAGGTGGACCTCTCCCGTGTGGAAGACGCACTGAACCTCCAAGCGGCGCTCATTTTGGTGGGCACGAGCCAAGACGTGGACCGGCTGGCCCGCGTGCTTCCCGTTGACCTGCTCGATCGCCAACCCTTCTCGCCAGAGGGCCAAGCACGCAAGCAGGCCATCAAGCGACTGCGTTCCCAAAAGCACAGGTCCGACGAATCGTGGGAAGCGGCCATTGCTTGGCGCATGAAGCGGGAGTACGAGCGGAAGCTCTTCCCTGACGCCAATTTTGACGAAGACGAGGACGTCGATGAGGAGGAGGTCGAGGAACGTGAGAGCGAAACGTGGCTTGACGACGTCAAGGCCTTGACCATGGCTCCGGCCATCGACCGAGATGCGCTGGAACGGCAGGCCTATGCGTTGACCAACGTCCTGAAGGTTGGCTTTCCCTCGGTCCTCGAAGCCTTGCAGTTTGGCTTTGGCCGTGGGCGTCGCCTGAAGCACCGCACCGCCCTATCGCACGGCATCCCGTTCGCTCCACGCGGGGAGCGCCACGTCGCGCTTGGCCATCAGCACCGCATGCATCCGGACATTTCCCTCTTCCCCCGTGAGCGATTCTACCGTGGCGACCGTCTCAAGGACGCTCAAGGCATGGCGGACAAGCGTCCTTTCCTTCAGGGACCTCGCTCCCGCTGGTTGGACGTTCCAGACGGCACCGAGGATGGGCAAGTCAAGCGCAACAAGCGAGAAGCAGAGGCCATCCTGAACGAGTTGCGGCGGCTGAACGACGACCTCAGCGCAGCCGAACCGTCCTTGTCCAAGCGACGATGGTCCGTGGCCGTCCTGACCTTCTACCGGGCGCAGGAACGCTTGCTGCTGGACACGCTCAGGCGAGCCAAGGAAGCCAAGGGCCACGGCAGCCGGGGTTTCAGGCTCGGCCTCTTGGACATCGAGGTCTGCACCGTGGACCGGTTCCAGGGTCACGAGGCGGACGTCGTGCTTCTCTCGTATGTGCGCACCTTTGCCCCAGGTTTCCTCGACAGCCCCAACCGTCTGAACGTCGCCATCACCCGCGCCCGATACATGATGATCCATGTTGGACGGTGGGGCGGGTTGCGCAAGATGGCCAAACGCGGCGCTCCGCATGTCGCGGCCCTGGCCAAGCACCATGAACACATCCGGTCCACCGACACGGCCAAGAAACGAAGGAGGCGATGACATGAAGATTGAACTTCAACGAAGGATGAACGTTGAGACCTGGGACGTCAAGGCAACGCTGGCCTTCCCGCAGCGCCGCGACGAGGTGCAAGCCTTGCTCAAGATGGTGCTCGAAAAAGGCGCCCTGACCGCAAGCGACGTGGTGCATCGCCAGCAGGGTTTGTTGCCCGGACGAGCGAAAATCATGGGCGAGCGCCTGCTGACCATGGTCGCTGACCTCAACCTGCTCAAGCAGGACGGAGATCGCTGGAGCCTGACTGAACTCGGTCAAGCCTCCGTCGAAGAGGGGCAGACCTACGTGCCCGAGGACGACCTGTGGCGCTTCCATTGGTCGGATGATCCCTTGGTGAAGAGCCCCTTGCTGCACGTCCAGCGAATTCCGCCCGCCAACCGTTGGGACCGTGACAACACGCCCACGAAGCCCACATCGGACATGCAATCTCGCGGACCGGTGGTGCGCGATCTTTTGCAGCCGGTGGCAAAGACACGGCGTGTGCGCGTCGACTCCATCGGGAAGAACGGCCACAGCATTGGTCAAACCACGCTCAGCGTCAGCATCAGCGCCGAACCGGGCCAAGCCGCGCGCCTCCTGATCAAGGGAAACCTGCCCAAGCACGGTGAAGGCGGAACATCGGTGGAGGCCTCATGGCCGATGAACGACGTGCGCCATGAAGACCTGCTCAGCGAGCTTTTCGCTGACCTCCCACGCGGTGAATGGAACGGCCACGCGCTGCTCGTGCCCTTTGATGGCATGAGCAACAAGGAGCGCCGCACCCAGATGACCACGGTGACCGTCGACGATCCCGTGGTGGACGATTTGGGCGAATTTGACGTGGTGCGCATCCAGCAGGTGCCGCTGCTTCCGGCCACCCAAGCCGACGCCGTGGCATGGGCGACCTGGCTGGTGTGGGACCGGTGGCAGGCGACCCCTTGGCCGGAAGAGGTGTCCAGGCGCTGGACTGAATACAGCGACGCCCTTGGCGTCGATGGCGCAAAAGACATGCCCGCTCCACGCCTTGCGGAACGCATTGCAGACCTGAGGCAGAAAGGGGAGGATTGCTCACCCACCGAGCGGGTCGCGCTGATGCGTGCCCACGCGGTGATGGATCTTGGTGGAGGTGAGGCCTGATGGACGAACAGATGCAAGAGCGAGAGACGACGATGGAACTGAAGAGCAGTCTGGTGTTTGCCCTTGGCGGTGGCCAATGGAGCCCCTTCTCAATGGCGGACCATCCGGTGTGTTCTTCTGGGCCAGACGGCGCTTTGCGTCAACGCGTGGTGGACCTCATTGCTGGCGCGAAGGAAACCCTCTGCGTGTGCTCCTTCATCATCGCCGACAAAGCCGTCCAGCAGGCCCTGTTGGAGGCTGTTGGACGCGGCGTCCGCGTGTATGCGTTGACCGCGGCGGACCTGAAACTCAAGCCCGGTGGCGATGAGGATGAAGACGGTGATGGCGAATGGACGCGTGAGGACCGAATCCGTGAGGGCCACAAGCAGATGTTGGATTCCTTCACCGGCCGCATCACGCTCCGGTCCTCCGGACACTATCACGCGAAGTACATCATCGCAGACGGGCAACGCGGGCTGCTCACGACCTGCAACCTGACGACGAAAGCCATGATGGAGAATCCAGAATTGGGCGTGGCCCTCGATGCCAACACCTGCGCTGACCTGATGCGGACCTTCCAATACCAATTCTGGGAACAGGCCGGTCAAGAATTGATGCGCAAGGACACGCTGGACGCCGTCCAAGCCGCCAAGCGCTTCGATGAGCCTGTTCCAGAGAACACCTCCTTGCTCCGATGCACGTACACCACCGACAAGCGGTCGGGCCTGCTCGACGAAGTGCTGGCCCTCATCGACCGGGCAGAGCGCACCCGCTGGGTCACCTCCTATGGATGGGGCCATCCTGACGTCATGTCCGCGCTCAAGGCCAAGGCCGCGGCCGGTGTGAGCGTGCACGTGATCGGTCGGAACCACCGTGGGCCTGGCCACACCAACCCGATGTTGGAGTTGGCCGAAGGCGGCTGCCAAGTGCGAGGACTTCGCCTCATCCACGCGAAATCGCTCCTCATCGACCCTGGTGCGGCGCATGCCGCAGGCCTCGTCATGTCGGCCAACGTCGATCAGGTCAGCCTTGGCACCAGCCACGACGTTGGTGTGCGCCTCGAAGGCGAGGACGTCGCGGCCCTGCACACCATCCTCGAAGGCTGGTGGAATGCAGGACATCGGCTGCTCACCAAGCAGGAGAGAGCGACCTTTACCGGTGAGGTGTCCCACTTCGAGGACGGTTGGTCCCGCCTGTTGATCGTCCCCGATGAGGTGATCGATCATGGCGCACTGGAGGCTCCTTCTGCGCACAAGATGACCGGGGTTTCGCCACCGAAGGCCAGCCTGCCCGGGAAGCAGCTCCGTCGAAGGCTGACGGAACGCTGGACGGTGGTGGCCCCGCGGCTGCCGAAGGGCTCCAAAGAGGAACGCTGGCGACGTGCTCCCTCGACGAGGCTGACCGAATCTGGAAAGGAGGAGGTGCCCGGTGTGCCTCACGACCATCCCGTGTTCCTGACGCCTGACAAAGAGCGGGTCGTGGTGGTTCGTTCGCTGGACGAAGCAAAGGCTGCCTCCACCTACCTCAAGACCGCCAACGCAAAGCGCGTGGTGCTCGGCTAAGGCCATGAACCCTCACTGCACGTGATGAACACGAGGGGCGATCATGGGCAGCAACGAGCACCGCAAGGAAAGCCCTGACCACCTCAAGTCCGGACCCGCAAAGGCGGGAACGCAGGCGGAGCGCGTCCTTGGACACATCTCCTCGACGTGGGGCAACAGCGATTCTACAGAACTGCAACGGCTCAAGACCTACCTTCACGAGACGGTCATCGAGCACCTCGCAACCGACGAGCGGAGCCGGATGAGGTTCCACGGAATGGTGGTCGATTTTCACGGCGCGAAAGAATGGAATGGCGGACTCGTGTTTGAACTTCCCGAAACATTGCCGTTTCGATTTGAGCGAAGCACCAGCAGAGAAAAAGTTGACACATTAATCTCAAAATGGCTGAAAGGCAAGGCTTTTTCTGCCGTTAAGAGAAGCCAAAACAGAGCATGCGAGTACCTCCCAACATTATCTTTGCAATTGGCGTCTGGGGGCGGGTATGAATTGGTTCAATGGCAAATGAAACAAGGAATCGTGAATAGGAAATCAGGCGCGCGCAGATGCCAAACCTCGGTAGGAATGTCTCGAGTTGGTGGAAGCCTTCACGCGTTTGACCTCGGCCCACCCGCATTGCGATTCAATGACCTATACAAGACAAACTCGGAATTCCAAACCCATCAGGAGATTCGAAGGAAGACCAAGGGGGAGTCTGCTCTTCATGAGATGCGGCCCGAAGATTTCCGTGACTGATGGCCCAATGACCATCTTTCAGCCCTGAAAGGACTGTACCAAGTGCAGCAAATCAGCATCGGGATAGCCCGTGACCGTCATCTGTCCCGTGTCGTGATCGATGAGGACCTCCACCTCCTGAAGGTCCTCGAATGCATCGACGTCGTACCGGCCGGTGGGGGAAACCAAGCGCTGGTTGCTCGAGCCCCGCCAGCGCAGGAAGGGGTCGCGCAGGGCCTCCACGTACCGACCGCCGATGACCAGGTCCGAGCCATCGTGGCAGGCCTGCATCGTGGGGTCGTATTCCTCCGGCTCATAGCCGGTATAGAGCAGCACACTGAGGCCCATCTCGCGTGCCGCATTGATCAGTTCCAACACCGGCTCGGCCTGCTGCAGCGGTTCACCGCCAAGCAGGCTGATGCCCTCGAGGTCGCCGGCGGAAACGGCGGCCTCGAGCTCGCTGACAAGGCTGGCCACGGTACGCAAGGTGCCGGTGCGACGCGACCACGTTTCGACGTTCCAGCACCCCTTGCAGCCCAAGGTGCAACCTTGGACCCACAGGACCCAGCGCTCGCCGGGACCGTAAATGGAGGAGCGGGGCAAGACGTCGTGCACCCGAATCACGGAGGCGCTCAGTTGCTCACCTTCCGGCGCAACTGGATGCGCGTTTGTCGCTTCACGCGGTCTTCCTGCATCGCTGAAACGCTCCAGTTGCTCGACGCGGCCTTCTCTTCCACGAGTTCCTTGGTGGTGGTCAGGTACCGCTCTCGGCTTTCTTCGAAGGCCGCGGCTTCGGCCTCGAGGCGCGTGAGTTCTTGCTTTGAAGCGGCGATCTCGGCCTGCAAGTTGGCGTGATCGGTCTTCAGCGCCTCGTGCTCGAGGCCTTCGAAGGTGGTGGTGCCCATTTCAGCCAAGCGCTTTTGGAGGTCAGCAAGCCGCTTTTGCTCCTTCTTGCGAGCAAGTTCACGTGCTTTGACCACGCCTTGGTAGGCAGACACCAAGGTCGGAACGAAGGTCTCCATGGCTTGGAAGGTCCCGTGGTTGCGGTTGTTCCACGACAGGGCGCCGTTGGCCAATCGAGCCACGCTGTGGTGGGTCCCCTGGTGGGTGAACTCCACCGTTTTTGACGTCACGTTGACCCTGGTCGCGCCAAGTTCGTCCAAGGCTTCGCGCAAGCAGGAGGCGTCCACCATCACGATGCTGCTGGTTCGGGTGATGTAACTCATGGTCATCCCTCAATTCAGGTCCTTCTGACGTTGCGTGCTGCCCATGCGCTGACGCGCGTTTGGATCGTCATCGCTGCGCTTGAACTCGATGGTCCAACGGCCTTCCATGAAGGCCCCGATGTCTTCGAGGAAAGCGAGGATTTCCTCCTTGCACTTCATCGCGTCCGCCTCACCGTCAAGGTGCGCGGTGATTTGCAGGGTCTCCCAATCGATGATGATGTCCAGCACCTGCTCGCTCATCCTTGGTCGCCTCCGAAGGTTCGGATGCCGCGGTTGCGCTTTTGCGTCTCCACCGCCGCCTCGATTTCGGGGTTGTGGGCCCGGCCCTTCGAGAGGTCAACCTCCGGCTCGTCGTCGGCCTTTCGGGCTCGGTCGCCGCCCCACAGGCGGCGGATGTGTTCGATGTCGCGGCCCATCGCCACAGCATCAGGGGTCATGGAACGCATGGCTTGGAGCAAGAGGGCCCCGTCGGGCACCGCGCCGGCGACGCCACCGGCGTGATGGCGTGCGAGGTTCTTCGCCTCAACGATGACCGCTTCAATCTCAGCACCGGTGTAGCCGTGGCTTTCGGCCACCAAGCCGGGAAGCCCCACGGTGGTTGCATCGAGGTCCGGGAAACGCTTGCGAAGGTGCGCACGGATGATTTCCTCGCGCGTGCGCGGGCCGGGCAGGTCGATGAAGAACCGCTCGTCGAAGCGACCGCGGCGGACGTAAGCCGGGTCCAGCCGCTCGGGGTTGTTGGCCGTGGCCACGACAAAGACAGGGGCCGACTTGTCGGCCATCCACGTCAGGATGGAACCGCCCACCCGGGCGGAGACGCCGCTGTCGTTCGAGCCGTCGCTGCCCGATCCGGCCAGGAGTTTCTCGATTTCATCGACCCACAGCACGCACGGCGCGATGGCCTCGGCGATGGCCAGTGCGCGGGAAATTTTCCCCTCGGATTCACCGACGTACTTGTCGAAGATGTTCGAGGCCTTGAGGGCGAGCAGCGGGAGGCGCCAATCGGTGGCCACCGCCCGTGCCATCAGGGACTTCCCACAACCGGGGATCCCCATCATCAAGAGGCCCTTCGGCGGGTCGAGTTCGTCCTCCAGCGAGCCGCGGTGGATGGCCAGCCATTCCTTCAAGTGGACCATACCGCCGATGTCGTCCATCGAATCCGCGGTCTCGATGTATTCCAGCACGCCCGTCTTGTTGATGATCTGGGCCTTTTGTTCGTTGAGGACGCTGACGTCGTCCTCCTCGAGCGCCTTGCGCGGAGGTTCGGCGAAGGTCATCTCCGCGAAGATGCGGCGAAACGCGGTGTCGGCTTCTTGCCAGGTCAGGCCAAGGGCAGCCTGAACGATGCGTTCCAAGACCTCGTTTTGGTGGAGGACCACCGAATCCGGGTGCAGGCCGACCCAATCATCGTGCACGGCGTGGATGAGCTCGCGCAGTTGGGCGGCCTTCGGCAAGGGCAGCGTGAATTGCTCCACGTCCTTTTCCAACTCGGGAGGAAGGTAGTCCTCAGGGAAGGTCATGACCACGCCCATTTGACGCTCCATGGCGTCGCCGTTGGCGCAGTAATCTCGGATGCGGCGCACGAGCAGACGGCGCTCGGTCACCATCGCGCCGTGCCCGGTTTGGTCGAAGTACGGCGTGATGTCCTCCATCCAAAGAAGGCTGCCGGCCAGCCATGCTTGCTCGTTGTACCACCACAGCAGGTAATCGGCAGCAACGCGGCCGACGCGGCCGCTGGGCCATTCTGGCCCTTGCTCCCCAAGTTGCATGGTGTGGTTGTCGTCAAAGAAGGCCCCGACCATGTTGCCGTTGGGGTCCAACA
>JAYYDY010000049.1:0-3059 GCA_036160375.1 Thermoplasmatota archaeon | reverse complement strand
CCAACGGCACCACGCGGCTTGAAGCCACCTTTGCCGCCAGCGAATTCGACGGTGACACGGGCCAAGCGGGAGCGCTGCAACTCGCCATTGACCTCGGCGACGACGGGAGCAACGACGCGCAGGGTGAGGGAAACCGCCTCGCCGATTCGTGGTATTACGACATCGAGGTTGATGCTTCTGCATGGGGTCAATGGGCACACTTTGACGTCTCAGGGACAGCCGTGACCCTCTGGGGGTTCCTCAGCGACATTGAATTCTTCGAATCCCGGGTCCCCTACACCGTGGACGTCGTGCTGACCCTCGATCTGTCGCAACCCGTTGACGTTCAGTTTGAACAGCGGCCGGATTTTTACTCCGACCTCAACCCCACCACGCCCTCGGATGAATACGAAGAGGACATGGACGGCATGTTGACGTTCACGCGGCCGGCCTACGACCAAGCCACCGTGGTCTCGCTCATCAAACCCAAAGCAACGGGCGGGCAAGGCGGCGATTCAAAGGGCTTCATTGCCACCTTGGGCGGGCTCATCGTTGAACACCCGTTCGCCGTGATTTTCTCGCTTCTGATGCTCCTCGGTGCGGCCGGAACCGCCGGGTACGCCGTGCGTCTCCAAACCGAAGACGATGTCGAAGACGCCATCATCGTGGCAGACATGGAAGACCAAGCGTGATGGTTGAGCCAGTCGAGGGGAAACCTTGAGATGACCCAGCCCAAGTTTTGAGCGATGCTGCCACGCGAGGCCTTTCAGTCGTGGTACGGGTCGAACCGTCCTGACCTCGACTGGTTGGACAAACCCTCTCGGCATCAATTCCGCTGGCGACAGGTCAACGACCGATGGGTGACGGCTTCTCGTCAATTTTCCACGTCTGAATCGTTGCAGACCGTCCTGGCAAAGCAGGGTCCTCGCGACGTCTACATCGGCACTTCGGCATGGCTGACGCCGCTCGACCTCCCCAAACGCGCTGAAGAAGAACGCCCGCAGCCGATTTTGCTCGACCACCTCGTCGTGTTTGACATCGATGAACGGCCGTTTTGCTATCGACGATTGGAGCGAGCGAGGAAGGCCACGCTGGGTCTCTTGCAGTGGCTTGACGATCATGAAGACCTGACGCTCTTGTGCATCAGCTACAGCGGCGGAAAGGGGTTTCATCTCATTCTTCGGGAGAACAACCGTTCCTTGTTTTCCATTCCTGAACCACGGGAGCGAGAAGACGCCGTGCGGGCTTCGAGAAAGGCCCTGCTCGACCGTGTGCTCGCCGCAGGTTTTCCGGTTGACACCACCGTGACCAGCGACACCCGCCGCATCATTCGTCTTCCCGGTTCCTTACACGGTACCACCGGCTGGTGTTGTTCCCGCCTTACACGCCAACAACTCGGTCAGCCACTGAAGCGTTGGAAGCATCAACTTCAGCGCCACGCTCGGGCAACGGCAATGCCTCACTGGCCGTACGGTCCACGCACCTTCCTCTCAACCTTGGTCAACGCCACCCTCCGTCGTCTCCAACCTCGAAAGAAGACCCCGAAGGTGAAGGTGCAAGAGAACCACGTGCCAACGACGACCACGTTCCAAATCAGCACACAAGTGGTCGGCACGAAGGGACGAAGCGCCTTCCTTGCGTGGGTGCCTCCTCGATGGAGCGACGGTCAATTGGACGCCCTGAGCCAACAACTGAACACGCTGGGATGGGGCCCCGTGCACCGATTCTCTTCGTCCGGCAAAACCCTCCTTGTTGCTCCACGAGCCCTGCCTACCGATCAGTTGCGTAAGGCGTTGCAGGGCATGGGTTGGCCGTCCCTCTCAAGCGAGATGAAACGACTTGGCCATGCTTGGGTTGACGCATCACCCGCCAAAGTCGAGGGTGAAATCATCGAGGAGGAATTCCATTACGAAGGCGTCTGGGAGGCCGCCGGGGATGGCAACCAGAGCATCCCCTGGTCAGCAACTCACTTGGAATTGCTCAAACGGTGGGGGGTCCAGACCGCTCAGGTCGACGGTGAAGTTGCTGGCAGAGCAGAGCCTGCCCTGAGAATGGTCAGCAAGGTGTGAACCTTTATTTGCCGGCTAAAGTACCATTATTCTGCCCAAGAGAGCCGACAGGCGATGACCTTACCTTCATCTGAAGGGGACTCCACCCGACTGCGGGGCACGGGCAGCCCCGCAGTCATTGAGTTGAGACCATGGGAATAATTCAGCGAATTCTCGAAGCGATTTTCAGTCAGGCCAACGCCAACTCAGGGACGTCCAACCGTTCATTCCAAGCGGCACCGGTGGCCGACGAGCACCCGTGTCAGAACGGTTGCGGCCGAATGACATGGACGGGGCACGCCTTGTGCCCGACCTGCTACAAGCAAACCAACTTCGGGCAAAAAGAACCTTCACCATCGAAAATGGATTCCTACAATCGCATTGTTTCCATGGTGGGAGCCGGGAAGAGCGAAGACGAATTCCGAGCCAACCTGACCAGCGCTCACGGATTTTACGAGGGCGACGTTAATGCGCTTTGCGCTTCCCCTACCGTTCGGCGATTGATGGGCTGGGGCTAATCGGCCCGAATTTATAGCACCGATTTTCGTTCCACTGCTTCATTTGGCGAAGATTGAACAACAAGGTGAACGGAATCGCGATTCCACCCACGTCATCGCCGGGGAATCGCTTATACCGACGACGGTCGATGTCCCACCATGGCACCAACAAGCACCATCGCCTTCCTGATGATGTCCCTCATGGCCCTTTTCGGTGTCGAATACAACGACCCTTGGCAAATCGTTGGCAACGCCATTGAAACCGCCATTGGATTCCTTATCCTCGGCATCTTGGCGCTGATCTACCTGTTGGGGTTGATTCCAAACCCCTTCCCTTGGATGTTGGGCTGACGGCCAGAGAACGAAAGTTGCACCGTGGCCGCTTTCGTCGTAACTGGGCGATGACGATGGTCGCCTCACGAAGCCATTCGAGCGAGGGTGAGCACGAGTTCAACTTGAACGTCCTCGTCCTGGTCGTTGAACGGGATGGTGCTCTGGACGTCCAGTTCAACCTCCACCACCACCGTGAGCGGTG
>JAYYDY010000048.1:0-5531 GCA_036160375.1 Thermoplasmatota archaeon | reverse complement strand
ATCCATCGGCCACATCGATGAGCACCTGAAACGCTTGCTCGTTCCAGTAGGAGCGCACCATCACGCTTCGTGCGAGCGCTCGCTCCTTTGGATTCGAAAGCAGGCGCCGTGCGTGCTCCCTGGCTGCCTCGTAGCGACCGGCGTTGTAGGCGCGTCGCATGAGTACACGCCGGAGCATGATTCCACTCCCTTCACACGCCCTATCAAGTTGCTTCAACCCAAGCGAACCTTGCCCCGATTTAGCGAAGACTCATCAACGGGCGAACCCACCAAGGGCTCATGCCAACGCTGCTGATAACCGGAGGTGCGGGCTTTATTGGAGGGCATACAGCGAGCATGGCTCTCGATTTGGGATGGGACGTGCGCATCCTCGACAACCTCTCAACGGGTCGCCAAGATACCGTTGAGGCACTGGAAGCCAAGGGTGCGAACTTCATCATGGGTGATGTGCGCGACGAAGCCGTGGTGAACAACGCAGTGAACGGTTGTGACGCTGTCGCCCACTTTGCCGCCCAAGTCTCGGTCCCGCGCTCGGTGGAACACCCTCAAGAAACGATGGACGTCAACGTTGGAGGGACATCAACGATCCTCAAGGCCTGCCAGGTCCACGGGGTCAACAGGTTCGTGATGGCCTCGAGCGCTGCAGTGTACGGCACGAAGGACGATTTTCCGTTGCATGAACGCCACGCCGGAACGTTTCATTCACCCTACGCAGACTCCAAGTGGCAAAATGAACACCAGGTGCTCGAGGCCAAAGAAGCCGGCGTGGAAGCCGTGGCGTTGCGATTCTTCAACGTCTACGGGGCCGGTCAACGGTCCGACGGTGCGTACGCGGCGGTCGTACCGAAGTTCATCGAACTCGCCCTTGCTGGTCAAGCAGCCACCATCTTTGGTGACGGTTTGCAGACGCGGGACTTCGTCCATGTCAGCGATGTCGCCAACGCCGTTTTGATGATGGCCACCCAACCGTGGGACGGTGAACGCGCCCATGTCTACAACGTGTGCACCGAAACGGAATGCTCCCTGTTGGATTTGATGCGTGAAATCCATCGGGTGCTGGAGGAGGTCGCCCCGCACATCACTCGCCATGCCCCCAACCACGGGCCCGAACGAGCCGGCGACATCGCTCGCTCAATCGGTTCCAACGACAACCTGTGCCGCGACACCAAGTGGAGGCCAACGGTCGAATTCACCGAAGGGTTGCGCCAACAAATTCTCACCACACGACAGCGAGGGTGAACGCATTGAACGTGCTTTGGTTGACAGGGCGCTCAATGAACGACCTGTGCTCGACCACTCAGCAAGCACTCATCCACGGTCTGCTGGAGCGCGGCATGGCCGTGACCTTCGTCAACGCTGATTCAAACGTCAGCCTCGCTGGCGAGGGATTCACCCACGTCGCCCTTCCAAACCAAGCACGTCGCGGGCTCCAATCCCGAACCCTCGGAAAAGCAATGCGTGCTTGGTTGGTCGCCACTGCACCGAACGCAAGCATCGCCGTGGTGGAGTGGCGTGTCGCAGCGTGGGTCGTGCCTGAACTCGAACGGCAAGGCATTCCATGGACGCTCATGGACCGAAGTCCACCGGCGGATGCTGGTTTGCTGGGACGGCTTCAGTGGCGAGGATGGAAGGCTGCATGGAACACCGCCGTTCGGGCTGGTGCGGATGGTTTCGTGGTCTCAACGGCGCACCAAGCCTTCGTTGAACAGAAGACGGGGTACGCGAACAGCACCGTGCTACAGGCGGGTGTTGACCTCGAACTGTTCAAGCCGACAGCGAAACGACCGACGACGACCATGGTGTATCACGGACGATTGGACCGCCACCGAGGTGTTCTCGCCTGCGCCATGCTGGCGCAGAAAGCACGCCTGGAAGGTCTTGAAGTGGACGTGGTGTTCGTGGGCGAAGGTGATCTAATGGCCTCACTGACGACGCTCGCCGAAGCCAATGCGTTCATTCACGTTCATGGCACCATGCCACAAGACGAACTCGCCGAGCTTCTCGGGACCTGTCACCTGGGCTTGCTCCCCATGCCAAAACGAACGGTGTGGGCACTCGCCAGCCCGCTCAAGCGTAGCGAATACCTTGCCAGTGGACTTCCTGTGTTTGGCATTGACCACGAAGGGCATCAGTTGGACGGCGTTGATGACGCATGGTTCAGTTTGGTGCCTCAGGAAGACTTCCACTTGGACGGGCTGGAGGTGCTGAGGTCGCTTGTTGAACGACCCACATCAGCGGATGGTCCGCGAACCTATGCCCAACACCGCCTCGCTTGGACGGCCACCGTGGACCGGTTGGCAGGCGTCTTGACCGCACGTCAACGCAAGGTGTCGTAGACGGATCCCCACCGCTGTTGAACACGTTCAATCGTGTGATCTGCAACCGAGGATTGGAGAGTGGATGCTTCGGTTGGGCGAAGGAGCATCTCACGCACAGCAGCCGTCCATGCTTCCACATCATTCCATCTCGCTTGCTTCACGGTGGCGGGCAGGCCGACCACGCGGTCGCTGACGCAAACCGGCAGACCGGCTGAAAGCGCCTCAAGAGCCGCCATTGGCTGACCTTCAAAGGCGGAAGGCAAGAGGAGAATGCTCGCTCGAGCGAGCAATGTGGTCTTCTCCTCCTCAGAGACCCATCCCACGGCGTCCACCCAATCGTGTTCACTGTGCGATTCTCCGGTCATGGTCAACCTGAGATTTGGAAATTCTTGCCGCAGGTTCTCTGCAACCTTGACAGCAAATGCGTGGCCTTTGACGGGATCCTTTCGAGCGAGCAGCAGAAGGTGATGGTTGTCACGGCCGATTTCCGCCGATGCATCCAGCGAACGATACGGATTACCAACGACTTCGACAGCACCGACCATCGGTTGCAGCCGTTCCTCCCAAGCCGACGACAAAACCACGCCTCGGGTGTTTGAGGATGAGAGGACACGGTTGACCTGCTGTGCTCGGCGTGCACCGCCTTTGGCAAGCCATGCATCAAATTGGCCCGAATGGAAATGGACGACGACAGCGATGTTCTGCGATTGCACCTCCTGAATCAACCGTGCTTTCCGCCACCACGACCAATCGGCCGCCGTGTGAACATGGACAACATCGGGGCGAAGCGAAGGAGTGTTACACCGTCGCTTGAGTTCCCGTCGAGCCTGCCGATAGGCGCTCCATTTCGACCAGAGCCCACCCGGTGCATGCGACGGGAGCAGGTTGGCTTCCCAACCTTCTGGCGGATGGTCGGCCAGCGTGTGCATGACGGTCGCCATGCCACCAGGCGTATCGCATGGACCGACGTGCAGCACCTTGCGCATGTCCTTGCCACCACCCCCGGGATGAAGAAATGGTCGGCAAACCGCCGTCCGTGTGTTCGGCCTTTGAGGAGAACATAAGGGTAAACCGTCCCCGAGCGGTTGCATGGTCGTCGTGCCCGCCATCGTTGAGGGCGCAGCGATGGGCATCGCGATGCTCCCCTTTGTGTTGCACCGATGGGACATGTACCGCTGGGACCGAGACCATCGACATCAGCACGCACCCAAGGGGACCAATCACAGCGAACGCTTGACCGTGTTACTGCCGGTCTGGAACGAAGCCGCAGTGATGGGGAAAAAACTCGACAACCTCGCTGCTCAACACCTCCCGATTCATCTGTTGGTGGTGGATTCTGCTTCGACGGACGGGACGCTTGACGTGCTCCACGATTGGCGCTCTCGTCACCCTGAGGCTTTTGCATCCGTTGAGGTGGTTCGCATGGAACAGCGTCAGGGCAAAACAGCGGCGGTGGTCAAGGCGTTGACGCACCTTGGACAGCACGCAGAAGGTTTGGTCTGCATGACCGATGCGGACGCCATGCTCGAACGAGGATGCTTGCAGCGCATGATGCAGTGGTTCGCCGACCCCATGATTGGGGCCGTCGGTGCCGTGCCCAACCGCATCGATGCCCGACCGGACGAAGAACAACATCGAGCAGCATGGGAAGCGATGCGCTTGGCTGAATCAATGGTGGACAGCACCCCCTTTCTCGAAGGGTCGTGCATGATGTGGCGGCCGTCCTGCCTCGCTATTGACGACCTGTACCCCAGCGCCAACGCTGATGACGCTCAAATTGCAACCTCCGTGCGATGTCAAGGGTGGCGGGTCGTTGCCGACCCGCTTGCCACCTTCATCGACGTGGCACCCTCAACCGTTGAAGGTCAGCGCCGTCAGAAACTGCGACGAGCGCAGGGCCTGCAGCGGTTGCTGATCAGGATGAGGAAGCGAGCAACGGGAAAGAGTCAGGGCGTGTTCGGACGCATCTTCCGGCGCCAGCACCACTTCCACATCATCGCCCCGCTGGCCATGATGGTGGCCACGGCCTCGGCCGTACTTCGCTGGGGATTCATCGCGCTGTACGGTTGGCCGGCCACGTTCACATTGGCCAACAGCCTGCATCTTGGATTCAGCATTGCGGAAGCGGTCTGCTTGGTGTTGTGGTGGCGCAGCCGAAACGGACAGCGAAGCGGACCCCTGTCACTGCTCGGCCAGTGGCTTTCGAGCATGGACGTGTTGAGTCGTTCCCTGATCACCACCGCACGTGGCCGATCCCTGCATCAGTGGGAACAACACAGCGACGTGCGTGAACGCATCGTTGAATTGGAAGTTTGAGAGAAAAGGCCCCCCCGGCGGCCGTAGCCGCCGGAGGCGCGTTGTACAGGTCAGAGACCTGGAAAGAGTGGCTACTCAGTGATCGAAATCACTCAGCAACGACGCCGTTGGTGGTGTCGATGGTCTTGCCTTCACGGGTGTCCGTGACGGTGACGTCGATGGAACAGCTGCCGGAGCAGAGGTCCGCACTGTTTTCAACAACGGTCACACCATCACCCACGGACCAAACTTGGTCGTCGGTGTTGCCGAACTCGACGAGGCTGCACACAGAGGTGCCGTCAACGCCAGGGTTGTCGCAGGTCACTGGGGCAGCGCCGTCAATGCTCAGCTTGACGGAGACAGCGGCCCAGTTGATGTCGCCGCCTTGGTCCATGGTCAACATGATCAGGTTGTCAGCGGTACCAGTACCGGGGGAACCTTGGGCGTCCTTTCCGCTCACGGCGTAAAGGGCAAGGTTTCCGTCGGTGTTGCCTTCAGCGAGGGAGCTAGCCCACACGTACAGCACACCAGCCAGCACAACAGTGATCGCGACCATCAAGATGGTAGCGATAACGGGGCTGACAGCCTCTTCGTTTCGGTTTTCGTTTTGCATATTTTTGTCCTCCTTTCCCCATTCGGGGTAGGCCTGCCTATGTCCATCCTCATATTAAACCCATCTGCCTTTTTTCTTCGCCTCCGCGCGAGAAATGGCCGTTTTTCGGAAAAAATGCCCATGTTACATTTCGCGCCCGAACGCGCCGGCGAGTGGTACATACGGTTTGTAAATACCAGAATGAACACGAAAATATCCGGCGTGGCTTTCGCTGATGGTGGAATAGAGGTGAACAGGGTGAGAGAAAACGAGAGGGGATGGGATGCACTCAACGAGAACTTCAACAGCCCTGTTCAAGAAACCGT
>JAYYDY010000047.1:0-4406 GCA_036160375.1 Thermoplasmatota archaeon | reverse complement strand
TCTGCGAACCGCCTCCTATGTGGACGAATTCAACCAAGGGCATTTGACCCAATGGGCCAAAGTTGACCACGTCGTCAACCCGCTTCACGGTGCCATTCAGCGACTGAATGCTGGATTGCGGTCCACCGATATTGAAGAAGTGATTCCGTTTGGCGAGGATGCATACGTCATTGAATTTGACATCGGCGAAACAGCTCGAAACATCGTTGGGAGGCCGCTGAAGGATGTCAAGGAGGACTTTGTTCATGCCTTCCCGAACATTGTGGGTGTGAAGCGCGACGGGCAACGTAGTTTCATTCCAAACGATGAGAGCGTGCTTGAGATCGGGGACCGATTGGCCGTTGCCGTGATCGGTTTGGATGGATTCAATCCAGCGCTCATCACCTTTGGACACGAAATTTCGTACTTCCCAGAAAACCCGAAAGTGGTCATCGTGGGTGCATCCTCAATCGGCACGAAAATGGCCAAGGATTGGCTTGCCCACGGTGCAACCGTCACGGTCCTGGAGCGTGAACTTCACCTTGCGAACAAACTCGCAGGCTCCAAAATGGGTGGCGACATCAACATCGAGGTCATCCATGGCGACCATTTGGACAGAAGCGTTCTTGAGGAAATTTCCATCGATGGGTATGATGTGGCGTTGAGTGCCCTTGACGACGACCACGCCAACATTGCTGCGGTGTTGATGATGTCCGACTTGGGCGTCCCTCACACGGGGTTGATGCTGTACGATGCGGATTTGGTCAAGGTGACTCAGCGAATGGGTATTTCCTTCGCCGTCGACCGACATCGCGTTGCAGTCAACAACATCCTCTCTCACGTTCACCGTTCCCTCTCGGGTCACTATGCACTCCTTGCTGAGCTCCCCAACGTCGTGGGTATCACACTGAAGGTGACCGAACGCGCAAAATTCGCTGGAAAGCGAGTATCCGATGCCAAATTCCCTGAGTGGATGCGACCTGCATTCATCAAACGTCGCAACATTGGGGGTTCTTGGGAATCGATTGACCCTCAACCCGATGAACTTCTGCTTGAGAACGACCGCATCGTTTTGTTTTGCATGAAGGACAAGGTTGCTGACGCTCAGAAACGATTCAAGGTGTGAACATGCGCTATGATGTGCTGAACCTGATTTTGGGCTGGACCCTCATCGCCCTCTTGGTCCCTTTAGGCCTCTGTGCCTTGATCACGGCCTGGCTTGATGGTTGGGAACTGGCGCTTAGGGCCTTCGGCCCAGCCATGCTCATCAGTGGCGGTTTGGGCACCGCCATGCTCGGTCTCTTCACCCGAACGGATTCTGCCCAACGGCTTCGGGATTTGGAAGCCTTTGTCGGCGTCGGCCTCGTTTGGCCCTTGACCGTGTTCATCGGTGCCCTACCGTACTGGTTTGGTGGTGTTTTTGTTGGCCCCTTTGTTGACGACGCCCTTCTCATTGACATCTTGCGAGGCTTCGTAAATTCTTGGTTTGAATCCATGTCGGGCTTTACCACCTCCGGGGCGACCGTACTCTCCCACGCCATGAGCCCGAACTGTATTCCGGGAACCACGCCTGATTGTATCAATGCCCAGCCCCGTGGTTTGCTGCTTTGGCGTTCGCTGACCCAATGGTTGGGTGGTATGGGGGTCGTGATGCTGGGGATGCTTGTGCTATCGCGCATCATCGGTGGGGGCATGGCTCTTGCTCGTGCAGAACTGACTGGGCCTTCCCTGTCCCGTCTTCGTCCAAAACTCAGGCAGACCGCTATGGCGCTCTGGGGTCTTTACCTCGTGTTGACGCTCATCGAGATGCTGGCGCTGAAATTCATCGGAGGGATGACGGTGTTTGATGCTGTCAATCACGCCTTCACGACCATGCCCAGCGGTGGATTCTCCACACGAGATGCCAGCATTGCCTACTATGATTCTGCCACGATTGAAATCATCATCATCGTCTTCATGTTCCTCGCCGGTGTGAATTTCACGTTGATGTGGCTCATGGGAGCAGGCGACCTCAAGTCGGCATGGAGGGACGAAGAATTCCGCATGTATCTGTTCTATATTTTTACAGCCGTGACCATCATCACCGTTTCACTGGTCATGGTCGGGATGGCAGCGGGCAACGCCTTGCTTGATACGCTGTTCCACGTGCTGTCCATCGGCACATCCACGGGTTATGCTTCGGCCGACTATGCTTCCTGGCCCGGTGTCGCACGCATCATCATCTTCCTGCTGATGATTATCGGTGCTTGCGCAGGGTCGACCAGCGGTGGTCTGAAACTGATGCGAATCCGAATCGGCCTCAAAGTCGCTTTCCGAGAACTCGCACGCATCGCTCAGCCACGGAAAATTCACATGATTCGCATGAACAACGAAGTGGTTGAACAAAAGCAAGTCAGCCTCGTGGTCGGCATGTTGTTCATTTGGGTTATTCTGTTCGGATTTTCTTGCATCGTCCTCGCCATGATGATGCCCGATGCTTCCTTTGAAACGATTTTCTCAGTTGCTGCCTCTGGACTTGGAAACACCGGTCCTGCCCTTGGGGCTTACGGTCCTACTGAGACATGGGCGAGCATGAGCTTTGACTCGTTGTTGTTCACATCCATCTTGATGTGGTTTGGTCGTCTTGAATTGCTGACCGCTATCATTGTGCTGCATCCGCACAGCTGGCGACGTGAGGAGAAATCGGACGGTGAACGTCAAGGCATGGCCATGGTCAAGCGCATCTTGGACCGTGAGGGTGAAAACGATCAAAACAAGGTCATCTGACCAGGTGCAGGGCCTTGGTCATCCTTGTCTTCAGGTTGCTCGATGACATCTCGGCGTGCAGGTTCTTGCATCTTCTCCAGTTTGGGTGGCTGTACTGATTTAGAGGACGCATTATCAGTTTCTTCCTGTCGCTGCAAACGTGCTTCCCTGTGCGCTTCTTCAGCCTCGTCGTAGGCTTTGGCGAGGGCCTTTGAGGAGCGCCGTGTCTTGGCGAGACCTGTGAGCGAGAGATGTTCGTCACTTGACAGGCCGAAGGCAAGTGAAAGGCCGAAATCAGAAGAGTCGCCAAGTGCATGGTCATCTTGCATTAAGGCCATCAGCGGTTGCAGGAATTCCTCTCTGGTGGTGGATTGATTGGTTCCGCAGACCTCGGCAAGTTTCTCAACAATGCTGTTGCGTCCTGTTGGTCCTCGTCTTCGCAGATAACTTGGGTAGGAAGGGAAGATTCGACCTTCCAAAGGTACAGCATTGGCCGTGGATGCAGCCAGGGCCGTCAAGTGTTGTGTCCAATAGGTTGACCGGTGAGCGGTGTTGAGAAAACGCCCCATCATGGCCCGGTCAGCTTGCAATAACGTCTGCGAACCCCTCCGAACACTTGGCGCATGCGTGAACAGCGAAGCGTTGTTCCAGTGGACCCAGTTGAGGAATTCGGACGGGTCCTTGTCGATGGTTCGAATGAGGTTGGACGCGACTTCGCTGTTCCTTTCTCTATAGAGTTTATCAAGGCCAGGAAATATCTCAACATTGACGTCTCGTTGACTCGCTTCAGCATGCGATTGAACCATGGCTGGCGTCAGTGGGGCACCGTTGAGTCCGGTCGCAAGGACTTGCAAATCTCGAACGAGCGCCCGTAGGTCGCCGTGGTTTGTTTTTGCAAGGGCATCAATGGCCGCTTCTTCAAATTCAATGCCCTCTTCACGCAGGACTCGCCGAGCAATTCGGCGTAAGGCTTCATCGCTCGCACGAACAAAATTGATTTTCAACAGGTGTTTGGTAAACCTATCTCTTGTGGTCCGCCAAGATGAATTTCTACCCCAAAGCCCCATTTCCTCGTTGCAGGCCAGTATAATGGGTTGTTTCGTTTGGTCCAAGAGCCGAAGGAGTTCAGCCTTCCCGCCCGAATCCCCTTTGAGGGTTGCACCGGGCCGGTCATCCTCGCCGGTCATGGCTTTCTCAATGCGTTCTTGACTGATTTGACGCAAGCCGCCGGAGAGGTGGTCAACTTCATCGAGCAAGATGAGGGTGCGGGACGGAGGAGCAGTCGGGTCGTGGAAAAGTGAACGGTGCGTGGCTCCGCTGGTTGCGGCTTTGCGAATAGCGGCTGCATTGCGCGCATCGCTGGCGTTGAGTTCGATGACGTTCCAGCCCATGTCTTCGGCAATGGCCCGAGCTACCGTTGTTTTTCCAACGCCGGGTGGACCGATGAGGAGAATGGCTTTTTTCTTCGGTGAGCCGTTTTGCCACTCATCCAACCACGCCCGAATTTTCCGACGTTGAACCTCGTTGCCCTCAAGCAACTGCTCCGAACGCGGGCGGTGCCGCTCGGTCCAATCACTTGCCTGAGCCATGGCAGAAGATGGATTGGAGGGTAAATCAACCTTCACTTGATGGCGTTAATGACATTGGCAGAATTGGACGCTGGCCCATCACTCAACCAAGTC
>JAYYDY010000046.1:0-5710 GCA_036160375.1 Thermoplasmatota archaeon | reverse complement strand
GGAACCTACGCTCATGCACTTTGAGTCGTAATCCACCGGTGTACCACCAAGGGCTTCGATGAGTTGCTCCATGTAGGTGGGCATGAACGGGTCGTCGCCTGCACAGGCGCCTTCTCGTTGCATGTCGGGGCCGTAGTATGCGGCGATGTTCATCTTCAACGGGTTCTTGACCGCATCACGAATTTTGTCCAGGCCGATTTCCTCAACCAGGTAGTGAAGCAGGTGCCATGATTGCGTTTCTCCGGTGTACTCAACCTTGGACGTGCGAGCGACAAGGTTGTTCACCGTGCTGGCGTAAACGGGGTCTCTTGCCATGTCTTGAGCGGTGTTACACATGATGGCATGGCTGGTGGCGCACGTCGTCATGACATCAAGTCCCTTGGCTTCTGCGAGGGCCAAGTTGCGGGCGACCAACGCGTCCTGAAGTTTGGGCGTGGCCTGCTTGATGACGTTGCCACCATCGCTGCTGGCACGGGGGATCTCCACGAGTTGAATGTTGAGGGCCTTGCACAGGGGTTGGATCGTGTCCTCTACTTCTGCAGCACCTGCTCGGGCGACGTTGCCGGGATAATATGCGATTTTTGCCATCATCTCACCTCAGAACCGTTGGTCAATCTCGTTGAACAGACTGACGACCTCGTGGTAATTCTCAACGCGTCCGTTGAACATCTTTGGAATGCGTCCCAAACCTGCTGGAGGGACGAGAAGGGCTTGGAGGCCACGGATGGGTGGGCCGCCGTTTCGAGTGAACGCAAGCGCCATTCGGGCAGAAACGCCGCTGAACACGTTGCTCACCAAGCCGAGCGGACCGAGAACCTGACGGTACAGCGTGGTTTCGTTCACGTTGCCCGACCACTTCACGCTGCGGCCGTACCACTTGACCAGTCGTCCGGACTTTCCAGCGTAGCGACTTTGGTTCAACAAAGCGCCACGGGCTTCGTTGAGGGAACGGGCAGCAAGTCGGCCGTCCTCTCCGTAGCGCATCAGGCTGGCGTGGTCGGCTTCTGACCAAACGCCGTCCTTCTGTTGGAGGGAGGTCATGATGCTGCGACGTTGCTTTTCAGAGGTGCGTGGGTCAAGCACACGAAGCCATTGCTGGAAGTGAACGCCAGGACCTTCGTAATGAGGGTCGTGAGGCAGCGTGTCCGACATGGCTTGGATGAGCTGGAAGGAGAGCACATCGCCAGCCTGGTGAAGTGCGGTGGCGGCGGCTGAATCCATGGTGCCCATGGGCATGCCCGAAGGAAGGCGTTCACCCTCACGGGGGTCGGTGCGCATCCAAGGCTCTGCACGACTGCGATGGCTCTCGTAGCGAGCGGTGTCGACAATGAGGTCCCGAATCACGGGATGGCCGGGCAGGGGCTCAATACGGACACGACCACCATCTTGGGTCAATGCGCCGATTTGAACACAGTCAGCGAGAACGATACGCCCGTTGACACGAACACCGGTGGTTGGTGTACCGGCAGCCCCACCTCGTCGGAAGGCCAGGCTTCCGTCAACTTCGCGTTGCATGGTGATGAGGAGGTCCTGAACGGTGGCGTGCCCGGGTACAGAACAGGTCAGCGTGTCCCAACCGGATTCGGCAGCCTGTGGGCAGTAGCGGAAAATCTCCAGCGTGATGGTCAATTCATCTTGTTCAATGATGCCGGGAGCAAAGTCGCCTTCGATAACATCGTCGTCATCGCCAGCGCCGTAGGCCTTCATTTCCTCAAGCAGTTCAAGTTGGAGCGTTCCGGATTCATCGACGCAAGCCAGGAGAGGAAGAGCCTCTTCAACCCAAATCTTCCAGGGCGGTTCAAAGTCAACATCGCATTCCTGAATGGGGTAGGCTTCCGTTCCACCGAGAGCAGCGAGCTTGTCGTTCCAATCATGGCCGGCCTTGCAGAATTCGTCGTAGGACGTGTCGCCAATCGCACAGACGGAGAAATGGACTGAGCCAAGAGCGGGGCCGTTGGCGTTGATGGCGTTCCACATGCCGTCGGCGTTATCGGGCATCTCACCTTCACCCCATGTCGAGGTGATGATCATGACGCGCTTCATGGTCGCCAATCGAGCAGGGTCAAAGCCGTCCATGTCCACCACGTTGGCTTCAAGACCGTAATTGGCAGCCAACTTCGCGGTCTTTTCAGCCAGACCAGCAGCGTTGCCGGTTTGGGAACCAAAGAGGATGTTGATGGAGCGGTCGCCGGCGAAAACGGCGTTCAGAGCATCGGAAACACCGGCAGCAGGTGCAGCGGCAGCGGCCGGGGGGGCGGCTTCAACAGCGGCCGGAGCGGCTTCAACCACTTCTTCTGCGGCGCCGTCGCCAACCAGTTCGTACTTGATCACTTCAACAGGACAGGCTTCTGCAGCCTCGATGATGATGTCGCCGAGTTCCGTTCCGAGCGTTCCGACCAGCGGCGAGCCGCCCACGTTTCGGTCAAACACACCGTCGGTACGGACAGCGGCCAAAATCATCGACGAATCATCGGTGACTTCGAAGACCTCGGGACAGATGTCCTGACAGGCGTCACAGGTGATACAGTCTTCGTCAATCCACACTTTTGCGACCACTGCCATAGGACGACCCCTTGCTCACGCTCTGTGAGTGTTCTTTGCCAGCCTTCAGTGGCCTTTGAAGGTTATTATCAAACCACACGGCAAAAAGGCTTCCCGTGGTTCGTTTTTCAGCCTGATTTCTAGCAGAGATTGAGGGACATCACATGTGGAAATCGCCCATGTCGCCCATGCCCTCATCCATGGGCACGCCCTTGGAAGAGATGACGTCATCGATTCGGAGAATCATGATGGCCGTTTCCGTTGCCGATTGGATGGCTTGCTCGACCACGCGAAGGGGTTCAACGACGTTGGCCTTCTTCATGTCGACCACGCCACCCTCGTAGACGTTGATGCCGGCGTGGGACTGACCGTCAGCGTGAGCTTTTCGCAACTCAATGAGCGTGGTGACCGGGTCAAGTCCAGCGTTTTCTGCAAGCGTACGAGGAATGATCTCAAGGGCAGATGCAAAGGCCTCAATGGCCATTTGTTCACGGCCGCCAACGGTTTCAGCGTAGGTGCGAAGGTCACGCGAAAGAGCGGCGAGCACACTGCCGCCGCCGGTCAAAACAGCCCCGTCTTCCCACGCAACTGAAACAACACCAACAGCGTCATCAAAGGCACGGCGAATTTCGTCAACCACGTGCTCGGTCCCTCCACGGAGAAGGACGGACACGGATTTTGCTTCCGGGCAGCCGGTGATGAAGGTCATATCAGAGTCGCCGATTTTCTTTTCTTCAACACGCGAGGCTTGGCCGAGGTCATCACCACTCATGTCTTCGAGGTTGGTGATGATGGTTCCACCCGTGGCTTTGGCAAGGGCTTCCATATCGGATTTCTTGGCCCGGCGAATGGCGAAGATGCCTTTCTTTGAGAGGTAGTGTTGGGCCAATTCATCGATGCCTTTCTGGCAAACCAAAACATTGGCACCGGCCTTCTCAATGGTGTTGACCAGGTTGCGGATGTAGTTCTCTTCCTCTTCCAAGAAAAGGGCCAATTGGTTGGGGTCGGTGATTTGAATCTTGGCGTCAACTTCGGTCTTCTTGACCTCGATGGCAGAATTCACGAGGGCGATTTTGGCCTCGCTCACACTGCGTGGCATGCCGGCATGAACACGCTCTTTGTCCAAGAGAATACCGTCGATGAGGGTTGAATCTTTGATGGAGCCACCTTGGCGCTTCTCGACCTTGATATCGGAAAGGTCAACGAGGCGCTCACCGTCTTCGACCACGCCAACAGCGTTGACGGCACGAACACAGATGTCGGCCATGAAGGACTTCACGGCACCCGCCGATTTCCCCGTCAAGGCGGTTTTTGCGACCTCTTCAAGCACGCTGTCCTCGTTTTCCGTGGAAATGCCATGACCTTCCATCAGGCCGATAGCTCGTTCTGCTGCGAGTCGGAAGCCTTCGCAAATCACCGTTGGGTGAACGTTTTGCTCAATCAAGTCTTCACTTCGCTTGAGCAGTTCGCCTGAGAGAATGACCGCCGATGTGGTGCCGTCAAAGCAGTGTTGCTCTTGGGTTTTGGCGACCTCGATGATCATCTTTGCAGCCGGGTGTTCAATGTCCATTTCCTTGAGAATCGTGGCACCATCGTTGGTGATGACCACGTCACCCATGGAATCGACGAGCATCTTATCCATGCCCTTTGGACCGAGGGTGGAGCGGACAGCATCAGCGACCGCTTTGGCAGCGGCGATGTTGTTGGATTGGGCCGTACGGCCTCGTGTTCGTTGTGTACCGTCTTTCAGAATGAAGATAGGAGCCTGTCCGTTTCCATACATGCGTTTGCCCTCCGGCATTCATGGCGAGGTTGCCTGCGACTTGAACCCTACGCTTCCACCGTGTGGTGGAATTCACCGGCTCACTGCTGGTTCTGTTCCAGCCATTGTTGGCCGTAGTGTTTCCACTGTTCCATCGTCCAACCGGCTGGCAGACCGCCAGCGGGGAGCGGTGGCCCTGCATCCTCAGACACCGCCGCGGCGGCAGGAGCAGGAGCAGTTGGTGCGGGCGCTGGCGTGGGCATCGAAGTTGGGATGGAAGGTGCGGCAGCGACGGCGCCGTACGTAGCAGAGAGACTGTCCTCGTAGCCGTCCTCGCCCCAGTTGGCGTACTCGTCTTCTTCCTCTTCGGTTCGGAGAATCGACAGCAGCACGACGACACCGCCAACGATGATGAGGAGGAACACGCCCCACATGGCGATGGCTTCCAACGGGAGGCCTGAGCTGGTGTCTTCGCCGCTGGCGCTGCTGCTGTCCATGCGAATCAAATTGACTTCCATGACGGCGTTGGCGGCGTCGCTCACGGTTTCGGAACGGGCCCAAACCGTTAGGTTCACAGTCAGCGTCTCATCGTTCAAATTCTTCAGCGTCGTTTCGGTGACGTCGACGGTGATGGTGATTTCTTTGGTTTCGCCAGTGGCGAGCGTGAAATCCTTGTCCAAGCGGGCGATGGAGGTTTGGAACCACGAATTGGATTCGCTCGTGTCGAGGTCCATGACCACCCGTTGGCCCGTTGTGTACTGGTTCACGATGCGGACCTTGACTTCATACTCACCCTCCTCGGAGACCTCGAGAGGCTGAATGGCAAAGATTCGCAGCCAATCCTGCGAACCAACAAGGTAGGTTGCTTGGCCGGTGGCGCTGATGGTGCTGTCGGCCACGCTGGTGGCGATGACCTTCAGGTTCAAACTGCCCTCCGTTCCCTCAATGAACGAGAATTCCACGGAGACGTTGAAGCTTGCACCGATCTCAATTTCTGGCGTGTTGCCATCGATGAGGTTGGTAAAGGAAGCGTCCATGCCCAAGGGGATGTTGAGGGACATGGCGAAACTGTCAGGCTTGTTGCCATCGTTGCGCACCTCAAATGACATGGTTTGAGGAAGGTCTCCCGGGATGTAGGATTGACCCGTTTCTTCGTCGGAGACGAACACCGCTGCGGTCTCGAGAATCTCGATGATGAGTTCAACAGAATCCGAAACGGAGGCGTCGTCAACGCTGGTCGCCGTGATGGTGACCGAGTAGTAGCCTGGGTTGAGTCCACCGGGCATGGCCAATTGAACAACGACGGTGGATTCGCCATCCCATGCGTCGAGAACAGGGGATTGGTCTGCAGCCAGCGACGCTTGCAAACGCCAGTTGCTCTGTCCGATGGACAAGTTGTACTGCTCG
>JAYYDY010000045.1:0-4672 GCA_036160375.1 Thermoplasmatota archaeon | reverse complement strand
CCGTGTCCCAAACGATGGCACCGCTGGTCGGCGCGCTGTTCACGCCGCTCACCGTCGGGGTTGCGACGGTTCCGTCTTCCCAAGTCAGTGTGAGGTAGGGACGCTCGCTGGCGCTGCCTTCAGTGGAGGTGAAGATGATTTCATCCGTGGTTTGTGAAGAGGTGTAAACCATCAACGAGACAAAATTCTGGCTGTTGGCAAGTGCACCTTGAACAGCCTCGGTGACATCGAAATCCATCCAATCATCTTCCACACTGTCAACGAGGTCAACATAGCTGCCGACGTCAACACCGATGTCGCGACCGCCACGCTCTGACCAGGTGTTGGTGCCGTCGTATGTGGTGGCGTTGGCCGAAGTCGTCCACGGTTGGAGAACGGGACGGATAGCGACGGGCTCATCCTCTGCCGAACCGTATTCTGCAAACAAACTCAACTCCGCGCCGGTGACCCGTGCGCCCGAGGGTTGTGGGACCTCAGCGAGCGGAATTCGAATGAGCGCAGCGGACTGGTAGCCCGTGGACTGCTCACCGACACGAAGCGTCGTGGCGTTTTCATGGGTGTCATCGGAGCCCGAACCGTTCTCGATGACATAGGTGTCAACCAAGTGAGGCGTATTCAAGTGCGGAAGAGCGCCATGGTGTCGCAGTTCAACGGAAGCCTTGGTGGAATTGAAGACCACCGTATTCAAGTCAGGAAGTTGGAAATGATAGGACGACGACCAGTTTCCAATTTGGTTGGTCGCTGATACGGCACGGACCCGCCAGTACCATGTTTTCCCATCGTCAAGGTCGGACTGCAACGTAAAGGTGGTGTTGGTCACATCAAAACCTGCATCGTTCCAAGAGGTGTAGGTGAGGCTGTTGACCGATGAGAAGTCACTTTGGGTGTCGAGTTGGACGATGTAGCCAGCCAGCGCCATTGAACCAGCGAAGTTCCAGACCAGTTCGGGTTGGGCGATGGGCGTCAAATCAACGCCGGTTCCGATGGACCACGAGCCGTTGAGTGGAAGGGACGGCGCTGGGTCGGAGGGCAAAGCATCCGAACCAGGGACGTAAACAAAGGAGAGTTCAGGGCGATTCGCCATGGAATCTTCGGCCGTGCTGAAGTAAGCGGTTCGAGCACCGCCTGAACCTGCGCCTAACATGCCTGCGATGAAGTCCACTCGGCGGTCTTCGCGCATGGCGTTTTGAACCGCAAGAGTGACGTTCCATTCCACGCTGTCTCCTTCAAAGAAGGAGTTGCCCACACTCACGCTGTCCAGGAGGGAGCCTCGTTCAGCACCCTTGGCACCGGCGGTGTCCCACGCGTTGGAACCGTCATAACTTGCCCACGTGGCGTCCTCGGCGTTCCAATCGTGTTCACTGCTCTCCCAAACGGCGATGGTCGGGCTGCCAAAGGTCGTGGATGTCAAGGTCATTGACAAGTGGGCAGATTCCACAGCGTAGCCGTTGGGCAACAAATTGGACACGAGGTTACATCCCAGAAGGGCGGTGATTTCGCCTCCCGACGGGTTGTAATCAATGGTCATCTCCGAGTCGCCGTCAAAGTTGTCGGTTGATGCAGCGCTGTCGATGTAGGTGTCCATGCACGCAGGGTATTGATTGTCTTGCGAACCGTTGCCGTGCTTCATTCTGAACTCGTAGCGGTCGCCACCCAACCATGTGCTTTCGGCGGAGGAAACGAGGAAACTGGAGCTGACCCATTCACCGTAGTGGTCGTCACTGTCCACTGTTGCCATGCGCCAGAAGTACATGTTGCCGACTTCAAGGGTCTTGGCCCCGGTCATCGGAAGGGTGCCGTCGGAGGGACTGAAATCGCTGTCAACACGGGTGTCAACGCGCAATTCACGCAGACGGAAGTCTTCGTCGGTGGCCAGTTCAAACAGGATGTCATCGCCTGTGGAAGGGGTCGTCCAATTCAACGATGGCTGCGTGTTGCCGGAGAGGTTGTGGCCGGTTTGATTCCAAATGGCCAAGCCCTCAGCAGGTGCGGTTAGGTTGACCGAAGCGGGCGGCGTGCCGCTGCCCCACTCGTAGGTGAGCGAGAACGACGGGGTATCGCTGGGGTTCGAGGCTTCAGCCGAGTGGAATTGAATCCCTTCACCGTTGGTGTAGGATTCGTACTTACCACGGACCGCAATCAGCATGTCCAACGGTGCATCGTCGCCCCCATCGAGGTAGTTTTGGACGGCGTGGTCGAGGTCAAAGGTAAAACTGGAGCTGGTTTGATTGCCGTCGGCGAGAGCGAAGGCTGCCGTGCCGTTGGAACGACCACCATCGTACCAAGAGAAGCCGTTGGTGGACATCCGATTCCAGGTGATACCGTCCTCGGTCCAAAGGCCGGATTCTTCCATGCCGTGAATCGAGATCATCGGGTCGCCGGTGTAGGTGGAGCGCGTCAACTTCATCTCAGCGTTCACGATGGTCAAGTTGTCGTGCAGGCCGAGTTGGTTCAACGAGGCCCTGAAGTGAATCAAGCGCTCCTTGCTTGACGTCATGCTGGCCTCGAGGGTGGAGGCGTCGCCGTACGTGATCGTTTTGCTGGTTTCACTGACGGTGGCGTCCTGAAGGAAATTCGATTCCAGCCCGGTATCGGTGGGGCCGAAGGTCATGGTGGCGGTGCCGTCCCCGTTATCCACCACGTTGTGAGTTGGGAGCAGGAAACTGGTGCTGTCCCAAGGGCCCCACTGGTCGTTGCTGTCAACGGCTCGAACGCGCATGTGCATCGTGGTTCCGTTCACCAAGGCGAGGGAAGAGGGGAGGTCATAAGCGCCGGATGTGCCCGTTGAAGCGAAGGTGGACCACAGCGTCGAGAAGTGCCATGCTTCGTCGCTTTCAGAGCGCCAATCGGCGTCGTTGCTCAATTGAATCTCAACGTCAGTTCCGGTGTTCTGGTCGTAGGAGAGGGTTGGCGTGGTGACGGCTTGGAGCAGGAAATCCGCTTCCATCCAAGGCGCACCGTCCTCCACGGGAAGGTCGGTGGAAACGGTTGCACCGCTGGTCGCAGCGGTGTTGTTCGTGGTGTCGATCGTGAGTTGAGGGCGGTCGGAGGCGCTCATTGCTTCGGACATGGCGCAATCATAACTGGCACCAAACGACGAGACGACAAGCGAGAGGTTGCCTGCGTTGTTCTTCGCAGCATCCTGCGCCAGAGCGGTGACGTTCAGGGTCAAGGTTCCGTTGCCCGTTAGTGTGGTGGGAGGCTCCCATTCGCCACGGTCGGCTGCGCCTTCAGCACCCGCCGTCGACCACAGTTGGCCATTGTCATAGGCGACCCAAGAGGCGTGCGAACCGTTCCACAAGCGGTCCATTTTGGCCACATAGGCCGTCAATTCAGCAGGCCCGAGAACATCGGTGGTGCACTGCAGAGCAACGCTGGCCTCGTGAACGGTGTCGCTTGATGTGAAGTTCATCGGGAATCGAAGCAACAATCTGGACGCTTGGCCAACACCGTCAGCAAGGGTCCCTGAGACCGAGGTGTTGAAGGTTGACGACGGAGAGGCGGCCGTGATGTAGGTATCAGCGTTCGCTGAATGGTAGGAAACGGCCCGCTGCACGGTGTTTTCATCTTCCAACTCAGACCAACCTTCCATGGTTTGAGGCAGGGAAAGGTCGGCGAAGATGAACATCAAAACGAGCAAAAGCGCGGTGGCTTGGGGACGAAGGATTCGTACGCTACGCATGGGACTCATCCCTTACACCACTCCCCATTATAGGGACTTTTCCCTCTTGTGGATTGCGACGCCCAAATCATATCAATGAATTTCGAGGGGAAACGATGGTCGTTTGCCATGCGAATGTTGAAGGAGGCTCGTCAACGAGAAGCAAGGGTATGAGCGAACTCTGGGTTGAGAAACACCGCCCCCAATCGGTGGCCCAGATCAAAGGTCAGGCAGCCGTCGTTCAACGGCTGGGAACCTACGCTGGCAACAAGAATTTCCCTCACCTGCTCTTTGCGGGACCGCCCGGTACTGGAAAAACAACGGCGGCCAGGGCCTTGACAAAGGATATTTTCGGCGAGGAATTTCGCCAGAACCTTCTCGAGATGAACGCTTCAGACGAGCGAAAATTGGAGAGCATTCGCACCAAGGTGAAGCAATTCGCCCGAACCCAGCCCTACGGCGGTGCGGCCTTCAAAATCATCTTCCTCGACGAAGCCGATGCGCTGACCAACGATGCCCAGGGCGCCCTTCGCCGCATCATGGAACAATACGCCGAGACCTGCCGATTCATTCTGTCGTGCAATTATTCCTCCAAAATCATCGAACCCATTCAATCGCGCTGTGCTGTGTTTCGGTTCAGGCCACTCTCCGACGCCGACGTTGCTTCCCAAGTGACCCATGTCGCAGAGGTTGAGGGGCTGACATTGGAAGACGGTGCAGTGGAAGCCTTGACGCGCATCTCCCAAGGTGATTTGCGCAAAGCGTTGACCGCCCTTCAGGTCGCCGCCGCACTCAACACCACGGTGGGCAGAGAATTGGTCTACGAAACTTCCGCGACCGCCCCACCCGAAGCCCTCCACCAATACCTGATGGCCTGTCGAGACGACGGATTTCACGTCGCACGGCGAAGACTCCGCGAATTGCTCGACCAGTTTGGGCTGGCCGGCACCGACTTTGTGAACCAGTTGCACCGAGAATTGTACAGCGCTGATTTCCTTGACGAGCGGTCAA
>JAYYDY010000044.1:0-4073 GCA_036160375.1 Thermoplasmatota archaeon | reverse complement strand
AAATATCATCCACGCTCATGCCGGTCGCAGCGCACAACCATTCGACCAAGTTGGGCCGCACCGGTGCCCACGATGTCAGGTTGGCTTCGGCCTTCATGGCCGCAGAAAGCACCGATTGTGGGTCTTGTTTCACCGTCAAGGTCCAGCCGTCATCGTCTTGATGGTGTTCGAGAACATCATCGGCCGGAGCGAAACTCAAGGCATCGGCCTCGCCTTGGCCGGTGATGATGTAGCGTCCTTCAAGTCCAAGACGACGTTCGACATCCGCAAGTGGTCCCTCGTCAAGCAATTGCCCCCGGTGGAGGAGGCCAATACGGTCAATCAACCCCTCAAGTTGGGCCACCATGTGCGATGAAATCACCACGCTGACGCCTTTGGAAGCCAGTGTTCGCACCAAAGCAGCGAAAGCTTCGGCCGCAACGGGGTCCAGCCCGTTGAACGGTTCGTCGAGCAAGAGCACCTTTGGCGAGCCAAGCAAGGCTGCCGCAATCGAGAGGCGTTGTCGCATGCCTTGGCTGAGGTTATCCAACGCCTCGTCCTTTCGGGAACGTAGGCCAACCAGAGCGAGAAGGCGCTGGATTTTCGCCTCGGAGGTTCCCCGCATTTCGCCCAGTTGGCTCAAGGCTTCGTAGACTGTGGTTCGGCCTTGCCAACGAACCTGTTCTGGCATGTGGCCCACCCATTGGCGAAGGTCGTCCACAGGTTGCCAGCCTTGGCCGTCAAATCGGCCTTCTATGCTCCCTTCTTGGACGGGCAGAACACCGGCCATCATTCGCAGCAGCGTTGTTTTTCCCGCTCCATTCGGTCCAATGAGTCCCAAGACCGACCCTTCGTAGAGGTCAAGAGACAGGCCGACGATGCCGGGACCTGCTCGCTTGGCCCAGGGTTTGAACAGCCTCGGAGCGGGAATGGCGTGTCGGTGCTGGACCGACTGGAAGGAAAGCACCGGCTCCGCCATGGCCAAACCCACGGGAAACCCTCGCATCAACCTTGGCGAGAGGCGAACCTCTATGGCAGGCATGTTTCGACTCCAACCCGGTATTGACGATGTGGCAGGGCGTTCTCCAGTCGTTGGCCCCTCTCGCAGGAGGTGGGCTTGCGTTGTACCTCCACCATCGGCGAACCAAGGACGCGGAAGAGCATCACTGGACCGGAGCCATTGGGGCCAACGGTGTGCGCATGGCCCTTGCCTTTGCCGTTCTCATCTGGATTGTTCCAGCGGGCGCGCTGTTAGCGCTTCCCGCCCTGTTGTTGCTCTCCGTGATAAGTCCAGCCGGCCGACAGGAATGGTCTGAACAGCGCACACCTCGGTTGATGGCGCTGAGTGTGGCGGTTCTGTGCATGGGCGCGACCGGTTTTCTACCGGTTTCTCAACCCGTTGCGCCCGATGATTGGGGTCAGCCCTTGTTCACCGAAAACCCGCATGCACCGCTCTACCCTGCCGGCCAGCAGTACACCTGGGTCACCACCGACGTGGTGGTGCTTCAGTCGCTGACCATGCGCCTCCCCCATCAACCGGGCGTGATGGGTGCAGAGACGGTGGCTCTGAACTTGGCTTCGCTCATGAACATGGAAACGGGCCGGTTACATCAAGCGATTGAGTTGATTGACGAGGAGGTGCCCTTCGTGCGACTTAACCCCGAAGAGATCACGCTACGGTCCGTGCCAGCGCCGTCCACCATCGACATCATCCTCGGGAGTTGGGATTCCGGCGATGTTGAGACGGTGGTGTACAGAGCCTACGACATCAACACCACCGCGTTTGGCTCCGACCCGGAGGGGACGAAGGTCGGTGAGGTCTCGATGGTGGCCAAAGCCTCGTGGGGCGGCCAGTTGGACATTCTTGTCATCGTTCGGCCGCTTCAGCCACCCAACGTGGATTACGACGGCATCGGTGAGCAGTGGATTCGGGATTGGCTCATCGCCCGGGGATGAGGTCTCTTCACCCAACCCTTCGTTTGATGCTCAATAGCGAACCTTCTGACGGGTCAAGGTGCGCCAAATGCGTTGCAGCGGGTCGTAGTAGCGGTCCACAACGCGCTCCTTGAGTTGGATGATGGCGTCGTCGGTGATTTGGATACCTGCTGGACAGACTTCGGTGCAGCATCGGGTGATGTTACAGTACTCAACACCGAACTCCTTCTTGATCTCGGGGACGCGGTCCTCGATATCGAGGGGGTGCATTTCGTATTGCGCCAAGCGGACCAGGTTGCGTGGGCCGGCGAAGTCGTCGAACAGCTCGTGGTCTCGAAGCACGTGGCAGGTGTTGACGCACAGGAAACATTCGATGCACTCGCGGAAGTGTTGCACCCGGTCGGCCTCCATTTGGTTGAACTCCCAGTTCATTTCCTCAGGTCCGTTGATGGGTGCGATGCGCTGGGCCACGTCGTAGTTCCAACTGACGTCGGTGACGAGGTCCTTGACGTGGGGGAAGGTCTTCATCGGCCGGATTTCAATCGGTTGACCGGCCGGCGTTTCTGCGACCACGTCGCTCATTCGCGTCATGCACATCAGCCGTGGTCGTCCGTTGATTTCTGCAGAACACGAACCGCACTTCCCGGCTTTGCAATTCCATCGAACCGCCATGTCGGGTTCCTGGTCGTGTTGGATGCGGTGCAGGCAGTCGAGCACGACCATGCCTTCGTCAAGTTCCAGTTCATAGGCCTGGAGTTTGGCATCATCGCCTTCGCCGCGTAGAATGTTGAACGATTGTTTCGTGCCTTTGAGGGACATCAGTTTCCACCTCCTGCTTCTGCTGCGCGCTCAGCGATCATCGCCTTCACTTCCTTGAGGGCGTCCTGGAGGTCGTCGCGCATCTCCTCCACAGGTTCTTGTCGAATCTTCATCTCGCCGTTTTCCATCCAGATGATGTTGAGGGTCTTGCCCCAGTACTCGTCCTCTGGTGTTGGGAAATCGTCCCGTGTGTGGCCGCCTCGGCTCTCTTCACGGGTGATGGCCGCCAGCGTAGCGGCGTGGGAGACATCGGCCATGTTGAGCAGGTCAAGGGCTTGATGCCATCCTGAGTTGTACTTGCGAGAGGTGCCCGAAGAACAGGCCAGGGCGCGCTCTTTGAACGCCTTGATGTCATCGAGCGCTTCCTCAAGTTCGCTCTTCGTTCGAATGATGCCGACCTTGGCCTGCATCATGTCTCGCATCTCATCATAGATACGTCCCGGGTTTTCGCCACCCTCTCGCTGAAGCGGTGCCAACATGTCGTTGATGGCTTGTTCAACCTGTCCGTCGTCAATGGAGGGTTGAGCCAGGTCCTTGGCTCGCTTGGCGGCGAACTCACCGGCTCGCTTGCCGAACACGATGAGGTCAGAAAGCGAGTTTCCACCGAGCCGGTTGGCGCCGTGGAGCCCCGAGGCGACTTCGCCGCAGGCGAAGAGACCGGGAACGGTCGTTTCCTGTGATTCAGCGTCAACGATGACGCCACCCATGACGTAGTGGGCCGTTGGCCCCACTTCCATTGGCTCTTTGCTGATGTCAACGCCAGCAAGTTCCTTGAACTGGTGGTGCATCGAGGGGAGTTTCTTCATGATGGCTTCCTCACCGCGGTGAGAGATGTCGAGGAAGGCACCGCCGTGAGGGGAACCACGTCCTGCTTTGACCTCCTCGTTGATGGCCTTGGCCACCACGTCTCGGGTCAGGAGTTCAGGTGGTCGGCGAACGGTTGCCAACTTGCCGCTGACGACTTCTTCGACCCACTGGTCGGCTTCTTCGATGGTGTCGGCGTGGTCGCCGGCAAACATTTCTGGCACGTAGTCAAACATGAATCGGCTGCCTTCGCTGTTGGTCAGGCGTCCACCTTCGCCACGAACACCCTCGGTGACGAGGATGCCACGAACGGAGGGTGGCCACACCATACCTGTGGGGTGGAACTGAACGAACTCCATGTCGCGAAGTTCTGCGCCGGCCCACAAGGCGAGGGCGTGCCCGTCACCAGTGTACTCCCACGAGCCGGAACAAACCGACCAGCAGCGGGTGATGCCGCCGGTAGCGAGGACCACGGACTTGGCCGAGAAGGCATGGAATTCACCGTCGACCCGGGTGTAGGCAACACAACCGGTGAC
>JAYYDY010000043.1:0-35445 GCA_036160375.1 Thermoplasmatota archaeon | reverse complement strand
AACTGACGTTGGAGATCACCCGGCAGGACGCTGCTGAAAATTTCGACAAAGGGTACATCGCCACACCCGGTGAAGTCATCACGCACTCTTTCACCGGCGGTGTGTTTGACATCAACATCACAGCACCCGTGTTCACCAACGAATACACCTACACGTACAAGCTGATCAACCTCCCAGTGGGTGCAGAAGATTTCACGGCAGCCCTGTGCGCAACCTCCACCTCCTACGGATGCGGTGAGTTTACACTCAAGGTTGACCGAACGCCGCCCGAAGTGCTGCCAAACACCTGGCTTGCCGAGAAGGGGGCCCTTCCGGCCGCTGCGAACGACCGCATCATCGCCAACACCCTGTCGACCGCCAACTACCACTGCGTCGACATTCAAGCCCAAATCAAGGAGCAGGAAGCCATGTTCCCCGGCGACCTTCAGGTCAACTGGATGTTCTACAGCAACACCATCGACTACACGCCGTGGTCCGAATACGCCGAATACTTTGGATTTGAGCCCTCCTCGGCCACCTTGTCGTTGAGCACCCTGAGCGGCGGCTACTTGGCAACGGCGACCTGCCTTGACCTGTGGCCTCTGTCCGATAACGAGCCACGTGTCTTTGACGCCGAGGTCAACGAAGCCAACCAGCCCACGGTCGTGTTCTGGATCTCAGGTGCTGACTCTGCGGGTTCAACCGTTCGATTGGGCGGTGGAGCGCAAGAGGACGGCAGCGTGCTGCCCATCTTCTCCGGTCAAGCCCAGCACAAGTCCGAATACACCTTCATTGAAGAGAAGGCCACGTTCGAGATTCAGGACGTGCTCTTGAGCGATGACCCACGTGTTGGTGAGAGCATGAAACTCCGCATCAAGGTCAAGAACACCGGTTCGATGGCCGGCGTCGCCGATTTGGTCATCAAGTCGGTGACCGATGGCGGTACCCCGGTGGTCGAAGACACGGTCTCCACGCCTGAACTCGGCATCCAAGAGGTCAGCGATTGGGTGGAAGTCACCCTCGCTCCGTTCGCCGCTCAAACCACGGGCATGTACTACACCATCAGCCTCAACGGCTCCAGCGAAAGCATCTACGATGGTTCCCAAGGCCAATGGGCTGATGTGTTCAACGTCAAGGTTCAGGCCGAAGAGGATGGTTCCAATCTGTTGCTCATCGTCATCATCTTGGTCGCTGTGATCGGCGTCCTCGGCACACTGGTCTTCGTGCTCGCCCGTCGAGGCGGCGGTGCCTCCATGCTCGATGACGAATACGAGGAAGAGGACGAGGACGAGGGCTACGGTGAGACCAAGGTCCTCGCCCAGATTCCTGCCGATGTTGACCCGGAAATGGCACGAGCCATGCAGCAGTTCCCGCAGTGGACCCAAGAAGAAATCCAAGGCTACTTTGACCAAGGATGGAACGTCGAGTCCCTTCAGGACTGGGTCAACAACCAGTGAGGCCCCTGCATGTCCTCGTTGTGGACCGATACGGTCTGGGAGGACCCTGACGGTGGACGCGTCATCGTCCACGGGACGATGCCCACGGTGGTGTACCCCAACGCCATGCGACCGAGGGCGACCTGGCATGGTTTGGCGCTGCTCGAATCGCCCGATGTCGTTGATCTGTGGATTCAGGAAGAAGCCGATGAAGCGGAATCGCAAGGCATCAACCTCACCCACGCGCTGCTCTCCGGCGGCGCCTTCGGCAAATACATCGAAGGCATCGAGACGCTTGAAGGTCTTCAGGGCGGGCGTTTCCCCGACCCGGAACCCCGCCGGCTTCAACGAAACGCCGACCGGCACGGCCGGGCGGTCTTCTTCATCGAACCCTTGGCCGATGATGAGGACTGGGGCGATTACTTGACGCAGGAAGCAAGAGCCGTCTCGCACTGGCGGAAATTACTGGGCATGGTACGCGTGGGAAAGCGGTGGAAAAAGAGCGTCAAGCATCATCTGTTCAACGCTCAACCCCCGCCCAAGGGCCAATCCGTGGACTATTCGACAGCGAGCGTGTTGGCCGCTGCTTGGTGGGAGCTTTCCGAGTGGTTGAGCACGCCTGCTCTTGCCAACCGGCGCGATGAACGCTATGCTGCGCGAGTGCGCGGGGCCCTCGCCTCGCTTCGTTCCAATCTTGGCAATGACGCCACCCTGCTGCTCGTGGTTCACCAGCCTCACGCAGCGGCCATGGTGAAGGCGCTGAATACAAACAGGACGGTGGAGGAGATTTCATCAACAGCCACCGCCTCCACTCACACGGAGGAAGAGTGAGATGGCGACCGGAAGCATCGACGTCCGCGTTGAAAATCAACTCGTTCGCTTTGTTTGCCCGACGCCCCTCGACCACGACCGTGTGGTCGCTGAGGTCGGTGGTCAACGCAACAGCGGCGTGGTGATCAAGGCGATGGAACGGCCACGAGCCACCCTCGTCATCGATGAGGAGGGGCGCATCGTCGTTCACGGCACACACCGTATTGAAGCGGCTCGCGCCGCCGCCAAGGAACTGCTGCTCCGCATGGGGATGGACGACAGTGGCTTGGTGGCCGAGATGGGCCCCGTCGTTGTCTCGTTCCAGTTTGACCAGTCCGTCAATCTCGAAGCCATTCCGGCCTCGCTTCCTTCGGGTTCAGCCGAGTACGATGCCCGCCTAGGATGCACCACCTTGACCGACACGCGTCATAGTCTGACCGTCCAAATTTGGCCCAATGGAAAGTGCGTCGTCGCCGACGCTCGACACCCCAACATGGTTGCAATGGCCGCCGTTTACTGGAAGGGCGTGTTCGCCGACCAAGGTTGGTTCGTGCAACGAATTTGAGGGGCTCGTATGGTCTACGACGGTCCGATTTTGGACAACCATTTCCACCTCAACCGTCGGGGTCTGTTTCTGGATGCAGCTCGTGCATTCCAGCGGGTTGGTGGAACCGACATCGTGCTGGTTCATTGCCCAGATTTCACCGCGCCTCCTGAATCGCTGGCCGGTCATGAAGCGGCCTACAGGGACACCGTCGCCATGGCGCAGTCGGTTCGAGATGAGGTCGGCTTGGGCGTTCGTGTGGTGCTTGGCCCTCACCCAGCAGCCTTTGCTCACCAGTTTGAGCGATGGGTCGGCGATGAGGGCGCAGCCGGCAAGGAGCGAGCGGTTGAGAATTACCGCCACAGCATCGAGGCCGCCCTTGCGTTGGTTCACGAAGGGCACGCTCACGCCATCGGGGAAGTTGGAAGACCCCACTGGCCTGTGTCCGATGAAATCTGGGACCTTTCCAATGAATTGCTGGATGAAACCATGCATCTCGCCGCCCAAGAAGGCATTCCGCTGCAATTGCATGTGGAGGGGGAAAGCGAGGACACCTATCCTGACCTCGCCAAACGAGCGCTCCGCCAGGGCATGGATCTGAAAAAACTCGTTCGCCACTATTCGCCCCCGGATGTGCGAACGGAGAACACGCACGGTCTCACGCCCAGCGTGTTGTGCGGGAAGGGAGCGCTCGATCGGTTGGTGGAGACGCACTCGAAAGCCAAACACGGTTTTTTCCTCGAGACCGACTACATGGATGACCCCCGGCGACCGGGCGCCGTCCTCGGACCCAAAACCGTGCCAAAGCGAACACAACAATTGCTCGAGGCCGGCGTGGATGAAGAGGTCATGTGGAACACCCACAGCGAATTGCCAACTTCGGTGTACGGGGCGTGAAGATAGGAGGGGAACGCCATCTTCTTGACCTCAACGCCCCATCACATTCATCAAAGAGAATCACCACGTGAGGACAGGAGGGAGTTGTTGATGCGACGCCAATTTGGATCACTGCTCACAGCGTTGTTGCTGTGTTGCCTCCTCCCGGTTGCTGCGCAGACACCAACGGCACCGGGCGTCGAAATCGATTGCGATGACAAGCAACCGGAACTCGATGTCCACCCGCTCAACGATCCCGTGGTTGAAATCACTTGCACGGTGAAGAACCCGTCCTCGTTTGAGGAAACCATCAGCGTCGAGAAGGAATGGGACGGCCTTGAAGTCGACATGATGCTGGAGGAGGACACCTTCACGCTTGGCCCCGACGAAGAAGAAGACTTCACGGTCACCTTCTCCGGCCAAACCCGCCTTTCTGCTTCAATCTCCTACGACTTCACGCTTTCAGCCACGGTCACCAACGTCGGCATGTTGGATTGGCCAGAAGCCCTCGCCTCCAATGCCTCCGTCAGCGGCGACCTGAACATCGCCACTTTCGGCATGGTTGACCTCGATGTTTCGGACAAGAGCACCCGCACCATGACCGAAGGAGATGAGGTGAAAATCAGCTTCCAGTTCCAAAACAACGGCAACGATGAGGACAAAATTCGAGTGTCCATCATCAACGCTGCTGAGTTGGAAGAAGTCGGCTTCTCCTTCCCAGGTGGCACCTTTGTGGCAGAGGATGTGGCAGAGGACGGCGTCTCCACGGTCAGAGAATTGTCCGTCCGAGCTCCGTCCGAAATCCTTGAGGACGCTCGCTACCAAGTCACCTTCCAGGCTCTGAGCGAAAACGATGACGAGGCCCCCGTCAGCGAAACCAGCATCTCGCTCCAACTCGAAGCCAGCGCTGCGGCCGGTGGCTTGGGTGGTGGTTTGGAAGAAGTGGACAAGGACACCCTCGTCATGTACGGTAGCATTGGTGCGGCGGTCCTGTTCGGCTTGATTTTCGTTGTTGCGCTCGCTCGAACGTTGCGTCGTCGTGCGAACGCCCAACCGTCCTACGTCCCACCGGTTGAACTGGAGGACGATGAAGAAGAAGACGACGAGTTTGATTTCTCCGAACTTGACGATTTGTTCTCCGATGACGAAGAGGATGAGTTCGACGACGTTTTCGCCGACCTCTGAGGGCCAATTTTGGCCGTTCGGCTCAACACCTCAACTCGGCCGATGTGACACGATTTCTTGAGGAACACTCAAAGGCTTGGTGTAGCGCACTACACCTAATCCCCACGGAGGTTTTTCATGCTCGGTCTAGAAGGGAAAACGGCCTTTGTGTTTGGCGTTGCCAGTGAAGATTCGATCGCTTGGGCGATTTGCAAGCAGTTGGCTGCTGCTGGCGTAACCCTCTATTTGGGGTACCAAAAGCGATTCATGAGCCGTGTGTTCAAACTCAAGGACCAACTTCCTGCCATTGGAGGGTTCTATCCGCTCGACGTTGCCTCAGACGCAACAACGCAGGAATTCTTCACGGCCTTTGCCGCCGAACACCCCGGCAAAAAAGCCGACATTCTGGTTCACGCCATCGGCTTTGCCCCTCGGGCCTGTTTTGACCGACCGGTCCTGTTTGTCGAGGACGAGGACATCAACACGGCGATGACCATTTCAGCCAATTCACTGCAACGATGCCTCAAGCACGCCCTGCCCTACCTCAACCCGGGCTCCTCCACCATCACGTTGACGTACGCTGCCTCCAACCGCTTTGTCCCGAGCTACGGCATCATGTCCATGGCCAAAGCCGCCCTCGAATGCTGGACCCGTGAATTGGCCTGTCATCTCGGGCCAGAAGGCCACCGAGTGAACGCCATCTCATCAGGCCCCATTCGGACCATCGCCGCAAGTGGTATTCCTGGATTTGACCGTATCCTCGATCATGTCGAGGCCAATGCGCCGCTCCGAAGAAACGTCAGTCAGGATGACGTCGCAGGCGCCACGCTCTGGCTCGCCAGCCCCCTCGCCGCCGGTGTCACCGGCCAGTGCATCTATGTCGATGCGGGGTATTCGATCACGATGGTGCCTGAGAGCATCATGAACTGAGGTGAGACCATGACGTTGACAACCGAAGACGGCAAACCTTGCGAAGGAATTGACCAGGGGCCCTTTGAACCGATTGCGGTGATTGGCCTCGGGGCGTTGATGCCGGATGCGCATGACATCGATGCCTTCTGGCAGAACATCTTGGACGCCAAGGTCAGCATTCGAACCCTGCCCGAGGGCCGCTGGCCCGGACCGGTGGACCATTTTTGGAAAGAAGGCGGACCGGGCGAGCATACCGAGGGCTATTCCTATGCCAAGATCGGGGCGGTGGTCAGCGATGCGGAGTTTGATTGGCGGCGTTGGCGACAACCGCCCGGTACGCTTCCACAAATCGACCCGTGTCAACTCTGGGCCGTGACCGTCTCGGCTGACGCCATTGAGCATGCAGGCTACGACGGTGAATCCAACGACATCGACCGAACCCGAACCGGTGTTGTCTTTGCCAACGCGCTGGGCGGCGAAAACAGGAACTTGTCCAATCTGCGTGTGTGGTCGCATCACACCGGTGCCGTGGCCAAGGCGCACGGCCTGACGGACGATCAGGTGCAGGCGTTTGCCGAGGCGATGACGGAAGGCACCCCTCGAATCGATGAAGACACGATGCCCGGAGAACTGGCCAACGTCGTTTCTGGTCGAGTGGCCAACCTGCTTGACTTGCAGGGCCCAAACCACGCCATGGATGCGGCCTGCGCTTCGTCGATGGCTGCTGTCTTGGATGCGTGCCGTCTTCTCCAAACCCGACAGGTCGACGTCATGCTCGCCGGTGCTTCGGACAGGACGATGGACCCGGCCACCTTTGCCAAATTCTCGGCGATCGGTGCACTTTCGCCAACGCACTCCTCGCCGTTCGATGCTCGTGCCAACGGGTTCGTCATGGGCGAAGGCGCCGGCGTGCTCGTGCTCAAGCGCCTGAGCGATGCCATGCGCGATGACGACGAGATCTACAGCGTTATCCGGGGCATTGGCGGCTCGTCCGACGGACGCGGAAAGGGCATCACGGCGCCCAGTCAACGAGGCCAAATTCAGGCGATTGCCCGAGCCTACAATCAGGCAGGGTACGATGCCTCCAGCGTTGAACTCGTGGAAGCCCACGGCACCTCCACCAAAGTAGGGGATGCTACGGAACTGTCCACGCTCTCTCGATTGTGGACCGGCGTTGAAGGCGCTGGCAACGTGGCGGTGGGTTCCATCAAATCTCAAATTGGGCACCTCAAGGCAGCAGCTGGCATCGCTGGCATCATGAAATCGGTCATGGCCCTGCACCACCGCACCATCCCTCCCAGTGCGAACTTCGAAACACCCAACCCAACGGTGGATTGGTCCAACATTCCGTTCTTCGTCCCCACCGCTCCTCTTGAATGGCCTCGCCCTTCATCGCACCCCCGCCGTGCTGGTGTCTCGGCCTTCGGTTTCGGTGGCACGAACTTCCACATCGCTTTGGAAGGCTACGAACCGGACTACCACGCTCCCATGGCGGCGGAGTGGGATGCTCGATGGGCTGCCTACAGTGGCCAAGGGCCTGTTTCCGCCCCGTCCATCTTCGACGGCAACCTTCCCGCCACCATGACCCATGATGAACTCAAGGCGGTGGAGGGTGGCGTGCTGCTGTTGTCTGCGCCGTCGCTCGACGCCTTGCAGGCGGCCGTGACCGCCGTTTCGTTTGAAGGGCCGTTGTTCGATGACGACCCCCGAGGTCGCCGCCTCTCGGAGGCGCTCCAGCAAGCCAGCGCATCGTTTGATCCACAGGCGCCGTTCAGGATGGCCCTCGTAGCGACGTCGTGGGCTGAATTTGCCAAGCGGCAAACGCTGGCGGGACAAGCGATGCTCGACGCAGAGAAGTGGGGCTTTTTGCAAGCCCAGGGCGTCCTGATCACCGATCAGCCCGCCATGCCGGCTGAAGCGAAAACCGTCCACATGTATCCAGGTCAAGGCAGCCAATACGTCGGCATGACGGCCGATTTGGTTCAACGCTTCACCGCTCCAGCAGAGGTTTGGCGACAAGCGGACGAGACCATGGTCGATGTTCTCGGCGGTGAAACGCTCTCCGGATTCGTCCTTCGTTCCTCGTTGACCAAAGACGAGCTCAAGGAAGCAGAGCACAAGCTCAAGCAAACAGAATACACACAACCTGCCATGCTCACGGCGGATTTGGCCATTGAGCGGACGCTCGGCTCCTTTGGCCACACACCCGACATGGTCGCCGGTCATTCCCTTGGCGAATACGCTGCCCTGATGTCCTCCGGTATCCTCGACATGGACGGTGCACTTCGTGCTGCGGCTGCTCGCGGGACGGAGATGGGCGCCGTTGAAATTGATGACAAAGGCCTGATGGCCAGTGTCACCGCTCCGTATGAAGTCGTTGAAGCCGTCCTTGAGGCGACGGAAGGCTACGTGATTGCAGCCAACAAGAACTCGCCCAAGATGACGGTCATCGCCGGTGAAACAGCGCCGGTCAAGGCAGCGATGGCGAGCTTTGAGGAGCAGGGCTTCTCCTGCGTGGCCCTGGCCACCTCACATGCGTTCCACTCCAGAATTGTTGCTCCGGCCAACGAACCCCTTCGCCGGTTTTTGGAAGGCTTGGAGATTCGATGGCCATCGGTCCCCATCACCGCCAACGTTGACGGTGCCTTCTACCCCATGCAAGGGGCTGATTCCAAAGCAGCGATTTTGGAACAACTTGCGCCACAAATGGCCTCTTCGGTCGAGTGGACCAAACAGGTCGAAACCATGTACGACGCAGGCGGCCGCGTCTTTGTCGAAGTCGGCCCCAAGCGTGCGTTGACCATGTTTGCCATGCAGATTCTCGAGGGCAAACCCCACGTCCCCGTGATGACGAACCACCCCAAACAAGGCGGCATTGCGAGCCTGCTGACCGCCATCGGTGCGCTGGCCCTCGCCGGCCGCCCACCGGTCTGGCCATCGTTGGATTCGGATGCCCTGCAGGACGGGTTCAAAGCCGGCCCGATTGAGGCTCGCACTGCTTCCTCATCGACACCTGCAGTCAGCACGGCCGAACTTGAATCACTGCGTGTCCGCGCTCGCCCCCTTCCGGGCAGCGGTGCGGCCGCACCGGCCGTTACGACCCATGCGGTGGCTGCTGCCACCGTTGTCCAAACCGGTCCGCTGGATTCGGATTATGCACGCGACCGGGCCATTCGTGCCTATGTGGGCGACCGCATCGCCGCCTACAGTGGCTACCCGGCTTCCTTCTGCCACGGGCACGTCTCGCTGACCGATGGGCTCGGCCTCTCTTCCCAGCAGGTGCAGAGCGTCGTGGCCACCATCGCCGCTGAGGCGACCATCGACGCAGAATACGACGCCTCCGCCGCCATCACAGCGGGCGATTTGAATCGCTGGGTGACCGCCCCACCGTCGTCCTGGGCGCCCATGACCTCGGTTGCCTCACCGGCTTCGCTCAAGGCAGCCCCCGTCCAGACGGTTTCCGCCCTCCAGGCGACTTCGAGGCGGGATGTTGACCCCTACGTGGTCACGGGCATCTCGCTTGGCTTGCCGGGCATGGATCGTGTGTTTTCCGAGGATGCGTTCGAGAAACTCGTCCGCGGTGAGACGTGCATCAGCGAAGTGTCGGACGAATACAAACAGCGACTGTTGGACAAGAACATCGTCCGGCTCATCAAGGGTCGAGACGGCTCGGTGAACATGGACCAAGCCAAGGTGTTTGGCGACATCCCTCAGCTTGCAGGCCTGAAAGGTGCCTTTGATCTGGCAGAGGAGTTCGGCATTGACCCCAAGGCCATTCTCGCATGGGACATCAGCACTCAATTGGCCGTGGCCGCTGGTTTGCTGGCCCTGCGCGATGCGGGCATTCCGCTGACACCGGTTGAGCAAGTGGGCAAAGGTGGCCTCCGTTTAATTCGAAACTGGCAGGTTCCTCAGGTGCAGCGTGAGCGGACGGGCATCGTGTTCTCCTCGTGTTTCCCGGGCCTTCAAATGGGCATCAAGCACGCAAAGACTGACGGTGATGACGGCGAGGGTCGCTTTGACCGCCGCTACCTCTTCCAAACCCTCAACATGGGGCATTCCCAGTTTGCTCAATACACGGGCATTCGTGGGCCAAACACCACCATCAACCTTGCCTGCGCCTCGGCCACAGCGGCCTTTGGCGTGGCAGAGGATTGGCTCGACGCTGGACGTGTGGACCGCGTGGTCATCATCAGCGGTGACGATGTCACGGGCGATGACCTGTGGGAGTGGATCGCCGGCGGCTTTGCCGCCTCGGGTGCTGCGGCCTCGCACAACGTCGTCGAGGAAACGGCGCTGCCGTTTGACCGCCGCCGCAACGGCTTGATCCTCGGCATGGGCGCCGCCGCCTTTGTCGTTGAACGCCATTCGGAAGCGCAGCAGCGCGGCGTCCAACCCATTGCAGAAGTGCTCGGTTCGACCACGGCGAATTCTGCCTATCACGGCACTCGCCTCGATGTTGAGCACGTGGGCCAAGTCGTCAACGGATTCATCACCGACATGGAGCGACGTTGGGGCCTTGACCGCCACGCCATGGCGCCCAACACCGTGTTCTTCTCGCACGAAACCTACACCCCGGCCCGAGGCGGTTCGGCCCAATCTGAGGTCAAGGCGCTTCGCGATACCTTTGGCGATTCGACCAACAAGCTCGTGATTGCCAACACCAAGGGCTTCACCGGTCACCCGATGGCCGTCGGTATCGAAGATGCCAGCATGTTTTACGGCCTGAAGACCGGACGAATTCCACCCATCGCCAACCACAAGGAGAAGGACCCCGAATTGGGCGACCTCAACCTCTCGACGGGCGGCGACTACCCCGAGCTGCAGTACGGATTGCGGTTTGCTGCAGGGTTTGGCTCGCAAATTGCGCTCTCGCTCATGCGACGATGGCCGGTTGAGGGCGACCGCATCAACGGAGCAAAGTTACTGGCGTGGGCCCGAGGCCTCGCTGGAACCGACGACGTCGTCATGCGGGTGCTTCAGAACAAACTCGTGGCCTATGTGAACGGTGAAGACAACCTCCACGGCGGCGTCCAAGGCGAACCATGGCCGGCCACGGCAGCGTGGGAAGGAAAAGCCACGGTGGTGGACGCACCCACTCCCAAGCCAGCGCCTTCACCCGCTCCAACCCCACCGCCGGTGGCCGCTCCACCCACGCCAGCAGCGCCGGCGGCAGCCGCTCCCTCCGCCTCTGCGATTGAGGACGAAGAATTGGTGAGCACGGTCATTGAGGTCGTGGTCAAGCACACCGGCTACCCGGCGGACTTTGTTGAACTCGATCAAGACCTCGAAGGTGAATTGGGGATTGATACGGTCAAACAAGCCGAGATCATGGCGGACATCCGTGAACGGTTCGGTCTTCCCGTGGACGAAGATTTCGTGCTGGCCGACTATCCAACCCTCAATCACATGATTGGCTACATCCAGCGAATGACCGGTGGTGGCGCCCCGGCCACTCCATCGCCAGCAGCCTCCTCTCCTGCTCCCCAACCCACGCCTTCGGCGGCTGAACCCATGGATGCATCTGTTGCACCCGTTGCGCCCTCAACGGCGCCGGTGGTTGACGACGCTGAAATGACGGCCACGGTCGTGGCGGTTGTGGTTGAACACACGGGGTATCCGGCTGACTTCATTGAACTCGATCAGGACCTTGAGGGCGAATTGGGCATCGACACGGTGAAGCAGGCGGAGATCATGGCGGATATCCGCGACAAATTCGCTCTTCCCATTGACGAGGACTTTGTCCTGGCCGACCACCCGACGCTGAACCACATGATTGGCTACATCCAGCGCATGAACGGTGGCGGCTCAGCACCAGCACCCGCTGCAGCACCCCCCAGCGCACAGGCTCCTGTTGCCGAACCGGCCGCTCCACCGGCGCCTGAACCCGCATCTTCCTCCGCTCCTGCTGTTTCGGCGGGTTCGCACGGCGACATCGAGGAGGTGCTTGTCTCGGTCGTGGTTGACCACACCGGGTACCCTGCCGATTTCATCGAGATGGACCAGGACCTTGAGGGCGAGTTGGGTATTGATACGGTGAAGCAAGCCGAAATCATGGCTGAAATCCGAGACCGCTTTGCCCTCCCCGTCGATGAGGACTTCGTTTTGGCCGACCATCCAACGTTGAACCACTTTACCGCCTACATCGTCAAGATGCGAGGTGGAACCTCAGAGGCCGGGGCTGAAGCGACTTCGAGCACCGTTGAATCAACTTCTGAAGAGGCGACGGCTCGTCCAGCATCCCATCAAGCCGGCACCCGTCGCTGGCAGGTTGAAATTGAAGCCTGTCCGGGTGAGCCATCCCCGCTTGCCGTTTCCGGTACCGTGGTGGTGTCGGACGACGGTTGGGGCATCGCTGAAGCGTTCTGTCAGCGCATGGAAGCACGCGGGCTCTCGGCCGTTCGTATCGGATTTGAAAGCCGAATTCGCGATGCATCCCGCCATGATGAAGGTGGACGCACGGTGTACCGAGCCGACCCCGAACAGCCTGAGCATCTCGCTTGGATTGCAGAACAACTTGAGGGCACCACCCTAGCCGGACTCGTGCACATGGCGCCGTTGAAGTTGGCTTCAGAACAGTGGTCCGAAGATTCCTACCCGTCTTCGCAGATTGCGCTGGCCGCCCACGGTTGGTTCGGTTTGCTCAAGGAACTTGGTGGAGCCCTGCCAGCAGATGCACCTGGCTTTGTGGCCTCGGTGACCTCCCTTGATGGCCGTCATGGCAACCTCGGCGATCGCTTCAACGCCGTCCAGTGTGCGGCTTCCGGCATCACCAAATCCTACGCCTTCGAACGACCTGACCTGCGCTGTCGCGCTCTTGACCTCCATCCCGACTTCGTGCTGGACGAGACGGCGGCCGCCCAGCGCATCGAAGACGACGTGTTCGGTTTGGGCGGAGAAGTCGAGGTTGGTTTGGACCGCGACGGACGTCGCTGGGCCCTGGTCGCTTTCGCTGAGGACGTGGTTGAGGAACTCAAACCCTTGACGGCCGACGACACGTGGTTGGTCTCTGGTGGTGGTTCGGGTGTAACCGCAGCTTCGGTCATTGGGGTCGCCAGTGCCAGCAATGGTGCAGGCGCGCACTTTGAGTTGCTCGGGCGCTCCCAGTTGATCGAATCCACGGCTGCGTGGGTTGACTGGTCCGAAGACCAGTTGTCCGAGGAAAAGAACGCACTGCGCCAACGCCTCGTTGATGCGAGTGCCAACGGCAAGGTGACCATGGTGGAATGGAACCGAGCTTGGCAGCGGTTCACCCGAAGCCGAGACGTGTACCTCACGCTCAAGGCCATTGAGGAGACTGGAAACCATGCCCAGTACCATGCGGTGGACGTCATGGACCGTGCGGCGCTTGAAACGCTTGGTGGTGACCTTGGGCGCCCCATCACAGGTGTTGTCCACGGGGCAGGCCTTGAGGATTCCAAACTGGTGGCCGACAAGGGATACGATGTGTTTGATCGCGTGGTCCGTGTGAAAATCGACGGTTGGCAATCCTTGTTATCGGCGGTCAAGGCTTCCGGCCGTGATGCTCCTTCCTTCGCCTGTTGCTTCACCAGCGTCGCTGGTCGATTTGGCAACGGTGGGCAAACCGATTACGCGGCGGCCAACTCGGTCCTCGACGCCGAGATGGCTCGCTTCACAGCGGCGCACGATGGCCGCGGTGTTGCCATCGGTTGGACCGGCTGGCGAGACGTCGGCATGGCCACGCGTGGCTCCATCGAAGCGGTGTTTGCCGCAGCCGGCATTGAGACCTTAGCGGTTGAAGACGGCGTGGCCATTTTTGTCGACGAAGCGTTGCGAGGTGGCAAGCGTCGTGTCCTCGGTTGCGGTTCGCTGGGCCTGATGGACCGGTTCTCCTCCTTCCGAGAAGCACCGCTCAAACTTCCGGGTGAGATGGCGGCGGCCATGGCCGACCCCACACGCTTCCCGTTCGTTGACAAAGTGGTGGCGTTTGAGGAAGGTCAGCGTTTGACCACGCAGAGCACGCTCTCCACCTCAGACCACCCCTTCCTTGTTGACCACGCCATCGAAGGTGTCCCCTACCATCCTGGTGTGATGGCGCTGGAGATGTTCGCTCAAACCTCCTTGTTGCTGCTTCCCTCGTCGTGCCTCGCTGGGTTTGAGGAGGTCACGTTTGGCCTGCCGGTCAAACTCATGAAAGGGCCCATGACGGTTCGTGTTGAAGCCGACGTGGACCGTAGCGACGGGGAACTGACATGGGTTCGCTGCCGGCTGGTGTCGGATTTGATGAATTCCAAGGGCGAGGTGTTCGGCGAGCGAGAGCATCATCTGGCCACGGTTCGTTTGGTGGCCAAGCAAGACGACTTGCGACCGTTCCTGGAGCGAGAAGTCGGACAGCTGCCTGCGGTCGGTACACCGCCCATGGGCAACTTGCTCCATCCCGCCTCCTTCATCTACGACCGGTACTTCCACGGCCCTCGCTTCCAATCGCACGGCGGCGTGCTGGGCGGTGCAGGAAATGCCAACGAGCCCGGTATCGACGGCTTGGCGCTGATGCGACACCAGCTTCCTGCTGCGGACCAGTTTGCTGTGGAGCAAGAAGGTGAAGCGGTCTTGCTTGAAGCCCTGCCCATGCTCATTGAGGCGGGCTTCCAAAACGCCGGCCTCGTTGCCATGGAAGTGTTGGGGTACAGCAGCCTTCCAGTCGGCATTGAATGGTCGACCATGCTCCGTGTCCCCGAACAAGATGAAACGCTCAGGTTGCGCACCGTTCAACTCGAACACCTGGACGACGGTACCACCGTCCATGATGTGCTCATCGTGGGTGATGATGACGCACCCGTCATGGCCCTCAAGGGCCTTCGTCTGAAAGCGATGGCCAACGTTGCCGAAGACCAACGCTTTACGCTTGAACGATGAGGTGGTCTCAATGCACCCGCAGGTGGTTCGGCTGACGCCGCCTCGTTTGTCCGTAGTTGACCTGTTCGCCACCGATGTGCAAGCCTGGGAGGTGCGGGACGTCCCGCTTGCACAACCTGCTGAGGTGGCCACCTTTGCAACGGACAAGCGACGAGAGGAGCACTTGAGCGGACGATGGTTGCTCGGTCAAGCGTTGAAGCGATGGGGCGTTGATGACCTCTCCGTCGTCGAAGTTGTTCGAGACGAACATCGGGCGCCTTCCCTGGCGTACATTCACGGCGTATGGAAGCGAACGCCGCTGCCAAACATCTCGATCGCTCACAGCGAGGGGACGGTCTTTGTAGCGCTGGTCAACGAGCGCCTGTCGGTGGGCTTTGACGCTGAACCGCTGGAACGAACACTGGCCGAGAACGCCTACGATATGATGGCCAAGGGCGAGGAGCTGGAACACCTCCGGGCTTCACCCTCGCATGTGTTCCGGGCGTGGACCGGGAAAGAAGCCGTTCAGAAATGCCTCGGTTTGGGGATGCATCTCAACCCACGCCATATCGGAATTCCAATTGGAAATGAAACTTCCGAAATATCAATTGAAAATTCAAAAATTCAATTGGATTATTGGCATGAATTAGGCTACCATTGTTCCTTGGCTACGGGCCCAGCAAAGGCCGTCATACCAACGCCTGAGGACCGCCTCTTGGAGGCCACACGGTCAGCCATGGAAGCAGATCCGGATTGGGGCGTGGGTTGCAAGACCACCCGCAAGGGCGCTTGATCATGTCCAGAGTCGGCTGCTCTCCCACGGCAGGTCAAGCGCGACACCGAGTTCGGTGAGAATGACGAAATTGAACACGATGTAGGAGGCAAGAGCGAGCGAGAGCACCACGATGGAGGTGTTGATGATGCGCTTTCGTTGGCGCTTCGCTTCGTCGAGGCTGCAGATACCCTCGCCTCGGAAATACATCACCAAACCCGCCACCACAAGCATCACACTGATCGCCGACAAGGCTGGGCGGAACCATCCCATGCCGTTGGTGCCCCAGTACAGGTCGTTGGACAGGGCGGCAGCGCTGGAAACGCTTGCCAGACCGAAAAACACCAGCACGACGCTGGGGAAGCAGCACATGGAAGCGAGGAAGGCTGAACCCCCAATCCACTTCCAAAGCGACTTGACATCGGTGGCAATCGACGCTTCTTCCACTCGTTTCCCTCCTTCTTTTGACCTATGAACATGTGTTCCGTTCATGTGCAATCGCTGAACGCACTCACTTCGTTGATGGCATTTCGATGCCAAATCAGCGGCAGGACGGGCGTCCCGTCCGACCATTCACCCATGCCGGTTAGCATCGTTTCATCGGTCATGTATTGGAAGGCCCAGTCTGCGGTGAAGGTGTCGTTGCGACCATGGGCGACCAAGTAGTCGGCCTGGGCGTCGATTCGTCGGATGAAACTCCAATCGGACAACGTGTCTCGCGCGGGGTCTGTTTGGAGGTAGTGGCTGGCGACAAGGCGTGGGAAACCGTAGAGGTCGGATTGAATTTCAAGCAGTTGGTTTCGTTCATCGGGCAGGTCTGAGAACACTTGCTGGTGGAAGGCGCCGGGGCAGAGACCGACGCTCATGTCGTCTTGAGGGACCCCAATCTGCACGAGTGTTTCGTTCGGCATGCCCGTCAGGTTTGGCTGCAAGTTGGCTTGCATGGGGCGGCTGGCGGGCGCTTCTAAGGCGACCACCAACGCATGTGAGCCCCAACCTCGCTCAAAGGCCGAATTCAGCGTGAGGAAGGTGTAAGAAGCACCAAGGCTGTGACCACCAGCCCAAAGGGTGGTGGGGTCAACGATGACCTCGCCAAGGTGGTCCTCGAGTTCGGATGCACGCGGTGCTTCAAGCAGGATGTTGTGAATGTGGTCCATCCCGGCTCGGATGGCGAGGTCCCGGTAGGTGTGTTGGAGGTAGTCCGACATGCCTGCTTCGTAGGCGGCCTCGTGCGTTTCGTAGCCCGCGGGTCGGAGGTCTGACGGGTACTGGATGAAGGCCACGGCCATGCCTTTGGCCGTCAGGTGGGTGATCCAACCCTGGTAGGCGTCGATGTCGGGGTAGCTGAACCCGTGTAGAAGAATCGCCAGCGGCAGATGAGTGACCGGAGAATCCTCGGGGAGTTCGGGCAAGGTGATGTAAACACTCCATTCGACATCATCTTCGAGGTTCCCTTGCACCGATTTCACGTCATCAGGCAGGTCGTAGGGAAAGCGGTACTGCTCGACGGTGTAGGGGCCAGGAAACGAACCGTACCCCATGGCAGGTGCATCGGGCGGCGATGGTGCAAAACCGATGACAGCTGGGACGCCCGGCATGACCAACCAAGCCGCAAAAAAGACACCCATCATGTGAACGACCCTCGAGGCCACGATGCGCTCATCTCCCGCTGTTCGGAGCGTGGGTGGGCCTCCAAGGGCCACTAAGAAGCAAGCCAGCGTCCAGCCCATGAGGGTTGAAAGGAGCAAAAACGCCCCGCGTAGGTAGAACACATCCAAGAGAAAATGGAGGGTGAGAAGGCCAAGCAACAGGCCAAGACCACCGTACGGGACCACCAGCCAAGAGGGCGGTTGTTCTGCCGAGGCGACGGCCTTTCTCAATCCGTAGCCTCCGAGACCTGCGAGAACGAAGATGGATAGGGTCAACGTCGGTGAACTGCGAAGTGTCAAGGTCCACTCCAGGGAACGAACGGCGTGGGGCCAGATGGCGTCGACGATGTCTTTTCCTGATAGGAGACGGAGCATCATCTCGCTGAACGCCAGCAGAAAGCCTGCGAACATGGCCCAACGGTGCAACGGGCGTTTCGGGTTGAAAACCGTCGATTCGTGTGACGGTTCAACCTCTTCCATGATAGAAAACGCCTTGATTTTCTACAAGAAGTTTCGTTCAAGCCCTCAGGCATTGACGTTGCGAACTTCGGGGTCTTGGTCAGCCAACACGAACTCGAGGAAGGCCGCCCACAACACGAACTGAATGCTCTCTTCGAGGTTCTCCTGGCCGCCCACCACCGCCACCATGTTCTCGAGCGTGTCTTGCGGCGAGTGGTAGGCAGAGTAGTCCTCGTCGTAAGCGCCGAGGTGGAAAATCGTCTGGGCTCCAAGGTTGCGGAAGGTGACGTGGTCCGAGCGCCCGAACGTGTCTTCGTGAACGTCCATGACGAGGTTGTAGTGATCATCCCAATGCTGGTCGCAACCGGCTCCATAGCTGCCCTCAATGCGAAGGTCCATCGGAGCCTTGAGGATGTTCCTGTGAACGTGGTCGAGCACGCTCGTGATGGCCACGTCCTGCACTTCCGGGTCAATGTCGGGTCCGGACCATGCGTGGTAGGGGAAGGGGTCACCGTTTTCCTTGACGGCTGGCCACGAGATGCCCATCATGTCCATGTTGATGTAGAATCGAAGTTCCTTGTCCTGAGGCAAGCACGCCTCGCAATCGTTGTTGGCGAAGGCGTTGGAGCCACGGAGCCCCTCTTCTTCAGAGGACCACAAGGCCAGGAAGGTGTCGCACTCCACTTCAAGGTCAACGAGGATCTGAGCGTACATCATGATGGCGACGGTTCCAGCCGTGTTGTCGTAGGCGCCTTCCCACGTTCCGCCACCGGGTGGGCCGGCTGGGGGCGCAATGTCCATGTGGGCGCCCATGCCTTGCACGCAGTCGTCCCGCAAACCTCGCTTCCAAGCGACGACGTTGAGGGATTCGGGCTGGGTCGGGTTGAGGGTGTCGACCACGCGCATCAAGTGCGTGTCGTATCCCAAGCCCTCAAAGTGGCCTTGAAAGTAAGACGCGGCACGCTCGAATTGAGCGTTCGGGCTGCCCATCCATCGGAAGTTGTAGGAGCCACAGTCGTCCGATGGCGTGTCGCAGGTGATGTAGTCCATCTTCTCGTACCATGCCTCGCCGCTGATGATGGGCGTGCCGTTTCCGGCGGTCTGATTGAACACGGCTTTGGTGCCGTCTTTGGCGTAGACCACCAGTTCGACAAATTCGGTGTAGGGTGTTGTCAGCAGTTGGACGCTGATGCGGTCGCCTTCCACGGGCACCGAACTGTCGATGTCGATGACGCCGTCAACAAACAGCAGGACATCGTGAGCAGGTGCTGAAATTCGAAGGTCCTCACCCATCAGGAGAAGGTCGTGCCATTCACCGGCTCGGAACATTGCTTCAGAGGGCGCCAAACCGTCGATGGTAAGGGCCACCTCAAGGTCGACCGATTCGGTCTCTTCGGTCTCGCCAAAGCAACCCGAAAGGGGAGCGATGATCATCAACAACACGAGGAGGAGTGCGCGGAGGGTTGCATGGGTGCTGCCCTGCATGACCCCAACGGCTGGCTGGGCCTTCATAGGGCTTGGGCTTCGCGGCGCAAGCCGAGGTCAATACGGGACGTCCTTCCATCCAATTTTGTAGCCGATGAGGTTGAAGGAGCGGTGAAGCACCGGGGTGATGACGATCAACGCCACCATCGGCAGACGCAGTTCCTCTGCGGCCAGCACGGACGGGCCGAGGAAGAGTTGGCCCCAAAGGAAGACCATGATGGCAAACGGAAGCGTGTCCAGCAGCGGTGCTTTCGAAGAGATGTCACCTTCTCGCTTCAGTCCTCGTCGGCGCTTGAAAAACGAGCCTGTGCTGTCGCCGACAAGGCAGGCGAACCCGAGGAAGGTTCCCAACACAAAGGCGGCGCCGTTGGCACCGCCGATGAAGAACCACGCCTCTTCCGCACCGACGAGTGGATGGGCGAACACGGTGGCGCCGTCATCAAACACGGTTGCCATGTTGCCGGTGCTCACGACCGAAGCCAGCACCATGCAGAGCAGACCGGACGTCAGCGAACCTCCGATGAGGCCGTTCCACGTCTTGCCGTCGCCGAGCATACGATTGCCATCGGCCATCACCCGCCCGCCGTCGATGGGCCACGGGCCGTAGCCCGTTTTGGGCAGCCACTTCCCCCACATCATGGCGACGGTGTTGGCGAGGAAGCCGGGAAGGTACAACCACAAGGTCAGCAAACAAAGCGAGAGGAAATCCATGCCATCACCGGAGTATTCGTTCCCTCCCTCGCAAGGTGAGCCTTTGATGATTGCGAGTTGAAGCGGTGTGGCGACATGAACTGTGAGGGCAGTGATGAGGTGCGGATAGCGGGAGTCGAACCCACGACATAAGGTTGGAAACCTCAGATGATAACCACTTCACCATATCCGCAGTGTGGCAGGTCGGGCGACAAGCCTCTCCCCTTTGAGGGAATCGGTCGCCTTTCGTGCCTCACCGTGAACGGCGGAAATCATCGAACATCGAGTTGGTCCGTTCCCGACGGCTTGCTGGCTGTTGAGCAACGAGGTCTCGCCTTGGGAGTTCAGTCAAGCCTCGGGTCTGGCGTAGTTCGGCCGCTCGCATCATTCGTCGTTCTTGGTCGCGGTGGCGACGGCTTTGGCCGCGAATCATGAGGGTCCCCATCAGGGCAAACAACACCAGGCCGGCCAGCGCTGCCTGAAGGAGCGTGTTGTCCTTCACCGTCTCAAGGAGCGAGCCCTCTGCTTCATCGCTGACCTCAACTGGGGCGTTGGAATCGGAAGCGTCAATGACGACCGTGACCGTATCCATGGGGTAGGCCGCTCCGGGCTCAGCGGCGCTGAGCAGCAGCTGGTGGCGTCCAACATCGGTGGCCGTTCCCGAGAAGGTGACCGTTTGCGAGTTGCCGCTGGCCGTGGTGAACGTCAGGAAATGTTCAGACGATTCGCCGACAATGGTCGAGGTGGCCTGCCATGCAACGTTCGCCGCAAAGGCCGAACTCATCGCCGTTGAGACGGTGCAGGTGAAGCTGAACCAACCGCTGGCTGCCAGGTCCACTTCGATGCTGAGCGGGGTGCACGTCATGCTCGCTTCGGCAGAGTTCCTCGACGAGTCGTTGGGCCAGTGATCGGGCTTGAAGGCGCCCAACGTGGCGTTATCGCCGTAGCCGTCGCCGTCGCTGTCGAGGAATTGACTCCGTTGCTCTGGGAAGTCGTCCTGTTGGTCGGACCAGCCATCAGCGTCGGCGTCAGGGCACCCAAACGTACCACCCAAGGTTGAGGTTCCGTGGTCGTTGGGGCAAGCATCGCCGTCGGTGCCCTGGGCTTCGTCGCCGTAGCCATCGCCGTCGCTGTCAAACCACTGGGTGGCGTCGTTTGGCCACAGATCGTTGGTATCGCTGGCGCCATCACCGTCGCCGTCAGGGCAGCCGAACGTGTCAAGCGTCGAGGTTCCCGGCGTGTTGATGCAACCGTCGGCTTGCGTGCCGTTCGGGTTGTCACCGTAGCCATCGCCATCGCTGTCCGTCCACTGCGTCGTCTCCCCGAGGAAAGCGTCGTTGGCGTCCGATGTACCGTCGCCGTCCTCGTCGACGCAGCCAAAGCGATCGGCGGAGGAGGTGCCGGCTTCGCTGGGGCACGCATCGGGTTCAACACCGCCGGCGTTGTCGCCGAAACCGTCACCATCGCTGTCAACGGCTTGACTGGCTTCGTGAGGGAAGGCATCAGCGCCGTCGGAAACGTTCCACCCGCTCGTGTTGCCGACCGGCAAGGTCGGGTCGGAGAATCCGTCGCCGTCGCTGTCGAGGCAACCGAGACGGTCCTGAGTTGAGTTGCCCTCAAGCAGCGGACAAGCGTCTTCTGCGTCGTCGTAGCCGTCGCCGTCGCTGTCAATCCAGCGCGTCGGGTCGTTCGGGAAATCGTCGGTCAAGTTGGCGTAGCCGTCGCCGTCGTCGTCAACGCACCCGTAGGGCGTCGTCGAGGTTCCTGCCTCGCCGGGACAGGCATCGGGCTGGAGGCCCGTTGCGTTGTCGCCATAGCCATCGCCGTCCTGGTCGAGCCACTGCGTAGCCAGGTCGGGCAAGGCATCAATGCTGTTGTCCCACCCATCGCCGTCGTTGTCCAGGCAGCCAAGTCGGTTCCCTTGGGTGGAGTTGCCCCAAACACTTGGGCAGGCATCCGGTTGGCTGCCGCCGGGGTTGTCGCCGTAGCCGTCCCCATCACTGTCCGACCATTGCGATTGGTCGCCGGGGTGCGTGTCTTGGTCGTCACTCCATCCGTCTTGGTCGCCGTCCGGACAGCCGTAGGTGCTGTTTTGCCACGACTCGCCGTAGGTGGTCGGGCAAGCATCCGGAAGCGAGCCAGCTGGGTTGTCGCCGTAGCCGTCGCCGTCGGTGTCGTTCCACTGTGTGTTGTCGGACATGAACGCATCTGCACCGTTGGCCGTGGTCCATCCGCTGTCAGGGTCGGAGTAGCCGTCGCCGTCTTGGTCGGGGCACCCCTTGCGGTCGTGAATCGAGGTGCCGAAGAGGGCAGGGCAATCATCGTCCAAGCCATCGTCGTAGCCGTCACCGTCAATGTCGCCCCAGCGGGTGGGGTCGTTGGGGTAAGCGTCGGCGCCATCGTCCACGGTCCAGCCGCTGTCGGGATCGGAGTAGCCGTCGCCGTCGGTGTCAGGACAACCTCGGCGGTCGGCCGTTGAGGTTCCCGCAACCGACGGGCAGGCATCGCCGTTGGTTCCGGATGGGTTGTCTCCGTAGCCGTCGCCGTCGGTATCGGCCCACTGTGTTGCATCGTTGGGGTCGATGTCGGCCCCGTTGGCCGTGGTCCAAGTGGCGTCAGCGTCGGAGGAACCGTCGTTGTCGGTGTCCGCGCAACCGAAACGATCGCGGGTGGACGTTCCGCTCGTGGTGGGGCAGGCGTCGCCTTGGAAGCCCGTCAACTCATCACCGAAACCATCGCCGTCGGTGTCGTTCCACTGCGTTGACTCGCTCGGGAACGCATCGTCGATGTCGGCGTAGCCGTCGCTGTCGCTGTCGGCGCAGCCCAGTCTTCCCATTTCGGTGGAGGTGCCGAACTGCGCAGGGCAAGCATCGGGGTTGTTGCCGTTGGCGTTGTCGCCGTAGCCGTCGCTGTCGCCGTCAGCCCACTGGGTGTTGTCCGAGGCAAAGGCATCGGCGCCGTTGGCGACCGTCCAACCGCTGTCGGGGTCGGAGTAGCCGTCGCCGTCGGAATCGGTGCAGCCAAACCGGTCTTGGGTTGAGCCGCCGTTGGTGCTCGGGCACGCATCTCCGGTGGTGGCAGGAGGCGGATTGTCGCCGTAGCCGTCGCCGTCGGTGTCAGCCCATTGGGTGTCGTCGGTGGGGAACGCATCTGCACCGTTGGTCGTGCCCCACGAACCATCGGGGTCTGAATAACCGTCGCCGTCTTGGTCGGCACACCCGTTTCGGTCCTGGTTTGAGGAGCCTGAAACGCTGACACATGCATCGGCTCCGTTGGCCGTGGTCCACGTGCCATCGGGGTTGGAATAGCCGTCGCCGTCGGTGTCGATGCAGCCGTACCGGTCCCCCGTTGAATTTCCGGCCGTCCCGGTACATGCGTCGGGTTCGACGCCGGCAGCGTTGTCGCCGTAGCCGTCGTAGTCTTGGTCGGCCCACTGCGTGATTTCGCTGGGGAAGGCGTCAGCCCCGTCGTTCACCGTCCAGTTGCCGTCAGGGTTGGAGTAGCCGTCACCGTCCGTGTCCGGACAGCCTGTTCTGTCAACGGTGGAGGTGCCCGCCGTCGTGTTGCAGTCATCGTCGTCGTCTTCGTAGCCGTCGAGGTCGGCGTCCTGGGTGAGGTTGGTCAAGGCATAGTCGCCGGTCATGGCAAGGGCGAAGAATTGCGGGCCGGTGGGGACGTTCGAGCCCACAACGTGAATTTCCCAAGTCCCTTGGGCGGGAGCAGACAACGTCAGGCCTCGGAGGTTGTCGAGGTTGTTGCTCAGGTTTGTCCACGTCCCAGAGGGGTCTTTGACGGCCAAATCCAGGTCGTTCACGAGGTTCGTGCTCGCCGATGGGGTTGAGGCGGGGTCGGTCCACGACAGCGCGAGGTTGATGTCAGCGGCGTTGGCTGGGACGTTGAACGACCAGCCACGCTCAGCGTTGGTAATGACCGATTCACCTTGCAACCACGAGGTGTTGATGGCCTGTGTCATGTTCACCAATCCCCATCCTTCGTGGTTGTTGGGCGCTGCTTCACCTGCTCCGTTCGACGACGAGGAATATTGTCCGTTCATGTCGTGAGCGCTGGCGATGAAGATGGCTTTGATGAGCGCCGAGGTTGGGGCGGTTACGCCTTCGTTGTCCATGAGATGTTGCAGCAACAAGGCCGTAGCCCCAGCGGTGAGCGGTGTGGCCATGCTGGTTCCACCCATGTAGGTGTAGCTGGCATTGTGGGCCATCCAACCCGTATCGGTTGTGCTACGCGATTTGGTGGAGAGGATGAAGGTCCCGGGTGCGCTGATGTCGGGCTTGATTCGACCGTCATCGGTCGGGCCGCGTGAGGAAAAAGCCGCCATCCCCTCGGGGTTGTCGGCGTATTTGTCAGTGGAAATCGGCGAGCCGTAGCTCGAACCCCAATAGGCTGAAATGTTGGCTCGGTCGTTTTCACTCGCACCCACGGTCAGGACGTTTTTCGCCGTTGCTGGGGAGCCAAGGGAATCCAAATCGATCTCACCGTCACTGTTCGCATCCTCGCCTTCGTTAGCGGCGGCAAACAAGATGACGAGTTCGTCGTGCGTTCGGGCACTGGCATCGGCTTGGGCCGAGGAGGTGGTGTATTGGCCGTCGACGGGCGCGCCCCACGAGTTGGTGTGCACGCGACTGCCGTTTTCCCAAGCGAGAGCAAACATATCATCGAGGTCGTCGGGAATACCGATGAGCGACTCGGAGCCGTCGTTCATGGTGGTGCCGATGGAATGGAACAGGAGGTGGGCTTCGGGCGCCGCACCGATGATGTCGCCGTTGCTGTGCGTGCCGTCGCCCAACACCGAGCCAGCAACGTGGGTGCCGTGTCCGTCATGGTCTTCGGCATCATCACCGCATGGGCTCAGACTGTAGTAACTGCATTCCGCTGCCGAAGGCGGGAAGGAAAGAATGCCCGTGATGTGGTCTCGGAAATCAGGGTGCATGTTGGAGTTATTGACCCCGTTGTCCAACCCTGAATCGGCCACCGTGACGATGATCCCAGTGCCGTCAAGCCCCGACCAACCCGAATCGATGGCGGCCATGTTGGTGCCACTCCATACGTCGGTGACGTTCATGACCTGGATGCCTTTGGAGTTGAGAAGTTCAAAGAACGGTTTGGGTTCAATCCACTCCACGCTGTTTTGATGTGCGAGCCATCCAAGGCTGTTGATGTTCACCTCCAGCGTGGCGAAGCGTCCGCTGTGGGAATGAATGTTAACATCATCACGATGGTGAATCCCCTCGGGCAAGGATTCACCTGCCAGCATAATGTTGACAAACGCGAAGTTTTCGTTCACGAAGGGGTTGGGAGCCAGCATATCAAGACCGAGCATGCCTCGAACCAAGTCGGTCTGCACTTTGTCCGTGGCATCCATCGCAGCCAGACCCAGCACGTTGAGTCGAGCCAGGGTGGCCGGCGTCGTCGAACCGACGTCGCAGTGGAAACTGGCCGGTGGCATGAACGAGAAACAATCGATGCCCGCTGCAGCCAGGTCGTGGTACCACGAACTGGGGACGGGATAGGTGTGGCCGAGAATGTGGAAACCCTCCACCCGTTGTTGACCCGTTTCGTCCGTCCAATCGCTTGGTGCGATGAGGGCGACGTCTCGGTACAGCAAGTGAGCGGTGCTTGCCGCCTCATCAGCGTTCAACCAGCCGTGCTGGGCTTGCAGGGAAGGTGCGATGTTGAGCTGTTGAAGCAAGTCAACCGAAGCATTGGTGTCCTCAGCAGGGTGGTCATCGGGCGCCTGTGCGAACGCCAGCGGGGACAAAACCTGAACGAGGAGAAGAGCGATGAACACGAAGGTCGTTCGGCGACGTTGCCTCTGCATACCCATCCCACCTCGGGGAACCTCATCAAAGATTGGTTGTGAGGTCAGCCTCGCCGGTGGCATGGCGAGGGTTCAAGAGTCTCGGTCCTCGGCAAGGATTCATGACCGCAGCGCACGCAGCGAAAGCCAAGAGCGACAAGATGTCCCCCGAGGACATCAACGAGAGCGCTGACGTGCTTGGAAAGCAGATTTGGCGCATTGTGCCGTACGCCAAGAAATACCCAAAGCGGGTCTTTGCGGGCGTGTTTGCAAACGCTGCAGCTCGATTCTTTGACCTGATGCCCTTTGTCGCCATCGGTCTGGCCGTCGATTATTTCACGACCGACATGCTCTCGGGTCCGCAAATCATCCAAGACATGGTCACCACCATTCACAGCGACCCGGCCGTCGGGTACGGCGTGCTCATCTTCCTTGGGTTCCTCTGTCTGGCAATTTTCCAAGGCATTTCGGAATACTCATGGCAAACCCTCGGCTACAACATACAACACGACCTTCGGATGGATGCGACCCGCTCCCTCATCGCCATGGAAGCCTCGTACTACGACCTGCGGCAGACCGGTCAGATCATGTCCGTCCTCTCAAGTGACGTCAACCAACTCGAGGACGTCGTTTCCGATTCATCGACGTCCATCATTCGAATCGTCATCACCTTCGCCACCGCTTTCCTCATCCTCGTGCTGATGTCGTGGAAACTCGCCGCCGTGCTGTTCACGCCCATTCTCTTCATCGTCCCTGCCGTGTACTGGTTTTCCACTCGGGTTCAGCGAAAATACCGAAAACAACGCGAATCCACCGGCGATATCCACGCCGTGCTTGAGAACCTCATTTCGGGCATTGCTGTCGTTCAGGCGTACAACGCCGAGCAGTGGGAGGCCGACCGTGTCGCCAAAGAATCAGGCTCCTACCGAGACCAAGCGATGGGCGCCAGCAAGGACCGCAACCGCTTCATCCCGATGATTTACGCCGTCGCCGGGGTGGCCTTCGGGTTGTTGACCACGGCCGGTGGCTACTTTGCGAGCCAAGGCGAGATCACCACCGGTCAACTGGTCACGTTCTTGCTCATCAGCACCCGAATGACCATGCCGATGTTCATCTTCGGTATCCTCGTCAATCAACTTCAGCGTGGCGAAGCCGCTGCTCGCCGGGTCTTTGCAGCGGTCGACCTCGAACCCACCATCGTTGACAGCGAGGATGCTGTGGCCCTCGAGGGAGGCATCAAGACGGTCGAGTTCAACGACGTCTACTTCACCTATCCCAACACCACCATCAAGGTGCTCAACGGTATTTCCTTCAAGGTGAACGAGGGTGAGTTCCTCGGGGTGATGGGGCACACCGGAGCTGGTAAAACCACGATTCTCAAACTGCTCATGCGATACTACACGCCCGACAGCGGTGAAGTGCTGGTGAACGGTCGTCCCATCACCGAGTTCACACTCCATTCGCTGCGTGAGGCCATCGGCTTCGTGAGCCAGGACCCTTTCCTGTTCTACGGTTCGGTCAAGGACAACGTCATCTACAATCAGGAAGCGACCGATGCCGATTTGGAGGGCGCTCTCAAGATGGCCGGTGCATGGGAGTTCGTTCAGGAACTCGAAGACGGCATCAACACGCTCGTGGGCGACCGAGGCGCGATGTTGAGCGGTGGGCAGCGAGCCCGTATCTCGCTGGCCCGTGCGCTTCTGAAAGCGCCCAGCCTGCTCATCCTCGACGAAGCCAGCAGCGCACTGGACGCTGAAACCGAACGCCGTATCCAAGAGAACCTGCTCTCTTCGGGCAAGGAACGGGCGACCATTGCCGTGGCGCACCGCCTCAGCACGATTCGAAACGCCAACGAGATTCTCTCCATGGTTGACGGTGCCATCGTCGAGCGAGGCGTTCACGACGACCTTGTTGCATCGGGCGGCGTCTACGCTAGCCAGTGGACCATTCAGACCGGTGATATGGCCGGTTTGTGATCACGCACGCACGCTTCGTCGCATGAGGACGAGGTTAGCGGTCGCCAGCACGAGCACGGTGATGGACAGCCACATCGGCATCAACGGTACCTGGTCGTAAGGCAGGCTGAATATGTCAAGGAGGGATTCACCCCGGCTGTAGGTGCCGCCAAGGGAGGCCGTCATCAAGACCAGGCCGACGGCACCCAGGCCGCCGAGGGCTTGCCACCGTCGTCCGGTAGGGTCCTGCCAGATGGACGCACCCCGACTCCGCCGAGCGAGAAGAACGCCGAGGGCGAGGCCCAGCGCAGCGGATGCCAGCAACATCTTGTTGATGAGAACGGGGTGGTCAACGCCTTCCCCTGGACTGGATTGGATGCCAGTCATGATGGCCAGCGGCATGGCCAGCAGCCCGAACGCCAAGGCGAAGTGGGCGACGTTGTCGGCCAGTGAAAGATGGCGTTCGCCGAGGAGCCAACGGTGGCTGGCGAGCCCCGCCATGAGGAAGGCGACGCCGGCCATGGCAAACGAACCGACTGCCAACTCGGTGCTGACCACGTGCAGGGTGGCTGCCGACACCATCAGGCCTCCACCTCCTCATCGAAGACATCGTCCTTGACCAGCGGGTCCTCGTCGCTTCGTCCACGTTGCAATGAAAGGAAGGCAGCCATGAAGGCCAACACCATGGCCATGGATTGGAGGTAGGCGGCGCTTTCGTCCACCGTCCACCGTGGCTCTTCGCTCTGCAAGGTGAACCACGGTGTGGTTTGCTCGGGGCCCTCTCCAGCGAGGTGAGCGCGCCACTGAATGGCCACGGGTTGGAGGGTAGCTGGTAGTTCAAACGACCAGGAGTCGCCATCGGAGGACACGGACACCGTCGTCGCTTCACCACCCGGGAGTCGCCATTCGACCTGCACGCCGTCCACGAAGGTCGTGGGCATCACCACGGTGGTGGTCTCACCAACCGTTCGCAATGCAGGTGGTTCAAATTCTGCGGCGAGGCGGGGCAGATCTTCAGGGACGGGACGTACCTCGACGACAACGGGGGCGTCTGAAGCGCCAAAGAACGGCGCTTCGCTCCCGTCTTCCGTGCCGTGATGAATGGCGCCGTAGAGCGGATACTCGCCGATACCGGGCGCACGCACGGTCCACTCCACCGTGTGTGTCGTTTGACCGACACCAATGAGAGCCTCAACGTAATTTTCCGTTCCGCCCTCGCTGTTGGAGATGATGGTCCACCCCGCATCATCGGGGGTGTCGCCAGCCCCGGAAAGGTCGGAGAGGAGGAAGAATCCGAGCAGGCCGCTGGTGGTGGTTTCGATGTTGGAAACGGTGATGGAAACGCTGGTCAGCAGGCCTTCGTAGGCGACGGAGGGTGCGTTCACCTCAACCGTTGCAGCGGATGACCGGTTCATGTCTGCATCGCCGTGGCAGGCGCCGCCGCACTGAGCGTCAAACGTCCCTGAACCGACGCCGTTGGGGTTGGCCGAACCCATGGTGGGCAGCACGAGGAGCATGGCGACCACCACCACCAAGGTCAGGCGCTTCACGGTCGTCCACCCCCTCGTTGGCCGAGCACAGGAAGAACGAGCAGCGCCAGCACCAGCACCACGCCGAAACCGATGCCCAAGCCCGTTGAGGGGCCGGGTTCTTCGGGCGGTGCAGGGCTTAACACGGGGCTGATGGAATCGCTGGCGCCGAGGTAGGTGCGCTCCTCATCCACGGGCTGAACGGTGTAGGTGACGATGCCGCTGATGGGCGGTTGGTCTTCGAAGCTGGTTGCGTTGGTCGTGCCGATGACTTCGCCGTTGCGAAGGATGTTGAACGAAACTTGCTCACCCGTCCAGGCCCAAGAGAGACGAACGTTGCCTCGGTCGTCGTTGAAGGACTGGAGGTTTCGTACATCGGGGCCGATCTCAATCTCAAGGGATACGTTGGTTTGGTGGGTTGCTCCGTGGTCGTCCGTGACGGTAAGCATGATGTTCGCGTCGTCCTTGAGAACCACCTCGAGGCGTTCTCCCGTGGCGCTACCACCCTCCCACGACCAATCGTAGCGTGCGATGGCGCCATCAAGGTCCGTCGATGGAGCTCCGGACAGCACGGTGGTTTCGTTGTACCACACGTCCGTGGTCAAGCGTTGGATGGCGGCCGAAGGTGCGAGATTCACAAGTGTGATGCTGGCATCGATCTCGACGCTCGATTCGATGCCGTCGCTGGCCACCACGACCAGTCGCCATGCCTGTTCTGGCGCAAGGCGGTCTGCAGGGACAACCGTGGCGTTGGTCAGCCCAGCATCACGGAAGCCGTTCTTGTACCACGTCGTGGAGAATTGAACGGCATCACCGTCGGCATCTTCCGTCGTGATGGCGGGCACCAAATCCGTCAGCGAAGATGGGTTTTCCTCCCAACTCACGGCCACCTGTGGAGGCGCATTTTCAATCGTGACGCTGGGCGTGGCGAACTCGCTTTGGTCGGTTCCATCACTCACACTCAGCACGGCATACCATTGGTCGCCACGGGTCAAGGCTGAGGCCGGAAGGGTTTCGACGTTGAAAGCGGGTTGCAACGCATCGTTTCGGTACCACGCCACCCCTTGCAAGGTGGGTTGATCGCCGTCAGCATCCGTCATGTTGGCTGAAATCGTCAAGTTGTGCAGGGCGCTAAAACTGGGTGAGGTCAGCACGGCCTCGACGGATGGAGCAGCGTTTTCGATGCTCACCGTTGCTGTGGTGGGAGTGCCCCATGTTTGCCCGTCGTTGGCCTCAACCTCAACGCTCCATGCGTCGCCTCGTTGCGTGAACGAGGACGGCAACGGGTTCAACCCGTCGGCGGCAGGAACATGCTCGCCGTCCAGCCACCAGGTGAGCATCGTCTCAGCGATGTCGTCACCTTCGGGGTCGGTGACAGTCCATGATGCGGTCAAGGGGTCCTCCGTCGTAGGCATGGACGGTGCGATGGCCAGGTCGCTGACCACCGGACCTTGATTGCTTGAACTGACCATAATGTCGGCCGATGAGGTCCATTCGCTCGTATCGATGCCGTCCGAGGCCCGCACCTCCACGGTCCACTCGTCGCCCACACGTGTGGCGATGGCCGGGAGGATGTTGGCGTTGTCCAGCGATTCAACGTGGGCACCGTCCAGCATCCACCTGAGTTCCGTGGATGAAACAGCATCACCGTCCGCATCGCTGGTTTGGAAACTTACCGTGACATCGTCGTTGGTGTCGGGGCGTTCGTCGCTGACCGCGAGGTTGACCACGTCGGGGGCGCGGTTGAGAACGGTAACGCTGGGGGAGGCCACGGCAGCCCCTGCATCTTGGCCGTCGGATGGGGTGATGACGGCGTGCCACGTTTCGCCTTTGGTCGTGGCTGAGGCGGGGAGGGTGAGGGCGGTGTGAGTGGACTGGGCGGCACCGTCTCTGTACCAAGCCACGGTCGTTCCACTCTCGGCATCGCCGTCGTCGTCCGTGTAGGTGTAGGACACCGTGAGGTCGTCCGTGGTGTCGGGGGTGGATGGCGTGATGAGGACATCACTGGCCACCGGGTCGGTGTTGCTGGAGACTTCCTCGCTGATGCTGGTGGTGAAGGTGTTGTAGTCGTCTCCGCTGGTGCCACCGTTGCCGTTGCCTGACAGGACGGCGAGCTTGAACAAGACGCTGCCTGAACCGGAAGCAGGAGCCGTCCAGTCCATCGTCCATGACGCTGTTCCGGGAGCGAAATCGTGGGTGGCTTGTCGGCCGTTGGAAGCCACTTGGGTGTTGGCGTCACCGTTGCTGAGCGTGCCTCGATTCACGTCGAGGTTGAATCCGCCAGTGCCGGGCGAGGTGCTCATGCCGACCGTCAACGTGTAGGTCGTGAGGGCCTCGTAAGCCGTTGGCAGACCGGTCAGTTGAGCCGTAACGCCGCCTGCGCCACCGTGGCAGCCGCATCCGCTGGAGGAATTGAATCTACCACCGCTGTTGGCGTTGACTTGGCCCAGCGGTACCAGCAGCAACAGAAAGAGGACGCCAAGGGCTCCCATCTTCCTGTTCATGCCTTGGAGATGGTCGCTTGTCCTTTTCATTCTTCGTCTGTACGGCATCCCCTAGGCCGATGTTTCCTCTTCGCCTCTGACCAAGCGGTCGACGTAGGTGATGACGGTGGAAATCAGCAAAAACAGCGGGATGCCGAGGATGAGGGCCCACACGCCGATGGTCAAGCCTGCCATCCGGACGTCGTCAAAGACCTCGCCGACGATGATGATGAACCCCACCATGACGATGCGCCCAAGCACCAGCAAGGGTCGGATGGAGTTCCACATGGCGCTGGCGTCGCTGGCGTGGTCCGGCTGGTCCAAGGCTGAGAGCCGTTCAGCCAGCGTTGGACGCGCCATGGGACGGCTTGGTGTGCGTTTGACCATGAACGTTCGCTACAGCGAGCGGGAAGGGTCGGCCTTTGCCGAGGGGCGGGCTCAAGCGGTGCGGACACGGTCGTCGATTTGCGAGCCTTCTCCAGCACGTCCACCCGTTCGGCGGATTTCTCGCCAGGCCTTGATGACGCCTTGGCCGTACGCCCAGTGGGCGAGGAACACAAACAGCGGCGCCAAGAACACCGTGCCGATGGAACGGTGGGGCGACGTGCCGATGGCGGCGCCGAGCCACGAGATGGCGATGTACGCCACGACAAAGCCGCCAGGGATGTGGAAGGCGATGCGGGGCAGCGTCCACTCGCCGCCAAGGGTCAGCCAGAATTCGTCCGCGGCACCGCCCGAGAGGGCGCCGTAGAGGATGGCGGCGAGCGAGAGCACCACGAGGGGCGGGAAGAAACCGATGGCGGTGTGGGACCAGGTGGCGATCTCCGGCCATCGCTTGTTGGCCACCATCCGGGTGTAGCCGTAGTTGCGCATTTGCTTCATGTACGGCTTGAACGGGCGGCGACGTCGGTGCGGCATCACGTTGGAAGGGTCGATGAACAACTTGTGGCCCTTGCGCTGAATCTTGGCGTCGAGCACCACGTCTTCGGCCCCGATGCAGCCCTCTTCGAAAAAATCCACTTCTCGCAGGTTTGCCATGCGGTGAGCACAGTTCACACCGGGGTTGTGCGTGATGGGGACGAGTTCGCCTTTGGGCTGAGCGCCGTAGCGGGTGCCAGCGGTCATGAATTTCGTACAGAAGGCCACGTCGGCGCACTTGGCACCGAACGGGTCGTCGTCAGGTGCAAAGTTAGGTCCGCCCACGGCGCCGACTTCGGGGTTGTCGAACCAACGCACGAGTTTGGCGACCCAGTCGAGCGGTGGAACGGTGTCGTCGTCGGTGAACAACACGAGGTCGTGGTCCATTTGCCGCAGGGCGAAGTTGCACGCATCGGCTCGGTTGCGGGACGGGTCGTCGATCCACGTGGCCCCGTGCTTCTCACACACGGCCTTGGTGTGGTCCTTGGATTTGGAATCGGAGATGACGATTTCGAAGTGCGGGTAGGTTTGCTTGCCCAGGCGCTCGAGCACGATGTCGAGTTCGTCGGCGTTGTTGATGGTGGGAATCAGCACGGCCGTCTTGTACGGTGTGCCGTCTTCTTTGAGCAAAACGGGGACCGTCTCACCTTCGCCCATGGAACAGGCCACACGCCCGCCTCATAAGAAATCAAGGGCGAGATGAGAATTCTCAGTCATGCGCGGAGATGATGAGGTAGAATTGAAACCGCGCACGAACGCGTCCGTTCATGCTTGCGTTTGTGCTAAGTTCATAAGCCGTCGCGGAGGCCTTTTGATGCAGAGAGGGATGAACTCATGTTGAACGTCACGGCCCGACAGGACTTGATGAACAAAATTGTAGAAACTCTGGGCGTGGTCGTCGAGGACGCACGCTTTGAGTTCAAAGAAGACAAAATGCAGGCGACCGTCGTGGACGCCTCGCACGTGGCGATGATCGACATGAAGGTCGACGCCGCTGCTTTTGACACCTGGGAAATTGAGGAAAACGACCTCGCCTTGGAACTTCGAAAGGTCAAGGAACTCATCAGCCTCGGCGGGGCCGACGACCTCATCGAAATGGCCTACACCAAGGATTCCGGTGTCCTCACGCTCAACCTCGGGAAGATCGACCGAAACATCCGCCCCCTCGACCCGAGCACCGTGAACTCGCCCAACCTGCCCAACATCGACATTCCCTCCTCCATCGAAATCAACGGGGCTTCCCTCGCCCAAGCCCTTCGAGCTGCCAAGCAGGTGGGGGACTTGGTCAACTTCAGCATCGACGGCAATTCCTTCACCGTACACGTGCAGGGTCAAACCGACTCGGTCACGGTCAGTTTTTCCAAGGACGAACTCGAGTCGCTCAACTGTTCCAAACCTGCACGCAGCCAATACTCGCTGACCTACCTCGTGCCGCTGTCCAAAGTGTTCGGCTCCCTCGGCACCGTCAAGTTGGGCTTCGGGGAGAGTTTCCCGCTGAGCCTCGAATTCACCTTCAACGACGGCGCTGGCGAAGTGCTCTACTTCCTGGCACCTCGGGTTGAATCCGATTACTGATTCAGTATTCTCGCCAACCGTTGCCGCACTCTTTGCAGGTCAGCATTCGAGTTTCCGGCTCGTCAGAGGAACGGGTCTGTTCGAGGTAGGCGTAGACTTCCACGCAATCGCACTTCGGGCACATGTAGTCCCCCGTGGTCAAGATGCCCTGCATGTTGTCCGAGTCCTTGATCACCTCGTAGTCGCGAGATTCGACCTTGGTGCTGGAGGTGGCCTTGGAAAGGTCGACTTCCTTGCCCCCAATCTTGGTTTTGACATTTGCAGGTCCCTTGTAGCCGCACTTGTAGTTCGTGCAGGAGATGTCTCCGGACGGAGTAGGGAACGATAAGGTTCCACACTGGGGGCAAAACATGGGTTACCCTGCGAATTCGGCTATTTAATCCCTACCGCAATCCGGCCATACACGGCTTTCATGTGTGCAGACATCGGCCTTCGGCAAGGGCAAGGGTCAAAATCAACGGCGTGAAGGGCACGCTATGTGGTTGTGGTACGACTGGCAAGCCGCCGCCGTGGCCGACGAGCACGGGCACCTCGTTGACGTCATGCGTTGGGACGGTCACATGACCGAGCACGCCGTGGTGGAACGCCTTCGCCTCATCGCCTCAGGCCTTCCAATTCGAGAGGCGGTTGCGCTTCAGGAGCGATTCCCGGAGGCCACGCTGTGCGTGCACGGTGACCCCCAACTACCCGAGGCCGAATGGCCCACGCCGTCCGCTGACCAGCAAGCGCTGGCCGATGCCGCTGCCCTGCGTTTGGCGGTGGAGGGGGTCCAAGCTGCGGCCAGCGACCCCGACCGACGTCTGGAGCACCTCGTTCGAGGAAGCGATGAGCTTCGCGCCAGCCACTTGACCATGGAAGCCCGCCTCATCGAGTGGGCCGGTCTCTTCTTCCCGATGACCGTCGTGGTTGACCGAGCCGCCTACGTTCGCACGGTGGCGTCCAGTCAAACACCGGCCGACTTCGCAGCGGCCATGGACGTGGACGTTCCTGCCGAATTGCCATCGGACGGCGAATGGCGTTCCCTCCGAGAGTGGGCCGAGAGTACGGCCGGTGCCAACGCCCGCCTTGACCGGATGGAGCACGCCCTTCGGCAACTCACGACGACGCACCTGCCCTCGGTTTCCGCACTTGTTGGCCCTCTGCTGGCGGCTCGCTTGTGCGTCGAGGCTCACGGACGGGCTCGCCTCGCTCGACTGCCGTCAGGGACGGTTCAAATCCTCGGGGCGGAGAAGGCCTTCTTCCACCACCTCAAAACCGGCGCACCCTCACCCAAGCACGGTCATATTTTCATGCACCCGTGGATCAGCCGGTCCCCTCGATGGGTTCGAGGAAAAATCGCTCGAATGTTGGCCGGAAAAATCAGCATAGCTGCCAAAGTCGACGCCTTCGAGGGCGACGCTTGGAGCGAGGAAGAGGTGGCAAAGGTAGAGCAGCGCGTGAACGACCTCCTCGAAGCCAACAAACAACCACCGTCCCGTCGCTGAGGTTGAGAACATGGGCGGCGGGAAGAAGCGAAGGCAGCGGGGACCGCAGCAACT
>JAYYDY010000042.1:0-7974 GCA_036160375.1 Thermoplasmatota archaeon | reverse complement strand
TGGGTTCGCCTCGAGATCAACGACGCTTCCGCCACCCTCCACCCCGCCGACGACCTCGTGGGGAGGACGACCTGGGAGGTCGAACAGGCGCTGGACGGCCTGGGCGAGTGTGTTTCCATCGGTCCTGCCGGCGAGAACGGTATTCGCATCGCTTCACCGCTCACGGCCGGACGCCGGGCGGCCGGCCGGGGCGGTACGGGGGCTTCCTTCGGGTTCAAGCGCCTCAAGGCCTTCACGGTCAAGGCCAGCAAGGAAGCGGGGGCCGGCATGCGCTACGCCGAAGACTTCTCGCTGGCTGACGCCATCAAGGAACAGCGCTCGGAAATGGGCAAGCGGCGCAAGTTTGGTGACCCGTTCTACGCCTTTGGCACCAGCCGAGGGCCGCTCTATGCGGCGGAAAACGGTCGCATGCCAACGGCCAACTACTCCTCCACCGACGCCCAAATACCGGACCTGTCCGCTCTCAAAGTCGGCGGCGGTGCGGGCGGTCAAACCGCGGAAGCCGTGGCCGAGGGTGCGACGGCTGTGCCCGTGGTGTCAGCGATGGACACCCACGAACTCTCGGGTGAACACTGGCACGAATCCCTGCCCGACGCCAAGCAGTCGGGCTGTTGTGCGCCGTGCCCCATCGCCTGTGAGGCGGCCGACCGCCCCACCGTGGACGGCGTGAAGATGCGGGGGCGGCCGGTCCACGTGAACCGGGTTGACCGTCCCGAGTACGAGACCCTCGCCATGCTCGGGGCCAACCTCGGCATCGGCTCGAGCCTCGACGTCATGGACGGCAACGACGCCTGCAACCGCCTGGGCATCGACACCATCTCGGGCGGGGCGGCGCTGTCGTTGATGTGCGAAGTCGCCCAGCGAGGCTGGATGCCAGAGGATTGGGCCGACCACTTCCACGCCCCGTTTGCCTTCGGCAACTTCGCTGAGGGCGACGTCGTCCCGTGGGCCTTTGGCATTCCCGAACTGCCTCCGCTCGCCCTTCACCTGCTCGCTCACGCCACGCCGGGTGACGGGACGCTCTTTGGCACGCTGACAGCCGGTGCCGTGGCCGCCAGCGAACACATCGAGGCGATAACCGGCCACCCCATCACCCGTTTGACCGCTCACTGCAAGGGCCTTGACCTGCCCGCATGGGACCCTCGCGGCAAGCGGGGCAACGCCATGGCCTACATGACGGCCAACGTGGGGGCGTCGCACATGCGGGCCGGCTACAAAGCGCCCACCGGGCTGCCCAACCGCTCGGCCGTGGATTTGATGGAAGAGCTGGTGGACAGCCAGCACAGCATCGTCATTCGTGATTCGATGATTCTCTGCGCCTTTGCCAAAGGGGCCACGCCCGACGACGTGATGGTTCAAGCCTGGAAAGCAACGACCGGCGAGGATTGCACGTGGGACGACCTGATGGACCGTGCACGAGTGCAGTGGGACCAGGCTCGTCAGTGGAACGTGGAGCATTGGGCTCGTCAAGGCAAATCAGCAGCACAGGAGGACCTGCTGTCCTGGCGACTTCGACGGGAACCGATTCCCAGCGGGGTGGCAGCGGGCATGGTCTCGTTCGTGGACGATGACGACGAGGCGGCCTGCATGTCGGCCTACTACGAACTCCGCGGTTGGAACAAGGATGGAGTCCCTGCAAACTGAAACATTCCTGCCGTGAAAGCGAGCAACAAGGCTTAACCTCACGAGGCCATGAGCCCAATCATGAATCCTCGTCGTGCGGTTCTGCTTGCGGCGCTCATGGTCTCGATGTCCCTTTCGGGTTGCTTCGGTGAAGCCGAAGTGGAGGAGGAAGCGGTGGTCTCCAGCGTGTGGACGTTTGAGCGTCCGGAGCTGACGTGGTACCATTTCCCCGACGCCGTTGACGTGTGGGGCGACGACAGCGTTGACCTGAGCGGACGCAACATGCCCTACCCTGCCGAGGGCACCTACTACAGCATCGGCATGTCCACCTTTGAGCCCACGATGGGCATCACGCAGAGCGACACGCTGTTCATGTCTTCCTACGGCAACGGGCCGGCCGGTTCCACCGCCGTCGTGGCCTGCGACCTCATCGGCATGACCGGGACACTGGACTACTCGTGCGAGAACGTGTACGACCCGTTCTTCCCCATCGCCAATTCCAACGACCCCTACATCTACGTCGACCCGTGGACCAGCCGCATCATGAAATTCGACATGCACGCGCTGCTCGGCATGACCGTGGAGTGGTCCGACGACGACGGTGCATCGTGGAACGGCCCGAGCGTCGCCACGCAGATTTACTCGGTTCAGGACCACCAAACCATCGCCAGCAGCAACATGCCTGCGCTCTTCCACCCGACGACCTGGATGTTCTGCATCAACGGCAACGCACCCCATCCGCTTTGCTCCTCGAGCCAAGACGGTGGCGCTACGTGGGGTCCCGAAACCTCTGGCGCTCCGGTGACCTGCTCGTCCGGTGGTCTTTCGGCGCATTTGGTTGGTAGCATTGACGGCAACTTCTACCGCGGCAACAAGGGCTGCACCGGCGAAGGTTACTCCGTGTTCCGCACGACCAACGCCGGCATCTCATGGACCGAGCATCCCCTGCCCACCGAGATCACCGGCACGGCCGACACATGGAACGCGGAGGAAGCTCAGGTTGAGGTGGATTCTGCCGGCAACGTTCACGCCATGTGGAACGGCTTGGACAACAAGCCCTACTGGTCCTACTCTCGAGACCAAGGCGAAACGTGGTCCAACGCCACGATGATCGCCCCGCCCATCAACCTCTCCGGCACCGGTTTCCCCGTCGTCGTGGCGGGCGATGAGGGCACGGTTGCCTTCGGCTACGTTGGCGAGACAGCCGGCGAGGACGAGGTTTGGAACGCCTACCTCACCTACACGACCGACGCCTTCAACGAGACGCCCCTGCTGACCACCGTTCAACTCAACGGCATCGACGACCCCATCGACACCGAGCAAGATTGCGGCTACAACCGCTGCGGCGGCCTCGGTGATTTCCTCGACATCCGGGTGGACGCTTACGGCCGGACCTGGTTCTCCCTGTCCCACAACATCGGCGATCAGGGCATCTTCGGCACCTTCCACATCGGGCCGAGCCTTCGGGGCGACACCATCACCATGCTGGACGAGATGCCGCCTGGTGGAACCGCCTCACTGCTGTGAAGGCGTAACGCATCCTCAAGAAGCAGAACGACCGCCTCAGCCCATGGAGGGCAAGAACCGGTGGCGCTCGGTGATCCTCACCGTCCTGCTCATCGCCTCACCCTGGCTGGCTGTCCAAGGTTGGATCGTCGCTGCCGCCCACGACCCCGAGCACACCACGATGCCGACCTGCCCCGACCCCACCGCCAACTGCGCGTCGCTCTCGGCGCAATCCGTCGTTCGAATGGATACCGGGTTGACCACGCTGATTCAAGCCAACGTCAGCGAGGTGTGGGACGCTTGGGTTGAGTGGTCCGAGGAGAACGGCTTGCACAAGGGACACTCTGCTTTGGGTGATGACGGTGAACGGTTCGCTCACGGCGTTGCCATCACACCGTTCTGGCGCTTCCCCGACGATGTCGTCGTTCAGTTCACCCCTCAAGGAGACGCCACCGCCATCGCCCTCTATTCCGCTTCCCGCCTGGGCGTTGGTGACCTCGGGGTTAACCCTGACCGATTGGAGGACCTTCACGCCAGCCTCGTTGCCGTTCAAGCCACCAATTGAGCCGTCGCCATGTCCCATCCGTAGGGAAAACCGTCGTCGTCCACGAACACGATGTTGACGCCCACGCCGGATTTGTGGAACCCTATGAGTTGGATTTCGTGAATGGCGTGGCCACTCGGTGCACGGCCGAGCACTGGAAGGGCATGGCGAGCGAAGAACGAGCGTTTACGCGGTTTCTTTTTCTCGGTGGATTTGAGCGTCCGGCGGGTGCCTTCAACGTCGTCAAACCACGGCAGCGGGCCTTCGGGCGAGAAGCGGAGGCCGAGGATCATGTCGATGCCTTGGGTCTCCTGAGCCGCATCGGCATCGGCCCCGCTGGGAATGGCCGGCGCATTGGGGTGTGTGTGGAGCCAATGGGTGAATCGACCGGCCCTCGAGCCACGGTCGGCTGAGAACATGTCGTCGGTCCAGTCCTCGGGCAGGTGATGGACCGAGTACGAATCGCCACGGTTCACGATGTGGGCCTCCTTGATGACGTAGCCCTGGCCCTGGAACAACCGGTCGTGGACCTCGTCGCCTTCGAAGTACGCGTTCACCTCGGTTCGGTGGGGTCGGTCGCCGTCGATGTCGATGCCGACCAGAATTTCATCGGGCAGGGCCTGAAGCGCCCACCAAACGAGGGACTGAAACACATCACCGGGCATGTGCACTTGGGCGAGGTACCCGCCTCGTTGGGCGTGAGAATCTCGGTTGTAGGAGGTCATAAGGTCCTCCAACCACGCCTCCACCATGATTTTCCCAAACATCCGTCCGTCAAAAGACCCGCGAAGGACAATCTTTGAAGAAGGGTCAGCCCAACCACACCCCATGGCGAAGAAGAAAGGTGGGTTTGGTCGGTTCCTCGGCGCCATCACCGGAACGCCCTACGAGCGCCTTCTCAAGCAAATCGACAAACTCGTCGATCAGTACGACGAGGACGAGGAAGAACTCGCCAACCAACTCGAGGCCATGGTCGACCAAGCCGGCGACGCCTACGAAGAGGAAGACATCGACGAAGAGGAGCACGACCTCATCATCGAAGCCATCGAAGAGGCCGACCCCGAGGGTCGTGTCTTCGGCAAACTGGGTTCGGATGAAGACGCCTTCTACGCCGGAGATGTCCCCGACGCTCCCGAACTCAAGCGTGAAAAGCGCGCCAACCTCGACGACCTGATGAGAGCCAAAGGTGACGAATTCACCGGCAGTTTTGGCCGTGAGGAGTTTGAAGAATTCAGAGAGCGAATGACCGACGAATTCTACCAGGAATCGGACAACGCCATCCGTCAGGGCGACCACGAAGCTGAGATTCGAACCACCAACCGCGTGTTTGGCGGCGCCGAGGAGGACGTTGACGACGCCAAGCGCCGCATCGCCGAAGAAACCGGTATGGTCAACCCCGCACAAGCTCCCGAACCCGAACCCGAAGAAGAGGAAGAGGACTACGACGGGAACTATTCGATTGACGAAGACGGCGTGGAATGGTTCGAGGACGAGGACGGCTACTGGTGGTACCGAGAAGAAGGTCAAACCGAGTGGCAGCCTTACGACGAAGAGTGAGGAAACCCTCATTATGCCGCATCCCCCGCAGTCCAGCATGAACCGGGGGTTATCGAGGTTCATTGGCGACATGTTCGATTTGTTCGCCGATCACGCGCTGTTCTTCACCATCGTTGGCGCTACCTGTTTTCTGTTCGGCCCCAGCCTTCTGGTCGTTCTCGAGCGCAAAGAGCGTCTTCCACGCGTGGTCGTTTGGCTGTTCACGTTCGTGTTCACCCCTGCCATGTTCCTGATGATGATCTTCATTGGCAACCCGCAATCCTACTGCAATGACCCGTTGCCTCACGATGCGTTTCGCGTGTTCTATCCGCTCTTTCTCCCGTTGATTCCCCTCTACATCCACTACGTCCGGGCGGACCGTCTCAACCACCCCTTCATGTTCGGGGTCATCCTCGTTCTCCTCAGCGCTGGCGTCTTCACCCTGACCGTGGCCAACGAAGTGCTCCACCTTGCCTACCAGTCGGTTCAGGGGCACGGCGTCGTCTACAGCGGTGCGAGGGCATGGGAGTGTGCCTACGTCAACTACGCTTCGCTGTATTCGGCGCGGGACACCAGGGACACGGTGTCGCAGCTTTTCATCGTGGTTCAGGTCATTGCGTTGGTTGCCCTTCGCCTGCGCAAGCGACGCCAACGCTCGAGCGAAGAAGAATGAATCCGATGGATTAAGAGAGCCAGCGGTCAAGAACTTGGTTGAGTGCCAACAGAACGTCTTGGGTCCCCACGAGTCTTGAACGCCCTCCTCGATCTTTGGTCATGATGAGGTCTGAAACGCGTACGGGTTGTCCTTCACCTGCCGGCGGAACATGACGATTCGGCTGACCCAAAACGCCAACGCCACGCCGCCCAGCAGTGCGTTCCACTGGATGAGCAGGCTCATGCCCCACAACCCGAGGTAAAACACGCAACAGGCGAACAACAGCACGAGCAAGTAGGTGGGAGCCATGTTGATTCGAGGGTCGAGGAACGAGTAGATGTAATACCCCCGCGGCAGCCGTGCATAAGCGTAGGAAAACAACACGTAGACGATGCCAAAGTACACGGGAAAGATTCCGAATTCCCAGTTGAGGTGTGCTTGGACCAACCACAGGTCAACGGCAAGGAAAATCGCAGTGTAGTTGTGCATGACCAGTTCGTAATTTTTGAAGAACGTGCCGAACGGTCGCTGCTGTGCGATCTCTTCGGGGATGATCACGTAGCGAACAACCGTGGCCGTGATGAAGGCTGCACCGTAAGCGATGGGCATCAGGACGACGGTCAACGTGTCCAACAATGCAGGGACCTCGAGGTTGAACACGGTCATCCAGGTGGCCGTGCCAGCGACAAAAAAAGCCGTTCCAAACACCATCAATGTCCAGCTGCTGAACGTGCCGATTCGCTCAAACCCTGTGGTGTGAATCATGGCATCTTCACTTGTTTCGTGAAGCACCACAAACATACGGCCCGGTTCCGGATTTCGAATCATCCAGAACACGACGGTATGGAAGGCCAGGTAGGCACAAGCGTACCTGAACACGCCAACGAGGGCCATGGGCACCGCCGAAGTCTGGAACGACCGACCAGAATCAGCGATCATATCGCTCAGTTCAAACACGAAAAAGAAGGCCACGGAAAGAAAGGTGACCGTTAACGCACACGCCAGAGAGACCAGCGTTCTGTCCCGTCCCTCGGTGGTGGATGCTTGTTCCATGTGCACACCTCAATCCTGTTCCTCTGGAACATCGTCCTCGTCAGACGGGTTCACGTCGTGCCATAGATCCAGCCCCGGCAAATCAAATTTGACAACGCCGATGTCGGCACCAAGCCTCACCATCGCATCGTTCTTGGCCGGGTCGCTCGACATGGCGACGACGGTGGTCGGGCGAGGAACATCCGAGGACAGCAGGGCGCTCAGCACCTGATGGCCGCTCAAGGGCGGCATGTAGTGATCGAGCAGGAGCACATCGGGTTGGAACCTTCGAATGTGGTCGAGGGCGTCGGAGGAGTTCCACCGCTGTTCAATCACGAATTGTTCGACATCAACCCCGCCAGCCGTCAGCATGGCTTCGATGTCGTAGTGGTCCTCGAAGGCCAGCACCCGCACAACCAACGCCTCACGATGGGATGGGTTGTTGCTGCCACCATGGCGGGGCGAGGAACCATCGGTCGTCGTCAACCGGCCGGTCGATGAGTGGCAAGCTGAGCGTGGAGGAGGCGTCGAAATTGACGTTCATGCCAACGGCGGCGCACGGGCTGGGCAGGTAGTCCTCGCCCGATTCGGTCAACACCACTTCGATGACGGATCCGGCATTGAGATCAACGTCCATCGGATTGAATTCCATCAGCATCGTGTACGACGAGAACGGTGCGGCAGGGTTGGCGTCGTAGCCGCCGTCGCGGTAGCGGACGTCCATCGTAGCGTGACCCACTCGGAGGCCATCGGCGTACATCGTGGCGAAGATCTGCCCACCGTTGCAGGCCAGTGTGTTCACCGAAAGGTGGAGGGTAGGCATGCCCGAGATGTGCGCGTCTTCTTCGAGAGCGGGGAGCGTGAACGAGCGCTGGTTGTTGCTGTTGACCGTTCCACCTTGACCTTCCACGGCGTCCAAGGTGACGGGCATCCATTCCATGTCTTCTGGCGGCCACGTCTCCTCGACGTGCCACTTGCCGTCGTGGGTTTGAATCTGAACCATCGGCTCGGGCTCCTCACCGATGTCCTTGAGGTAGTAGTTGAACCAGCCATAGAGTTCCACCGCCCAGTCCATGCG
>JAYYDY010000041.1:0-3416 GCA_036160375.1 Thermoplasmatota archaeon | reverse complement strand
CCCTTCCCTTCCCGAAACGGGTTTGTTGCTGGTCGGCATGGGGATGGGGCGGCTGGAGGGTATGACGCAAGAAGCCCTCGACGCCGCCACAAAGGCCGACCACCGTCGCTACGAAGCCTACACGGCGCTTTGGCCCGAAGCTGAATTGATCCGGCTTGAGGAGGTCATTGGTTCTGTTCAGCGCGTCATGCGCCCCGAGGTGGAAGAGCCAGACGAACTCTTTGCGCTCGCCAAGCAGTCCCTTGTCGCACTCCTGGTCGTGGGCGACCCGTTGCAAGCGACGACGCACGTGGATCTGCAACTTCGTGCGAAAGAAATGGGTGTGGAATGTCGCGTGTTTCACGGCATTTCCATCACCTCGGTGGTCACCGGTGCGGTGGGGCTTTCCAACTACAAATTCGGACGGCAGACGACGCTTACCTACCCCTACGGGGACTGGATTGCCACCTCTCCACTGGAGGTGCTCGCTTCCAACTGGGAGCAGAATCTTCACACCCTTGCGCTGCTGGATTTGGACCCTACGGGCCTCGGTACGGGCGACCAACGACCGATGCGGCCCGAAGACGCCGTTGAGTCCATGCGCCTCATGTGGAAGAAATTGCAAGAGACGGTGGATGAACCGCTGTCCGAAGACTATGTTCGCCTGGCGTTCCGCCAAATGGCCACGAAACTCTATTTGCAACAGAACTTCGATGACATTCCCGTCGTCCTGTGTGCCGATATGGGCACGCCCGACCAGTCCATCGTCACCACCACGCTCGGCGCTTTGGGTGAGGAAAAGGGGGGCCGCTTGAACAGTCTCATCTTCCCCGCAGGCACGGGTGAGGTTGAAGAGAAGGCCGTCCTTCGTTGGAAGCGGGGTGAATGAGATGTTTGGCTTGTCCGACGAAATCGTCTTGTTGCTCTCATTCCTTCTGTTCATGAGTTTCTTTGCCGGTGTCGGCCTCGCTTCCATGCGAGTCAAACAGGACACCACGGACGACTATCTGGTTGCAGGCCGTGGCATGCATCCCGCTTTGGCAGCCTTGAGTGCCGTCAGCACGTGGAACTCCGGCTACATGTTCATCGGGTTCATTGGGTTCATTTTCGTCCAGGGCTACTCGGGGATTTGGATCGGCTTGGTCTCGACCTTGGGGCAAGCCGTCGCTTGGATTTGGATCTACAAGTTCATCCAAAAGGAAGGAAATGAGCGGGGTGTTCGCTCCCTTTCTTCGTTGGTCTCGAAAACCACAGGAGCCCCTGAAGCCAAACTGGCGGGCATTCTTTCAGTCGTTTTCCTCGCCATTTACGCAGCAGCTCAACTGGTCGCTGGTGGTGTGGCGCTTCGAGCCATGCTCGGTTGGTCGGAAATCGCTGGTATCCTCATTGGATTTGTGTTGGTCGTCGCCTATTGTTATGCAGGCGGGATTCGTGCTTCCATTTGGACCGACGCAGCGCAATCCTGTGTCATGATCGTCGGCTCATCCATCCTCTGCTACGTCGCGGTCTCCGAAGTTGGAGGCTTGTCCGGGCTTCACAACTCACTCAAGGACATTGACCCGGGAATGGTCAACCTCTTCCCGGCCGACCTGACCTTTGGCGTAACGCTGTGGATCGGTGCGTTCTTCCTCGGTGGTCTCGGCGTCGCAGGCCAACCCCAAGTGGTCTCTCGTGTGATGACCCTGAAAGACGACAAGGACCGCAAAGAAGCGGCCATCTGGTTCTTCGTTTGGCAGACGCCCTTCATTGCACTCATGTTCATCATCGGACTGGCGTGCCGTGCTATTTTCCTCGACCTCGACGCTTCCCAGGCCCAAGACGGGTTGCCGTTGTTGGCGATGGAGGTGCTCAATCCATTCCTCGCCGGTGTCATTCTCGCATCCATTTTCGCAGCGACCATGTCGACCGCCGACAGCCAAGTGCTGGCGTGCACCGCGGCCATCACCGATGACGTCAAGCCCGAATGGTCACAAGAGCACAAAACCACGAAACTCGTCACCATGGTCGTCGCTGTCTTCGTCACCGTCATCGCACTGGGCGGCCAACAATTCCCCGGCTTTGGCGACTCCGTCTTTGCCTTGGTCGTGCTCGCTGTCTACGGTTTGGGCGGCATCTTCGTGCCGTTGCTCTTGATTCGAATGATGGGTTACGAACCCGATACGGAGCACACAGTTTGGATGATGGTGGCGGCCTTGAGCGCTGTTGTCGTCTGGAGTCTCAGCCCGTTTGGTGAGGATATTTTCCCATCCATTCCCGCCATGAGTGCGGCGTTCGCGACCCACTTCATTCTCTGCTGGAAGCGTCAGGATTCCAATCCAGAACCGTTTGGCCGCTACAGCCTGCCAACCCAGCGCACGACAACCATCGGGGCCGTGGTGATCTTGGTGCTCTTTGGTGCACTCGAAGGCACCTACCTGGCTGTAGCGCCTGATTCTTCGGATTCCTCTGGAAACGATTCGTATCAACTGTCCTACACGGTCAGCCAGTGGAGTCAATCCGAGACGTTCTCACTGACCGACGGTGATACGCAGACCTTCGAAGTGGTCATTGACGATACGATGACCGCTGTGCTTCTTGCAGAACTCAGCATCACCTACACCGATACGGGTGAAACATTCACCGCGGCCTGCGATGAAGTGGTTACGACCCCCGACTACAGTGGCTTAGCAGGGCCTTTTTCTGAAAGCGATGACAGCATGAAAGCCACCACAGCTTGCGATACGACCACCGTCGTAGGAAGCATTCGTCCCAACGCCGACCTCAACCAATACGCAGCCGAAGGTGCGGGTGACTATACGCTGAACGGAACTGAAAGCGACCTCATCGATATTCTCACCATGCTCGGAAAAGGCCCCGAGATGATGGGTTCCTTGACCATGGACGTGGCCCTCAACGCCAACAACGGCAATCCATTCGGCGGCGATAACAGTGAATCGGTGACGGTCACCTTGACGATGCTGGTGTTCCAACCCAGTGGCATGGTGCCGGTCACAGCGTGAAGGTCATACCCTGCTGGCCAACCGCCCACCCCATGTCCACGAGCGTTTGATGTTGCTCAGATGAGGTGTTGTAGAGTGGGTTGGTGTGGTTGAGATGAATGAAAATGATGTCCGGGTCGTCGTCCTTTCGTGACCCAAGCCGTTCCAGTGATTCGGCCACGGGCGGGTGAGGGACCTCAAGTTGCGAGCGCCCCGAGAGTTCGTCGCTGCTCCAGAAGGTGCCGTCCACCAGCGCCACATCAACCTCCAACTGGGTGAGCCATTCACGAATCGTTGACGCCCCGTAATGGGCAAGTGTATCGTCCCAGCGGTCGTGGTCTGGGAGGAAAAGGACGGAACGATTTGGCCCACGGACAACAAAGGCGTGCATGTCGGAGAGTTCGGCCCGGTGGGGGACGGCTATCGGCTCAACATGAACTTCATCGGAAAGTGCATGGG
>JAYYDY010000040.1:0-23351 GCA_036160375.1 Thermoplasmatota archaeon | reverse complement strand
GATGAGCAAGGCCACGACGATGCTGGCACCGAGTTTGACCTGGTTGATGCTGCCCGTCATGCGTTCTGCTTGAACAATGGCACCAATACCGACCACCAACACGATGGCCACCACGGCCAGGCCCCAGGCACCACCTTGGAGGGAGAGAATAGCACCGAGCAGGATGATGACCCATCCGGCAAGGCTGATTTTCGTGGCAACGTCAGGTGAACCGGAGGCGTCGGACTTTGGCAGAATGCTGCCAACTTGAGTCGAGGTGGTTGGTGCCGCTGCGGCTTTCACAGGTGCGGGCTCGGCAGCAGCCTCGGTTTCAGGTTCTTTTGCAGCGTTTGCTTTGTCCAGTAATCCACCCATGGTCAATCCCCGTTAACGATGTGTTTCACGAACGGTGTTATCAATCCAACCCCTGTATGTGTCGCAGGGGACCCTTTTGCAGGGGGTGCATCAAAGGCCGGGAGCAGACTCTCGCCAGTCCTCTTCGTCGCCTTCTTCGTCCGTGTTAAGGAAGCGTCGTCCAGCAACAGCGCCAGCGAGGGCGATCATCGAGATGGCGGGAACCACTTCGAAGCCGGGGAGGTAGACACCACGGACGTAGACCGTGATCATCTGAGACTCTCGGTTGCAGCCACCGTTCTGGCAAGCGAACTCCGACTCAGCGTAGAATTCGAGGACGTGGTAAGCGTCGGACCAGCCTTGGTTCTTGGGCGTTCGCACCATGATACGGGCGGTCTCGGGAGCGGTGTTGGGCTCGATGGTCACCACGTTTTGTGGGAGGTTGACGGTGAAGCCGGCTTCTTCAAGGGTGTCTCGAGTGTTCTCGGTCACACCGATCTTCATTCGGTCGATTTGGTTGCCGAAGTTGTAGACCTTGAACTGGAAGTTCTTGTCGGTCTTGGGCATGAGTTGGACGAACGGCTCAACGGCCTCGACCTGAACGATGCTGAACTGCATGATGTTGATCAGGGCGTTAACCTGAGAGGAAGCGGTGTTGGGGGGTGGCAGGTTGTTCAGTTCCTGAACCTGAGCCGAAACGGTCAGCTGTCGGGACTGCATCTGCATGTAGGGGTTGGCCCGGACGACGACTTGGAAGTCGACCTCTTGGCCGGCACCGACGTACATGTCGCCGGGAGCAGCGGTGGCGAGGCCGTCGCTGGTGACTTGGATGGCGACCTTCTCGACGTAGGCCGTCGGGTTGGACACCGTACAGGTGGTGTATCCAGTGAGGGTTGCACCTGGCTTTACCTCAACCTGAATTTGTCCGGGTGCGCAGGTCATGGAAACCGCAGCACCGGAGACTTGTGCGGAGGCAGGAACAGCCACCATCATGAGAGAACAGAAGTAGATTCCCAGCAAGGCCACGACTCGATTCAATGCCGACATTGTCTCACCTATCGTTCTTCCCAACCCCCCCCACCTCATAACCATTATGGGTCCGTTGTGCGAAACGAAGGCAACCTTGCGAGCCTGCCATGTGTGGGCCCGAAGGGAGTTGAACCCCTGACCTCCCGGTTATGAGCCGGGCGCTCTAACCAACTAAGCTACGGGCCCTTAAGTCGGGGTCAAAACCACGCATGATGAACCTTCTCATGGTCAGTCAAACTGTGCAAGGGACGATTGCGAGGGTTTGATCCACTCCCTGACGTTGCGCTCCAATTCATCCCGAATCGGTTCAGGGACAAAAATCAGGCACCGTTCGTTGGGTTGAGCAAGCGAGCGAATCAGTGCAGAGTGTTCCGAAGCGTCTCGGCCGTCCTCGAGCACGATGCCACCGTTGTACGGGAGGTAGCCTCGCTTTCGAATGGTGGCCTGAATCAAATCCATTTCGGCGTCATAACCTGCGGCCACGAGTTCTTCAGCGATGCGCGGCATGACGATTTCACACATCTCGACGGTCAACGGTTCAATGCGCAAGGATTTGTGGAACCCCTTTCGGGAAAGCAAGCGGTTGGCGTATCCCGAGAGCCGTGGGTCGGGGTGTTGGGCCCAGCCGGGCAGTGCCACTTTGATGTGGGCGTCGTTCAAAAGCACGTATTCGGTTGGAGAGAGGGACTCGTTGAGCAACATGTGATCCAATTCAGTGGTGAGGGGAAGTTCTCCTGCCATCGCCAACTCACGGGCTCGCTCAAGCATGTTCACGAGGTAGGCTTGCGTGAGCATGTTCACTTTGTGGAAGTAGACCTGCTGGTACATGTGGTAGCGGGTGACAAGGTAGGCTTCGATGGCCGGCAGGCCCCACCGCTTGACAAACATGCGGCCGTCGTCGCCAACCCGGAGGGCACGAATCACACGGGCGCTGTCGAAACCACCGATTTGCGCACCGGTGTTGGCCTGATCGCGAATCATGTAGTCCATGCGGTCCACATCAAGTTGACTGCTCACGATTTCTTTCATGAAGCGAGGGATGGATTGGCCGTTGTGTTCGTCTTCACCGTCCATCAGCGCAAAGAGACGTCCCAGTCGCTCCTCGCCAAGAACCTCACGAACCGCCTTCCCGATGGCCGTGTCCTTGGACTCAAGGATGTCGCGCCCCCAGGCTTCATGCGAGCGGAACGTGGCGTACACCCGAGGCGTCTCAAGAAGATGCGAGTAAGGCGGATGACCAATGTCATGGAGCAGTGCAGCGAGTTGAACCAACTCTTCGTCGTCCTTGGAAAGCAAGCCCGGATGGACTTCGTTGAGATGGGTGGCCAATTCACCGGCCAAATGGTAGGCGCCCAGCGAGTGAGCGAATCGGTTGTGCGTGGCCGCCGGGAACACGTACTCGCAGGTCGAGAGTTGCTGGATGGCCCTCAGCCGTTGAAATTCGGGCGTGTCGATGATGTTGGCATGGGCCGCAGGCACCAGAATGTCACGATGGATTTCATCGCGAATCACGCGGTCTCTGAGGTTCATGATGACCTTCGGTCCTCTCGTTTCTTTATAGCCCTTCTCGGAACGAGACGGAGCGACCCGTGAGAGAAGGGCTAAGCGTGGTCATTGACAGGCGACAGCATGGCCGATGCGGTGAAGGGACTGATGGACCGAATCACCAACGACGACCCGGAGACCCGCGGGCAGCAACTGTGGGTCATGTTTGCCTTGGCCATGTTCCTCGTGGCCACCCTCAACTGGTACGCCTATGTGCGTGAACCTGAGGTCATCGAGGTTCGCCAACTCCTCGAATACAAAAACGAGGTCGTCAAGGTCCAAGGCACGTTGATCTCATGGGTTGAGGACCCCTACGGCTCCGGCGATGACCGGGTGGACGCCATCATCGACGATGGCACCGGTGTGGTCGAATCACGATGGTATCGGCCCGGGAACATGCCGCCCATCGGCACCACCGTGACGGTCATGGGCGACGTCATCGAATACGACGGGAGGGTCTGGATTCAATCCCTCGGCGCAGGCGCCATGGAATGGACGACCAGCGACCTTCCAGAAGTGGAAAGGTTGGCCATCGCAGATGTTGCTCAAGACCCGTTCGCCTACGAAGGTGAAGTCATCCAGTTGACCGGATTCATTGGTGAGTCCATCGCACCCGATGCGACGTTCACTTCGGCTTACTTGGGCGACCACCCCAGCTACGGAAACTCCGAACACCAAATGCACCTCATCATCCGCTCGGCCATCGGCCAGTGGGTGGAGGCCACCTCAAAGGTGGAAGTTCAAGGGATTTTGACCTACCAGCAGCGCGACCTTCGCTGGAGCCTTCAGGTTCAAGGCCCCGAAATACTCGTTGACCGAAACCACGTGGTCAATGTCCCGCAGTTGGACTGGAACGCTCAGGCAACGTGGTCGTACCAATCCGGACAAACCGTCACCATGACCGGCGTGCTGACCACCTCGGAGACGGATTGGAGGCTGTACGGCCCCAGCGGCACCTCCATCTGCGTGCTTCCCACCGACGAAGACCGAGCAAGCGACGAGTCCGACTCCATGCACAACACCCTGCAAACCGTGGAGGGCAGATTGTTGTGGTCCGAGACCGAAGCTGGTTGGTGCATCGATGCCAACAACGGCGCTTCACCTACCTTGGTGAACCCTGAAACACCGATCAGCCTGATGGCCATGCTGTCTGCTGACCCCATCGGCATGGTGGCGGATCCAGATGCGACCTACACCCTCTCTGCCTACGTCAAGTATGCTGTTGAACCCGGCGTGGAAAACGAGGAGGCGTACTTCGTTGATGCTGCCTCCTACACCCCGGGTTGGACCACCGTGGCCGTCACCGTGCCCGGTCCACGAACGGCCTGGCTTGAAACCGGACAGAACATCATCGCCAACGTGTCCGTCGGTTGGGATGACGAGGACATGCGGATTCGACTCACCGTCCACGACTACACCCTCGGCACCGTGCCGTCGGCCCGCACGTTGCTGTGGGACGATGGTGCGACCCAGTGGAGTTACGCTCGCGAGCAGAACGTTTTACTCAACGGCAAAGCGACCGAAATCGACGGGCAGTGGCATCTCGTCCGAGATGGTTCGAACGATTCCATCGTGCTCAACCTCCAGCCACAGGCCATTGGCGTCGATGAATACCACCTCGATCAGTCCATGACATGGGCGGGACGTTTGCGCCAGGTGCAAAGCGACGATGGCATGAGCCTCGTCTACACGCTTGACCAAGCCGACGTGCTTGACAGCGACGGGGATGGACTGGGCGATACGCTGGAGGACACCATTGGCACCTCACCGACATCGGAAGATTCTGACGACGACGGTGTTGGCGACCGAGAGGCGTACGAAAACGGGCAATCGTGAGGTGGACGCATGCTTGAAGGGTACTTTTTGGACTTGGCGTGGCTTTTGGGCGCCTTGTTCTTCGGCGTGATGCTGGGTTCCCTGACCGGTTTGATTCCTGGGTTTCACGTCAACAACGTCGCCCTCATCCTTCTCGCGCTCAGTCCTGCGCTGTTGGATTTGGGTATTCCACTCGCATCGGTGGCCGCCATCATCGTCGCTACAGGAACCGTCCACACCTTCCTGAATTACATCCCATCAGCACTCATCGGAGCGCCGGACGGTGACACAGCGCTCTCACTTCTTCCAGGCCACCGCATGCTGCTTTCGGGCAACGCAGCCCGGGGTGTGGCGTGGTCGGCGCGAGGATCTCAACTCGGCCTGTTCCTCTCTCTCCCTCTGATCGTCCTCGCCCGCATTGCCTTCGGCCCTGAACTGGGTTGGTACGAAGACCTGCGTTCGGTCCTTCCGTTTGTGCTCCTCACCATCTCCTTTTTGCTCTTGGCCACCGAAACCACGCGCCTCGACTGGCCAAACTGGTTGCAGCGAATGACCCGAGGAAAACTCGGGCGAGATTCTCGGTTTGCTGGTTTCCTGGCAGCCACGGCGTTCTTCCTTCTCGCAGGCATGTACGGTTGGGGTGTGTTTACGTTGCCCGCTCGCTCACCGGTCGGCATGCCCGATGCCAGTCTGCTCTTGCCGAGTTTGGCCGGGTTGTTCGGCATCGCCAACCTCTTGGACATTTACGCCACGACGTCCCACCTCCCTCCGCAACGAGAAAATTGGGCCCTGCCACCTGTCCGCCCGCTCGTAGTGCCGTGTTTCTGGTCGAGCGTTGCCGGGGCCTCAATGGGCGTCCTACCCGGTATGACGGCCTCACAAGCCACGGTCTTGGTGATGGGTGGTCGGAACCTCGCAGCCAAGGCCCAAGGAAAGCAAGGCTATGGCATGGATTGGGAGACACGTCGTCTCACGGAACTCAGCGACGATGAATTGCTGGAAATCGCCAAGGCAGAAGCCGATGAAGGCGTTGAAGGTCCACAAACAAAGCAAGACTTGGAAGTGATTGCTTTGCTTTCGGCGACCAATACAGCGGTCACCGTCATGGTCCTCGGTTTCCTCTACATCATCAGCCGATCTCGGTCCGGTGCCACCTTGGCGCTGAAGATGATGTACCCCATCGAAACATGGTCGTCGCTCGAGCCGACCTCCGATTTCATTCGGTTGTTGGCCGTCACCCTCGCGGCAGGACTGCTCGCCATGCCCATGATGCGCTACGTCGGCATGGGCATGCTTCGACTGCACGCCGCCATCCCACTCCAGCAAATGGTGATGGGTGTCATTTTGTTTGTCGTGGCGTTGGTGTGGCTCTCCACCGGCTTTGTGGGAATCGGCGTCCTCATTGTCGGCACCATCATCGGCTTGCTTCCACCACGGATTGGCATCCGACGTTCTCACGGTATGGGCATCATTTTGGTACCCATCATGATCTACACCTTTGCCCAGAAATTCGACAGTTTCGGCTTTATTTGACCAACGGACGTGACCACGATGAAGAACACCTTGACCGCCAGCAGCCTGATTCTCCTCTTCCTGCTTTCCCTGACCTCACCCATGGCAACCACCCTCGCCGATGTCTCCAGCCCAACCCATGCCGGGCGCTCCACGGCGTGTTCTGGGTATGTTTGTCTCAACGAAGTCATCCCCAACCCCAACGGGTTTGACGACGCCAACTATCCCGGAGGGGAGTGGTTTGAGCTCTACAACAGCGGCACGGTGGCCGTTGATTTGACCGGGTGGAAGGTCACGACCAGTGCGTCAAAAACCCTGAACTTCAACGCCAACACCATCGTTGGTTATCAGGTAGGAAACAGTTCCACCTGGACAATTTCACCCGGCGATTACATGGTGATTGCTCGAAACGGCGATTCCAACTTCTACATGACCAATTCAGGTATGTCGATGACCCTGGTGGACAACAACAACAACAACCTCCATCAGGCTACATGGGGAACGGTCATCTCCGGCAAGAGTTACGAGCAAGACCCCAGCAGCGCCACGGCCAACTGGATCGCCACCAACAACCCCACGCCGGGCGATGTCAACACGGCCACGGGAAGCAACACCCTGATTCCGGGCGACCTCATCATGACCGAAGTGATGGCCAACCCGTGGCCTTCGTTTGACAACGCCACCTGGCCCGGCGGTGAATGGGTTGAAATTTTGAACACGGGAACCGCCGACATTGACTTGACGGGGTATTCGATCGAAGACGCCGCTGGGAACGCCCTACCGTTCAACAGCAGCCACTTGGTCAACGCTTCGCAAAGCATGCTCATCTCACCGGGCGAACACCGCATCGTGGCTGTGAACGGCACGAGCACGTACGGCGTGCTCAACAACGGCGTGGAATCCCTCACGTTGAAATGGCCCAACGGGAGCCGTTCGCAGGAGATTTCTTACTCCTCAACCATTCAAGGCTTCTCGCTCATGGAATCCACCACCGCCAATGCTCCGTGGACCTATGCACCCTATCCCACGCCCGAAGGCATGAACCCCCTTCCGCTCGAACTCATGCCGCGACAGGTTGGCGACGTTCAGATGACCGAAGTGTTGTCCAACGCCACCAACGATGGGGCCTCGTACCCCGACGGTGAATGGATCGAACTCCACAACACGGGCCAGGGCTCGATTGACCTCATGGGTTGGAGCATCATGGACGGCATGGGCAACTTGACCTTACTGGACCCGGGCACGCTGGTGTTCAACGCCACCCAAGGCTCCACCGTCATCGACCCCGACGGTCGTCGACTCGTTCAGTTCACCTCCGACACCGAATTGTGGGACAATTACAATCACCTTTTCCTGCGAGACATAACCGGGTTTATCCTTGATACGGCCCACTACACCACCGACTACGGCGAAGACATGGCACTGGTGCGAGGCAGCAATGCAGCCGATGCCTGGACGCCTGCCCCGTGGAAAACGCCGGGTCAACCCGAGCCAGGCTCAACACCATCATCGACCACCATCGTGTTTTCAGAAATTCTCCCGGACGCCGTGGGTTCTGACAGTCAGTCGTGGCCCAACGGCGAATGGATCGAACTCTTCAACTACGGTACCATGGACGTCGATGTCGCCGGATGGAAACTCCAAGCTCCCTCTCGAACCCTGACGCTGCACGAGTACAACATGCCCCTGCAAGACACGACGGTGGTTAAAGCAGGTGAGGCTGTGCTCATTGCGCTCAACGGAACCAGCAGTTTCTATCTCAAGCACACTGCTCCCGATTCCATCGGGCTGGTCGACGCTGCGGGATCATCGGTGGACACCATCGCATGGGCCGAGACCGTTGAGGGTGAATCCCTGGTGGCCCCCAACAGCACGCACGCCGGTGTCGGGCCAAACGCCAGCAACGCCACGGGCAATTGGATTCAGTCCGCATGGGCCACACCCGGTGAAGTCAACCCTGTATGGGCCGCCTACAGCGGTTCAACCTCACTCGCCATCACCGAAGTCCTCCCGTACTGCAACGACGACTCCATTGAGCCTACCGAGGATTGGGTTGAGGTCCACAACACGGGCTCAACCCCGCTGAACATCAGCCGATGGTCGGTCCTCAACGCCGATGGCGACCGGCGCTTCATGAGGATGGACAGCCTCTGGGCCGCTGGCAACACCACTGCCAAAGAGGTGCTCAACCCTGACGAGCGTGCGGTCTTTGTGATGGATGAATACATCTTGACCGGGCTTGGCGACGCGTTCCAACTGCTCCATCCCGATGGAGATTCGGTGGCAGGCGCCTCATGGACGGCCATCACCGACTGCCAGACACTCATGCCCGGAGAAACCCCGAGCAGCGACTGGGTCCACACCCTCTGGCCAACCCCCGGCGAGGCAGAACCGAACCCCTCTGACTTTGCCACCAAGGATGACCTCAGGTTCACACGATTCATGCCTTCTGCATCGACCGACATTTCATCGGACATGGAATTCATTGAACTGGCCAACCAAGGCAACGAACTGGCGGTGCTCAACGGCTGGACCTTCCGAACCACCACGGGCAGTTCCAGCTACAACGCCACCATCACCTCCTTGATGATTCAGCCCGGAGAAACCGTGGTGCTGGCCAACGATGCCGATGCACTCGGCGTCTACGAAGACGGCACCGTGGTTGACCTCGGCGGTGTTCTGGACCGTTCGTTTTACTTCCCGAATTCCGGCGCCGCCCTGCAACTTCTGGACAGCGCAGGCGAGCAGGCCGACACGCTGGTGTACGGCAACGGCCCGGTGGAGATAGCAGGTTGGACCGGCATTGCACTGGCCGAACCGATTGCAAACCTCGACAACCTGATCTACCTGCGTGGAAGCGGTTGCGGCGACACACCCGACACCAACACGGTGGCTGACTGGCACGAACAATGGAGCCGACTGGGTGGCAGCACCTTCTGCTTCGACACAAACGTGGCTGAGAGCGGCACCATCACCCCGCTCATCGCGCCCGAGCACGGTCTGGCTGACCTGCTTGCTTGGATTGACAGCGCCACTGATTCGTTGCACGTTCACATGTACCTGCTCCACGAGGTCCACCTTGTGGAAGCCATGATCGATGCGCAGAACCGAGGTGTTAACGTCACCGTGGTGCTCGACTACGGCGACAACTGGTGGAACGAATTCGACCTTGACACCCAGCGTGGCATGGCCACGACACTGCTGGCCGCCGGCGTCGATGTGCACTGGTTCGGCGACACGGGCGAAAACCCCTACGCCTACATTCACAGCAAGGTCGCTGTCAAGGACGGCGAGAGTGTGTGGATTGGTTCAGGCAACTGGAAATCCTCCTCTCACCCTGCCCCAGGCAATGCTGGAAACCGAGACTGGGGCGTACTCGTCGACAGTGCATCCGTGGCCGATGTGGTGCTCAATCACCTGGCCTTTGACGAGAACGCCGCCCGTGACCACATCACGCCGGTGAAGGCCAGCGACGCACCAACCGGTTGGACCATGCCGACGTCCTCCGCCATCATCGGGGAAACTGCAGCCGGCATCACCGGGGCATTCGAAGCCAACCTTCTGGTGTGCCCCGACAATTGCATCGATGAGCTCGTCAGCGCTCTCGACGGAGCGGAAGAGGAACTCTTGCTTTCCCTGCAATACTTGGACATGGACTGGTCGTGGGGCTGGGGCGACAACCCGTTGCTTGAAGCGCTCGAGAGCGCCGCAGAGCGTGGCGTACGGTTGCGGTTGATTCTCAACGGCGCCTACCTCGACGAGGACATTCAAAGCGTGGTTGACCGCTTCAACGAAGAGTGGAACTTCACCAAGGGCTACGACACGTCGGCTATCGTCATGAGCAGCGACGATCAGGTCACGAAACTCCACAACAAGGGTGTCATCATCGACGGCGAGCACGTCCTTGTCTCCTCGATCAACTGGGGCGACTCAGCGTTGGTTCGCAACCGTGAGATGGGGCTGATGCTATCAAGTGAAGCCGTCGCTCAGGTCTACGTTGACTCGTGGTACGAGGACTGGAACCGACTCGACAACACCACGGACACAGATCAAGACCGGCTGTTGGACCGTTGGGAGGTCGAGCACGGCTTGACCAGAACACAACGAAGCGTCGCAGGTGAAAGCACCATGGATGAGTCCATGCTTGACGCAGATAGCGACGGGTTGACCAACTTTGCAGAGCAACTCCACGGCGGCGACCCCAACCAAGCCGACACCGACGGGGATTGCATCACCGATGACCTGGAAGTGGCATGGGCACAAGCCACGGCGCTCAACGAGAGTTTGAGCGATGTATCGCCCACCGATGCGCTCCTGCTTTGGGACGCTGACGATGACGGCCAAGACGACCATGAAGTTCTGGGTTGTGATCTCGCTGGTGTCGACATTGAACCCGTTGAGGAAAACAACACAACGGACAACCCCGACGCCGACAACGACGGCGTTCTCGACACAGAGGACGAATGTCCGGATACACCTGCAGGCGTGGCTACCGATGCCAAGGGCTGCTCGTCTCAACAACGCACCGAATTGGTGGAGGACAGCACGGACAGCACGGCCGGTGATTCAGCCCAGACGTTCTTCCTGACGTTGATGGTGCTCGCCCTGCTGCTGTCGGTCGGCGCCTATGTCGTGCTTCGTAACATGCGAGCGGAATCCGAGGAGGTCAAGGACGCCATCAGCGAAGCCGCCTTTGCCGACATTGCGCCAACCTCCGTCTCCAACGATGGATGGCAGCAACCGGTGTTGAACGCCAGCCCTTCGGGCATCACGCCGGACATGCTGGCCCAGGTTCCGGGATGGACCGCCGACGTGATCGAACAGTACATGGCGCAGGGTTGGACCTTTGACCAACTGGTGACCTACTATCAAGAACAAGTTGCTCAACACGCACAGGAAGAGCAACATTGAAACAGGACCTTGCCAAGACACCAACGATAGCCATGGAGATTCGCAGCAGCAATCCTGTCCTCAACAACAAGTTCTGGAGCAACCTCACCGGGACCGACCGAATGACGGTTGACGGTTCGATGAAGAAAATCGGCTACCTGCTCTCACTGACGATCGTTTCAGCCTTGGTTTCGGCGGTCCTGTGCATGAACGCCATCAACAACGGCACCGGCGGCTTGTTCATTGGCGGGTTCATGGCCCTCGGCTTCCTTGGTGGCTTTGTGCTCGCTCTCATCGTGTTCTTGGTTCGCCCCAACAACCCGGTGGCCTTGATGAGCCTCTACGCCATTCTCGAGGGCATGGCGATCGGTGCCATGTCCTTGGCGATGGAACTTACGGCCTACAAGGGGATTGCACTGCAAGCCGTCTTCGGCACCATGGCCATCACGGCCACCATGTACGTGATGTACGCTTCTCGCATCATTCGACCCACCCCCGCCTTCAACAAAATCGTCTTTGGCTTGGTGATGAGCATCATGTTCCTCTACCTCACGTCCTTCGTCCTGCAGCTGTTCACCCCCTACGATGTGCCCTTCCTCCACAGCTCTGGCCCCATCGGCATCGGTGTGACGGCCTTCATCCTCGTCGTGGCAGCCCTGACCCTCATCAGCGACTTTGGCTTCATCGAATCTGGAAGCCGCTACGGTGCTCCAAAGAACATGGAATGGTACGCTGCCTTTGGCATCCTCATTTCCGTGGTCTGGATTTACATTGAGACCATCAGGCTGCTCTCAAAGCTCAACGCCTACCGGGAATGAGCGGCATGACGCGGAGCATCCCCTCCATTGACTTTCGGTTGGCCACCTCCGACATGGCGGAAGAGCGACAACGGTTTGTCCGAGAAGTGGGCGACGCCCTGAAGGACATCGGGTTCTTTGCACTGACGACCCACGGCATGCCCCGCTCACTCATCGACGACACCTACGCTCAATGTGACGCCTTCTTTGACTTGGATGAAGCGACCAAACGGCTCTACCTGCAACCCGACATTGGCCACCAACGAGGCTACACCGCCTTCGGCGTGGAGCATGCCAAGGACAACCCTGCACCTGACTTGAAGGAGTTCTGGCAGACGGGCCGGGCCTATCCGAGTGATGGCTCGAGGCCAACCTACCCGCAAAACGTGTGGCCCACGCAGCACGTGGAAGGGTTCCAAGCCATCACTGAAGACCTGTTCTCGGGCATGGAATCGTTGGCGCAACACCTTCTTGCCGCCTGCTCGGAATACCTCGGCAAACCTCCTGAATGGTTGCCTGAAATGTCGAACGAAGGCAACACCATCATGAGGATGATTCACTACCCGCCACTGGACGAATCGATGCCGGCAGGAGCCGTCAGGTCGGCGGCTCATGAGGACATCAATTTCATCACGCTCTTGGTCACGGCAACCGCTGATGGCTTGGAAGTCATGGACCATGACGGTTCGTGGATTCAGGTCAAGGGCGACCAAGACGCCATCATCGTTGATTCAGGCGACATGCTCCAAAACCTCACAAACGGCCTGTTCAAGTCGACCACCCATCGAGTTGTGAACCCCAAAGATGCCAACACCCGTCGCTACTCCATGCCCATGTTCGTCCATCCACGCAACGAAATCGACCTGACCCCGCATCCCGATTTTGTCGCCATGACCGGTGGAACGCCGCTTTACGATTCCATCAATGCGGGTGATTACCTTCACCAGCGATTGGTGGAAATCGGCCTCATCTGAGGGAGCACCATGCGGTTTCAACACCTTGTTGATGCTGTGAAATCCGGCAAGGCTCAACCGCCGAGAGACCTGGCGCAATTTGTGGAAGGCGTGGCCGATGGTTCCGTCTCGGTTGAGGAGGCCACGTCTTGGCTCAAAGCCGTCCACCAACACGGTATGCCAACCGAAGACACCGTCGTCTTGACCAAATCGATGATCGCCTCCGGCGCCAGCCTCTCTTGGGGCGAAGGCCCACCGGTGGTGGACAAACACAGCACCGGCGGTGTCGGCGACAAAATGTCCCTCGTGCTTGCCCCGGCGTTGGCTGCAGCGGGTTGCCGAGTGCCCATGTTGGCCGGACGAGGACTGGGCCACACGGGAGGGACCATCGACAAGTTGGAATCCATTCCTGGATTTGACTGTGCACTTTCACCCGAAGCCATGGTCGAAGCCGTCAATGCGGTCGGATGTTGCATTGCCGTCCAAAACGATGCCATTGCCCCTGCCGACGGCGTATTGTATGCCATTCGAGACGTCACGCATACGATTGACAGCGTGCCACTCATCACGGCCTCCATCATCTCAAAGAAAGCAGCAGAAGGGCTCTCTGCCTTGGTGTTGGACGTCAAGACCGGATCTGCTGCGTTCATGCAAACCGTCGACCAAGCCAGGGAATTGGCCACCTCCATGGTGCGCACCGCCGAAGGGCTCGGCATCAACACCGTGGCCCAACTCACGGCCATGGACCAGCCCATCGGCACCCACATCGGCAATGCGCTCGAAGTGGTGGGAAGCATTCGTGTCTTGCAGGGCGGAGGATCACCGGACACCCGGGAACTCGTCGTTCTCCAAGGAGCAGCCCTGCTTTGCATGACAGGTGTGTGCGAAAACGAAGCGGAAGCCCGCTCAAGGATGGAAGCCGTGCTTACCAACGGTACGGCCCTCAAAAGCTTCAGGGCCATGTGTGAGCAACAGGGCGTTGAGCCATCGACGGCGAAGGCCCTGGTCAACCATCCTGAACGGGTTTTGGGCGCAGCTGAGTTCCAGACCTGCATCCTTGCAGAGAAAGACGGGTACGTGGAAGGCTACGATGCCATGCAACTGGCGCACCTCGCTCGCCAGCACGGTGCGGGCCGCTTCGCCTTGGAAGACGTCATTGACCCCTTGGTAGGGGCAGTCATTGACGCACCTGTGGGTGAAGCTGTCAAACGAAACGACCCGCTGCTGACCTTTCACCACACACGACCGCTGGAGGAAAACGACCTCAGTATGCTCAAATCGATGGTCAGCGTTTCTCACGAGGCCCCCACCTCCAACCGGCGTTTGATTGAGGTGATTGATTCCACCTCAACGAAGGCGTGATAAAGGGGATGCTTGTCGCCCACCTTGCCGATTTAGCTTAGCTGGTGGAGCGTGGGACTGTTAATCCCAAGGTCGTGGGTTCGAGCCCCACAATCGGCGCCAAACCCCTCACAGCACCCCGTTTTCAACGATTAACCGCCTTGGGTTCGTGGTCTCCAATTCAAAGGACGCCGTGGACACGAGGTCGTTGTTTGAGCAATTCCGAGAAATGTTGATGAGAAATGAAGGTCGCTGGTGGGTACAGGCATGGCTGTCCGTTGTCGTTCCCACTTCGCTGTGGCCCTCATGATGCTGGTGATGTCACTGGGGAGCGGTTGTCTTGGTGAGGCTCCTTCTGCATCGACAGCCACGGACGCTGAATCGCTTGAGGTGCTGGCCAACCCGTGCACCCTACCGTCCGAAGAACAGACCCAAGTCATGACCACCATCACGGTGAACGGAATTGAACGTTTCTTCCGTCTCACTGTTCCACCATCGGATGAAGGGACCAAACTTCCCATCGTTTTGGCTTTCCACGGCGGAGGTGGTGCAGAAGAGGACTTCCAACAACAAAACGAGTTTGACCAACTGGCCTATCAAGAGCAATTCATCATGGCCTATGCCATCGCAGAAGAGGATCGTACGGCGGCCGAAGGCGAGTGGTTTCTGAACACCGCAGCGACCTCTCGAGACGACAACGATTTCGCCCAATCCGTGGTGGCTGAACTTTCGGCTGCGTTTTGCATCGACCACGAGCGCCTCTACGCCATCGGATATTCCCTTGGTTCCATGTTCACCTACGAGGTCGCCTGCCAGCTGAATCACCAATTCGCCGCAGTGGCATCGTTCGCTGGAACCATGCCGGTTGAACCCGAGACTTGTGATCTCAACGGAAACATCGCTGTCCTCCACATCCATGGAAAACTCGACTACATCATTGATTACGACGACGATTGGGATTGGAAAGATGGTGAACATGAAGGGGTTGGCACGATGAGCAGCGTACCCGGCATGATTGACGCTTGGGCCGACAGGGCAAACTGCGGCAGCGATGACGTCGCGTCGGATTTCTTTTTGGAACACATCACCCACTCCGCTTGTCAGGGCGATACACGTATCGAGCACTACGGGCTGGAATTTCAGGAGCATACATGGCCAGAGGAGGTCGACGGAACACCGACGTACGAATTGATGTGGGAGTTCCTCAGCGATTTTACCAACGCTTGAGAATGCGAATCGGCTCAATCACGTGTGGCGATTTCAAGCGTCCGGGACGGTGCTTCTTCGGAGGGATACACGCCCCAGTAGGCTTCTCGGGCCTCTTGATTGACCTGCATGCACAATTCCACGTCACCCGGTCGGTCGGGCATGGATTGCGACCCGTTGAGGTGTTCAATCATCGGTTGAATGTTGGACATGTTCACCACACCCCATCCGACTTGTGTGCAGGGTGCCACCGGGGAGATGGGCATGGTTCCAGCACTCGGGTCCCATGTTGAGAACGAAGGGTACCACGCCGACAGGTTGAGCGCATTTCGAACCACGGCGTTGGTAATGCCGGCGTCAAGGCCAGCGTTGGTACTGCCCTCCGGCCAAACGCCGCTCACGAGCATGCCATCACGCTCCTCCGTTGATGCTCCCGAACCCATGTCGCCCACTTCCGTACGGAGGTGCTCGAGCACGAACGAAAGGATGCCGGCCGTTCGAGGCGTGGCGAAGGACGTCCCAGAGGTCTCATGGTAGCCGTCAACGTCGTCGTGATTGGGAAGGACCTGCGTCCAATCGGCGGCGATGTCGGGATAAGAGCCGCTCATCGTTTCTTTCTGATCGTCGCCTTCCTCAGCGTATCCGGCGATACCGATGGACCATGGTGGCCCTGCCGTGGCGTCTTGAACCGCAGGTGAGGGCGTGTTGTCGGCCGCACCGGTGTGGATCTTGTTGTTGACCACCACCGTTTGGTACGTTCCTGTTTCAATGCCGGGAACAGGGAGCGAACCAATGGCACCGAACGACGTGGTGACGATGTCCACGAGGGGCTGGTTGCCAGCGGCCAACACCGCTTCGGTCGAGAAGCCCTCGACAAAGAAAATCACAGCGTCAGGGTTGGCATCGAGGACGGCACCGGTCACGGCCGTGCCGTGCCCGTCAGAGGGGTCGTCAAGAATGTGGATGTCGGTGCCGCCGTCAGGCGAAGTTCCAAGGATCTTGGTGCCTTTGAAGTAAACGATGTCGGACGTTGTGATGGTGTCCCAGCAGGTCTCTTTGTCCGCTTCATAGCGTTCCTGCCACGTCCCCTCAAACGTGGGCTCGCAGGTTTTGGTCACACCGAGTCCGTCCAGCAACCAATCCGGGTACACCTCTTCGGTGCGGAAATGGTCGTGGTAGACGTTGATGCCCGTGTCGATCGGGGCCACAACGGAATACGGCCGCCAGTCTGACGATGGAGGCTGTCCGCTGCTCACGGGGTTTGTGGGGCTGTCATCTTCACCAAGGAGAAGGCCAACTCCCAACACCAGGCCAATCAGGAGCGCTATCATGAGGATGGCTGCGCCAATGCGCCGCTTCCGCAACAAAGCGACGTCGTCAGCCACGAGCATGCCCGTCACGACCACTTCCACAGCGTCAGCAACCGACATGAGATTTCCTCAACGGTCTTCTTGAAGAAGGTATGCCCGAACGAGCTTTCACTCCCATTCGATGGTACCGGGGGGCTTGTGCGTGATGTCGTACACCACTCGGTTCACGGCGCCCTTCACGGTGTTCGTGATGCGAGTGCTGATTTTCTGGAGGATCTTGTGAGGGATTTCAGAATAGCGAGCCGACATGCCGTCCATGCTTTGAACGGCACGGACGACGATGGTTTCACCGTACGCACGTACGTCGCCGTGGACACCAACACTGCGGACGGGGAGGAGGGCAGCAAAATACTGCCAGGGAATCTCCATCTCGCCTCGCTCGGCTGCGGCCTCAAATTCTTCCTCAACGATGGCGCAGGCTTCACGAACGACAGCCACGCGCTCGGGCGTTAATTCACCGAGGGTGCGGACGGCAAGACCGGGGCCAGGAAACGGTTGCCGTTCTGCGACGTTGATGTCGAGGGTACGAGCCAACTCTCGAACTTCATCCTTGTAGAGTTCACGCAGCGGCTCAACCACTTCAAGGGTCATGTCTTCGGGAAGACCTCCCACGTTGTGATGAGATTTGATGGTGTCTCGCACGCCGCCGCCCGATTCAATCCAGTCGGGCGCAATCGTGCCTTGAACGAGGTATTTTGCGCCACACTTCTTTTGTTCGTCTTCAAAAATGCGGATGAAGAGTTCACCGATGACCTTGCGTTTCTGTTCGGGCTCGGTCACGCCCTTGAGGGCCTCGAAGTATCGATCAGCCGCCTTGACGGTAATGAGGTTGATGCCCTGGGCTTCGAGAAGCGCTTCGATCTGTTCGGTTTCGCCCTTGCGCATGAACCCTGTATCCACGTACACGCAGTGGAGCAGATCACCAACAGCCTGGTTCGCAATCACGGCTGCAACGGTTGAATCAACACCGCCAGAACAGGCGATGATGGCCACGTCATCGATGGTCGCTTTGAGGGATTCAATGCTCTCGGCAATGAATTCCTCAGCGTCGAACATCTCAGGCACCGCCGTTGACTTCCTTGTCTTGGGCCTTTACGCGCTCAATTTGGTCGAGTTTGTTCTGCTCGAGCGCAGCAGCGTACTTGGGGTTGGAGAGTGCGAGCATTTGCACGGCGAGGTAGCCGGCGTTATCCCCACGGTCAACGCCAACGGTGGCCGCTGGGACACCAGGCGGGAGTTGAGCGATGGACAGGAGCGAGTCGTAGGGAACACGGCCGCCGCAGGGGACGCCGATCACAGGCTTGGTGGTCAAGGCGGCAACGGCACCGGGAAGGGCAGCGGCCAATCCTGCCATGGCGATGAAGACGGAGCAGCCGTCGTCAATGGCGTCGCCGACGATTTGCTCAACAAATTTCGGTGAGCGGTGGGCAGAGGCCACCCGCAGTTGGTACGGGACATCGAAGTGTTCCAAGATTTTCGTGCACTTTTGGGCGATGGGAAGGTCTGAGGAAGACCCCAACAAAATGGTTACATCCATGCTCATCCGCCATCGCGGGTGGTTCTTTATGATGACTGATTCATCCCATGAGGGAAGAACGCTCATTCTTCGGCAGAACGAGCGACTGAAAGGGAGGCAAAGGTGGAAAAATCAAGACCAATCGCTTGTGGAGGAAGCGAGGCGTCCACGGGTGCGAGTTGCTCCAAACAGAGCAAGGTCGCCTCACCCTCGAGCAGTCCATACAAGGTGAGCACCGGACTTTGCTCAATGCGTTTGGTGGCGATGACGCCGTTGACCCAGCGTCCGTTCACGACCTTCCATCCCTCAAGCGCCTCGTTTGGAATGGGCACGGAAACATCCCATAGCAAATGCACGGCTGGGGTGTTGCATGAGGCCAAATGACTCAAGCTAACGTACATCATGGCGACGCTCCCAAACACGAGGCCGTAGACCACCCACCAGTAGGACGAGAGGTCCAGCAAGAACAACAACGCAAGCAAAATGGCGGTGCAAGCGAGCGTGGCCGTTGCCAGTTGAACACGTGGGTCAAGCAACGCCGATCTTCGCTGCCCCACGCCACTGATGAACGCCAAGACCAACATGGTAAGGGCAACAGCAGCGAGCGTCAGTCGATGCTGTTCGTATCGGTCAAAGACGGCCATCAAGACCATGAAGCCGACCGGAAGCAACGCCCACGAAAACGCAAGGAGCGTCACCGTGAACTGATGCGAGCTCTCGCTTTCAGTCCAGGCCTCGGGCAGTTCATCCACATCCGATGGTCGAGGGAGGGTGGAATAATCCTTCCTCACTCATCGTAGGGGTGGCGCAGGCAAAGATTGCGTGCAGCATAGACCTCGTCAACACGACGAACCGGGGTGGTGATGGGCGCTGCATGGAGCGCCTCAGGGTCGGTCTTCAGCACCTGAGCGAAGTGTTCTGCGAAGGTGTCCAACGTGTCCTTGGATTCGGTTTCGGTCGGCTCGATCATCATGCATTCGGGCACCACGAGCGGGAAATACACCGTCGGCGCCATGTAGCCCCGGTCCAGCAGTCCCTTGGCCACGTCCATCGCAGAGATGCCCAGTGCCTCCTTGGCAGGTTGCATGGAGAGGGTGAACTCGTGCTTGGCGACGTCGGTTTCCGCACCGTCAATGAACAGGTGGTCCACGCCGGCCTTCTTGGCTTCCCGATGGATGGCGTGCCGCAGGTAGTTGGCATTGAGCACGGCGTGTTCGGACATGGCCTTGAGGCCTGAGCCGTAGCGTCGATAGTACGCCCAGCAGCGGATGACAGCGCCGGCGTTGCCGTGCCACTGTTGCACTTTACCGATGCTGTGTTCAGGTTGATGCCAGTGGTACCAGTACTCGTCAACCGCCGAAGACCGCTCATCGCCGGTGGCTTCACGTCGAGCGGCGAGAGGACCGGGCAGGAAGGGTGCCAAATGCGCCTTGACACCAATGGGGCCCGAACCTGGCCCGCCACCGCCATGGGGCTGGGAGAAGGTCTTGTGCAGGTTAAAGTGAACCGAGTCAAAGCCCATCAACCCGGGCGAGGTGATGCCGAGAATGGCGTTGAAATTGGCGCCGTCGTAGTACATCTGGCCGCCGGCCTGATGGACGATTTCACTGGCTGCCTTGATGTCGGCTTCAAACAAGCCCAACGTGTTGGGGTTGGTGATCATCATCGCCGCCGTGGTTTCGTCGGCGACCGCAGCGAGGGCGTCAAGATCCATGCGACCGTCGGCTAAGCTGGGAATCTCAACGATCTCGAAACCGGCCATGGCGGCGCTGGCAGGGTTGGTGCCGTGCGCAGAGTCGGGGACGATGACCTTGGTTCGCTGGTCTTCGCCTCGGTGTCGGAAATACTCCTGAATGCAACGAATGGCCGTGAACTCGCCCTGTGCGCCCGCCACCGGTTGCAAGGTGACCTGGTCCATGCCTGCGCACACTTCGAGCATGTGCTGCATCTCGTAGAAGATGGACAGCAACCCTTGGAGGTGGTGTTCTGGCTGGTGTGGATGGATGTCAGCAATGCCGGGGAGTTGAGCAATGACTTCGTTGACACGTGGGTTGTGCTTCATGGTGCACGAACCCAACGGGTAGAAACCGGTGTCGATGCCAAAGTTCCGCTTTGACAACCATGTGTAATGCCTCACCATTTCGGGCTCCGAAAGACGTGGCCATCGAGCGGCGTTGGAACGAATCAGACCTTTTGGCACGGTCGGTTCGGTTTCACAGGCCAGCGGGGTCGGTTGACTGTAACCGGTGTTTTCAGCACCGTTGTGGTTGAAGAGGTGGCTCATGCACTCACCTCCCCGTGAGCGGCCCACAGCGCCAGTTGAGCCGACAAGGACTCGATGTCCCGCAGGGTGGTTTGGTCGGTGGTGGTGATGAGCAATTGGTTGGTCGTTCCCTCGTACCAGCGACCAAGGTCCAGTCCACCGATGATGCCGTTGCTGTCGAGGTACTCCAAGCACGCAGCTGCTGAGCCTTGGACCTCAATGGCGAACTCGTTGAAGTGATGCGCATCATGGACGATACGAACCCCTGGAGTCGCTGCGAGAACTTCCTTCGCCTTCTGGCAAGCCGTCATGTTTCGGTGCGCTAAGTCACGGAGCCCGTCCGGTCCGAGGAGGGCCATGTGCATGGCTCCCATCAGGGCGATGAGGGTCTCGTTGGTGCAAATGTTAGAGGTAGCCCGATGCCGACGGATGTGTTGTTCACGGGTGGAAAGTGTGAGACAGTAGGCCTCTTTCCCGTCCACGTCAATGCTGCGGCCGACAATTCGACCTGGCATCAATCGGAGGTAGGGCTTGGTGCAGGCAAAGATACCGTACAGCGGACCACCACCGGTGACGGGGCTGCCAAGGGGCTGTCCTTCGCCGACCACGATGTCAGCGCCGTAGTGACCAGGAGCCTCGACGACACCGAGGGAAACGGGTTGGACACCGACGATGAGGGCGGTGTGTTCACCGATGATGGCCTTGACACCGGTCAGGCCTTCGTCAAGCACACCCAGCGGGTTGGGTTGTTCGAGGTAGACACCACACGAACCGGCCGCTTCTTTCAAGGAGTCCATGTTGATGGTCCCGTCGTCGTTGTGAGCGATGGTTCGGATGTCAATTTCTGCCCCCTGGCAGTAATTGTGCATGACCGACATCTTGTCGGGGGGTGTGAGGGCGGAGACGTAGACGGTGTTGGGTTGGCTGGCCTTGCGGTTGTGAACACGAACGGCACAGGTCAAGGCCTCAGCGGCAGCCGTTGAACCATCGTACAAGGAGAGGTTGGCAATCGGTAAGCCAACGAGTTCGGAGATAAGGGTTTGAAACTCCCACATCGCTTGGAGCATGCCTTGGCTCACTTCGGGTTGGTACGGGGTGTAGGCCGTCAAGAATTCCCCACGGGTCACGAGCTGGAACACCGCTGCTGGAACATAGTTGCGGTACAGACCTGCACCGAGGAAGGAGGGGCGGCTACCCATGTCGGCGTTCGCCCCGAGCAGACGACGAGCATCGCTGATGATCTCCTCCTCGGATTGGGGACCGGGCAGCGGCAACTCGCCTTTGAAACGGACATCGTCGGGAATGTCCGAGAACAAATCTTCCATTGAAGAAAGCCCCATTTCCTGCAACATTTCGGCTTCTCGTCCTCGATTTGGAAGTTGGTCAACCATGGCACGCACACTCCTGACGGTGGGTATGTGAAAATCCATGCGCGTACCGCTCATAATGAATTGCTTCGGCCCACCTGAAATCGGGGAACAGCCTATCATCCAACCGCTCCTCGGAGAGGCATGGTCCGGGTGGCGATGGTGGTCACGAACCCGTGCGCTCCGGACCCTCGAGTTTTACGGCACGCTGCATGGATGCAGGAGGCCGGTTATCGGGTCACGGTCCACGCCTTTGATCGAGAGGAGAGCCACCCGATGAGCGAAAACCACCGTGGCGTTCGAGTCATGCGCTACCGGGTGGGCCGAGTCCCTTACGGAGGCACGGTGGCGACGTACAGGGGGATACGACGCTTTCTCCGCGTGGTCGAACGAACGTTGGCCAACGACCCTCCGGCCCTTGTGTACTGCCACGATGCCGATACCCTCCGAGTGGGCATCGCGATGAAGAAGGCACACAACATTCCGTTCGTGTTCGACATGCACGACCTGCAGCACACTTGGGTGAGGTATGCTGCTCCCCAATCCAACCTCCGAGCGCTGGCAAGCCGACGACTGAAGCAACGCATGCTTCAACGAGCAGCCGAAGCAGCCGTGATCATCACGTCCAGTCAGCAGGTGAAAAACGAGGGACGTAGAGGCTTCGTTGAATGGCTTGCTCATCACGGTCTTGAAGGGCACTCGGTCGAGAATCGCCCGCTTCCACCGTTCGGTGAGCGCAAGGTCGAGCCGTTGAAGGACTGGACGGTGGGGTACCTCGGCCGGGTCAGGGACCTCAAAGCCTTCGAACTCCTCATTGAGGCGGTGAAGACGCTTCCACCCGCTCAGCGGCCCAAGGTTCGACTTGCAGGTGATGGAACCGTGGCGAACCGCGTTCGAGCGATGCTAATGGACGAAGTTGAACGCGGAACCCTTGAGGCTGAAGTCACGGGCGCCTTCACACAATCCGAGCTCCCAGAACTCATTGAGACCATCGATGTGATGTACGCCATGTACGCCCCATTGCGAGGAAACATCCTCCAAGGCGCGCTCCCAGTCAAAATGTTTGACGCAGCGGCTCAAGGCGTCCCGAGCGTGGTGAACCATGACTGCTTAATGGGCGATGTGGCCGTTGAAGAAGGCCTGGGAACGACGGCTCCTTGGGGTGATGCGAACGCCATCGGCGAAGCCCTTCTGCGGGTCAAAGAAACCGTTGTGGAACTGGGTGCAACCGGCGAGCGAGAACGTCAACGTTGGCTGGATGCCATGAAGCCCGTCATGGACGGTCTTCAGTAAAACGGTGGACGGACAACGACGGCTTTCACGGACTTTCGAGGGCTAGCGACAACCAACACTTCGTCGCCTTCCTTCACTCCCGCAAGGTAGCCAATGCCGATGCCGGTGTTGTTCAAACTCG
>JAYYDY010000039.1:0-4785 GCA_036160375.1 Thermoplasmatota archaeon | reverse complement strand
CTCACCCGCTCAAGTGGAAGCGATTCAAGGGCGCATCACCGGTGTGGTCGGCGTGGAAAACACCGCTGAAAACACCGATTTGGTCATTGAAGCGGTGTTTGAGGACTTCGACGTCAAGACGGCGGTCTTCACGGCCCTGGACGAAGCGTGCGGCGAAGGGACGATTCTCGCTTCCAACACTTCGTCGCTCTCGGTCAACGCCTTGGCCGAAGCCACCGGTCGTCCCGACCGCTTCGTGGGCCTGCATTTCTTCTACCACCCTGCCAAGAATCGTCTCGTCGAAGTGATTCCTGCCGAAGCCTCCAGTCAGGAAACGATTGAGAAGGTCGTTCAGTACTGCAAAATGCTCGGAAAAGTCGTCATCGTGTGCGCCGACCGCCCCGGTTTCGTCGTCAACCGCTTCTTTGTGCCGTGGCTGAACGAAGCCTGTCTTTTGCTCGAGGAAGGCGCAGCCAACGCGGCGCAAATCGACGCCATCGCCTGCAAAGCGTTCCGCATCGGTTTGGGACCCTTTGGTTTGATGAACCTGACCGGGCCGCCCATCGCCCTGCATTCCACCGACTACCTCGCCGAGCAACTTCACACCCCTCGCTACACCGGAGCTGCAAACCTTCGTGCGCTGGTTGAGGCCAACGAGCAATGGGATGTTTCCGAGGATGCAAACTACAGCGACGAGCAATACACCGCTGTTTCCGAGCGCTTGCTCGGCGTGGTGTTCGGCGTCGCCGCTCAAATCGTTGAGGAGGATATCTGCAGCATGGAAGACGTTGACCGCGGCGCCAAAGTCGGTCTTCGTTGGGCTCGAGGCCCGTTCGAGATGATGAACCGAATCGGCGTTGGTGAAGCCTGTCGTATGGCAGCCGCTTACGCAGAAACCGCCGGTGAGGGCTGGAATGTTCCTGCGTTCTTCACCCAACAAGGCAACACGCCCTGGGACTTTTCCTACGTTGACACCACCGTGCAGGACGGTGTCGCAACCATCACCATCAACCGACCAGAAGCCATGAATGCACTGAACGTAACCGTGGTCGGTCAGTTGACCCAAGCGGTGGCCGCCGCCAACGCCAACGACGCAGTCCACACCATCGTGCTCGACGGTGCCGGCAAGGCCTTCGTCGCCGGTGCTGACGTGAAATTCTTCGTCGACAAAATTCGAGCCGACGCCATTCCCGACATTTACGACTTCACCGCCGAAGGCCATGAACTGCTCAACATGCTGGAGACCTCCAGCAAAACGACGGTGGCGCTGACAACCGGTCTTGCTTTGGGCGGCGGCTTGGAACTCGCACTGGCTTGTGATTACCGCATCGGGACCCGTCGCACCCAGTTCCGATTCCCCGAAACGTCCATCGGCATTTACCCCGGTTTGGGTGGCTCGCAGCGACCGGCCCGCATCTGCGGTATACCCGTCGCCCGTTGGGCGGTGCTGGCTGGAAATTTCATGGACGCCAACACCGCTGCTGACCTCGGTTTGGTCACGCACCTGGTCGATGTAGCAGGCGTTGATGCCTGCATCAAAACGCTGGCGAGCGAGGGCAAGCCTGCCGAGAAGTACCCCGGTCAGCCGGCGAACCCGGCTTCTCCAGTTGCGAAGTTTGCATCCACGTTTTTCACCGACGAAAACATGGCCGTGTTGATGAACGGCGATTGCCCCGAAGGCTTCGACAAGGAGGAGAAACTCGTCGCTCGTCAAATCAAGAGTCTGTCCTTCACAGCGCCCATCGGATTGCGCATGGCCAGCGACCTCATCGACGCCACGGCGACCACCGACCTCCAAGCTGGGTTGAAGTTGGAACTGGACGGCCTGAACACGATTTTCTCGACCAAAGATGCACTGGAAGGTTTGTCGGCGCTCATTGAAAACCGACGACCGACCTACACGAACCAGTGATCAAGCCCACTGCTCGGCCAGGTCGCTGAGCGACTGGACGATGGCGACAATGTCCACGTTCTCACCGCTTTCTTGGGCCATCTGCAATCGGGTCACAACGGCTTCGACGGTCTCTTCGGACGGGGCCTCACCGGTCAATTCCTCAATCACATCAGCGACGCTTCGCCCGCGACCGTTCAACACCGCCAAGAGGGCCTTGAAGCGCTCTTCTTCGTCCTTGGGTCCGCGTGCGGTCATTCCATCACCTCAATATCGATGTCGTTCAAGCCGTACCACTCGGTCCACGGCACGGGTTCTTCGTCGGTCCACTGGCTGAGCGGACCATGTTCGCTGAGCATTGAGTCGTCATCCACCTCAATCAAGGAGCGGTTGCTGCTGTGCTTTGGACCGGGTTGACCCAAGACCATGGCGGATTCCAGAATACCGGTACCAAGGCTCAGGCTGTTGGTGTCGGTGATGCTCCAGTAGGAGGCGAACCGAGGGTGGGTGTGAACCCACAACTTGAACGGAATACGTCCGCCAACCGGAGGTTGGAGGGTGACTTGGCCGGCTGTACCCCAGTCGATGAAAATCTTCTCGTCGGCATCGATGAGCACTGAAGTTTCAAGCCCGGCCATGACCGAAAGGACGTAGACGCCGTCCCATCGGCCGGCCTGTGCCAACATGCGTTGAGCGGTGAGCAAATCCTCGTCGTCCACGCGTCGTTCTTGAGCGGCGATGCATGCTCGCTCCCACATCTCGTCTTGCAACTCGAGTTCCTCTGCGTCTGGAAGCCCAATCATGCGCTCACCTCCGGGAAGGACAGTGCACCATAGGTCAGGCTGCCCATGGACTGAACGGGGGCTGGACGCCCTCGCCAGAGTTGGGTGGCCCACTGGGCACCAAAAGCAGCGGCGGAAGCAAAGCCGTATTCCAAATTGCCAGCATCCAAGGCGCCGGGCACTTGGCAACTGGCTGGAGCGTGGTCGGGGGTCATTCGCTCAACCAGAGCGGGGAGGGATTGGGAGGACAAGGCCACATGGCCGTCGCCGCTGCACCTGAGGTCCAGCCAAGGGATGTCGAGTTGATGCACGAGGCGACGTGGCTCTGGGCGGTCGACGCAGACCACCACGAAATCATAGCCCTCAAGCTGCTCGGCGGTTCGCAAATTTTCAACGATGGCCTTGACGCGCAGGGATGAGTTTTCATCGTCCAATCGCTTGGCGATAGCGCTGACTTTGGCTGAACCGATGTCGTCTTCGGTGTAGCGTTGGTGGCCCAAATTGGTGGCTTCGACAACGTCGCCGTCCATCAGGGTGATGCTGCCTTGGAGGTTGACCCTGCGCAAGGCAGGCACCAAGAGTTCAGTCAGTTGGGTGCCGATGCCTCCAGCACCGACCAAAAGCAGATTGCGTGGGCTTCGCTCTTCGTTCATGGTAGAGAAGATGCTTGAGCCTACATAAAGAATGCAAAAAAGGAATTTTTTCAGACCGATTCGTCGCTCAAGAACGGCGCCATGATGCGCTCAATCGCCTCGAGCTGACTCTCTGGAGGATAGTTGCTTGCGACGTGTTTTCTACCTGCGCTGGCCCATGCCGCTCGGGTCTCCCCGTCGCCTGCCGCTTCGTAGGCCGCCAACCAGCCCTCGCGGTCATCTCGTTGAACCAGCACACCGGCACCCGAACCGGTCATCGTGTAGTGGAAGCCGCCCTCATCGACCATGATGGGGGGAACGCCGACGGCCATCGCTTCAAGCGGTGTGAAGCCGAACGGCTCATGATGCGCATGGCTGACCATGGCGTGCGCACCACGAACCACACCGACAAGCGCTGCCTGAGCGAGGCGGGGCATGCAGAACACCTCCACGCCGAGGCGTTTTCCTTCAGCGATGAGGGCCGCCTTTTCTTCGGCTGAGCCGCCACCGGCTTGGACCAGGGCATAGGGCGTGCCCACCAGCGAGCGGAGGGTGTCGTAGGTTCCTTTGCCATGGGATATCTTACCGATGGTGACCACGTACGGGCCTTCGGGGAGCGTCACATCGCCTCGCTCCGTTTCCTCCTCAGCGGTCGCTTCAGCAGGCCAATTGCTGAGGTCAACGGTTGGCAGCACATGGGAGCCCTCGAGCGGCCGACCTGCTGTATCCCGTCGAGGTGGATGGCCGTTGGTGGTGGTGGGGTCAGAAGGCAGGCCGTAGGTTCGTTCAAGCAGAATCTGACTCCACGGCGAGTTTCCGAAGATGGCGCTTTTCGGGCGCTTGAGCAGGCTCCGAACAAAGCGTTGGTCCCGTCGGCGTTGCCGTGTGAACACCAGCTTGGTCAGCCACAGCGGGCGCTTTGGTTGGCCGTTGGGGTGGCGGTTAAGCACGTCTTCGTAGAGCCAACGGGGCGGTTCAAGGCAGTGGTAATTGACGGGAAGATGGGATGGAATAAGCGGCAGAATCTCGAGCGTTCCTCGGCACACCGATAGGTGAACAACATCGAATTGGTCCCAAGGAATATCCAATGCAGCCCACGCTTTTTGCGCCGTTTTGCTCGCTGCGGCCGTCACCTCGGCAAGGGCACCTTCGGGCCAGTTCAGGTTGGTTGGGGGCTTGATGAGGGTGGGGGTTGCTGGCAGCATCAGCTCTTGGGCTTCCTCGGAGATGTCGAGGGTGGCCAAATGGACATCCCAACGTCCGTGGGCCATGCGAATGAGTTGGAGCAATTCACGCTCAGCGCCGCCCATGGTGGCAAAAGAACCACGCACGATGAGAAGACGAGGGCGTGCCCCTTCCCTCTCAAGTGCCATGGCCAAACGCTGGTCAAGGGGTCTTTAAAATTCAAGGGGTCGTTTTGGCCCTTGGTTGAACGCCATCCTCAAGGCGACCGTTTGAAAAGGGAAACCATCTGCCATCCAACATGGGCAGCAAGACCGCC
>JAYYDY010000038.1:0-4561 GCA_036160375.1 Thermoplasmatota archaeon | reverse complement strand
CGACAAGACGCTCGAGTTCAAGCCCACGCTCACCCTCGACGACGGTGCCGACCTCATCGTTCGCGTTCACGGCGACAAGTCCGAGTACGCAGAAGGCGTCATCGGTGGCACCGAAGAAACGACCACCGGCGTGCACCGCCTGCGAGCCATGGCCGCCGCTGGCGACCTGCGCTACCCCGTCATCGCCGTCAACGACGCCGTGACCAAGTGGGATTTCGACAACGTCTACGGGACAGGTCAATCCACCCTCGACGGCATTTTGCGAGCCACCAGCGTCTTGCTCGCTGGCAAGACCTTCGTCGTCGCTGGCTTCGGCCACTGCGGCAGCGGTGTGGCCATGCGTGCCCGCGGCATGGGCGCCAATGTCATCATCACCGAAGTTGACCCGCTCCCTGCATTGCGAGCCGTGATGGAAGGCTACCGCGTGATGCCCATGGACGAGGCCGCCAAGCTCGGCGACATCTTCTGCACCGCCACTGGGATGGAGGACGTCATCGTTGGACGCCACTTCGAGTCCATGAAGGACGGTGCCATCGTGTGCAACACCGGACACTACGACTGCGAGATCAAGATCACCGACCTTGAAGCGCAAGCCAAGTCGGTTCGCACCATTCGTCAGGACAACGAGGAGTTCCTCATGGCCGACGGTCGCCGCATCTTCTTGCTCGCCCGTGGCCGTTTGGTCAACCTCGCCGCCGCTGAAGGTCACCCCTCCGAAGTCATGGACATGTCCTTTGCCAACCAGTTCCTTTCCCTGTGCCGCTTGGCCAAGGACGGAGCCTCGATGGGGAAGGAGGTCTACGACATCACGACCGAACAGGACCAGGACCTGGCGACAACCAAACTCGGAACCCTCGGTTTCAGCATTGACAAGTTGACCGACGCTCAACTCGCCTACTTGGACGATTACACCGTTGGAACATGAGACACCTTCTCGGGCTCTCACCTGTGCTCTTTAGGTGCCCGGTTTCGCACCGACCCTCAAATGGCCGGTGCGGTTGATGTGCCCAGGCGTGGAATGTACGCCTCTGGATTGACCGCCGCCAGATAGTCGGCGTCAGCAGGGTTTTCCAGTTCCTCGGTCGTCAACACTCGCCCGTCCAAGGTGAAGACGGTGTAGCCCTGTTCCAGCAGCGGGGCGAAGATGTCTTTGCCGTTTTTTCCGATGGATGCCAGGATGGTTTGTCGCAGTTCAAACAACACCAGCCTGACCTGCTGCTTCTCCAGCATCGTCGTGGCCCCCTTGAGAACTTCTTCTTCAAAGCCTTCAACATCAATCTTGAGGAAATCAATACGCTCAATGCCGTTGGCGGTACAATAACGGTCCACCGTATCCACTTCCACGTCAATTTTCTCCACCGTGGGGGTGGCAGAGGTATCACCGAGGGAATGGTGGCCGTGGAAACTTTTCACATGCAGTTGGAGGGTTCCTGGTTCACTTCCCAAGGCAAGTTGCGACAAGGTGATGTTCGTCGTTTTACGGAGTTGGATTTGCTCCTTTGTCATTCTGAGGTTGTCGGGGTGAGGCTCGAAGCCGTGCACGTGATGAGTACGGGTTGCGAACCAGTTGGCGATGGTACCGATGTTCGTGCCAATGTCAAACACAACGTCGTCTTTGGTCAGTAACGGCTCCACCACGTCCAGCCAATATGTGGCATCGACGGACAAGTTTTCGTTGAGCGTCCACTTGAGGCGCTGACCCTCCAAGACCGGACGCAAGAGCCCTCGCTTGGGGTCGTGAACATAAACCGTCAATTCGGACTTTTTGAGCCAACGCTTGACGATGGGTTCGGTGATGTATCTTGAGTATAAACGGCCAGGAAGCCGTAATGCGTAGCGTACGGCACGGTAGGGAAACGAGTCCTTCAGCCCCATGACACTCAGTCTTCGCCTTGTATTCCATCACTTCAACCTATTCACGCCACGGCCATAGGCCTTCATTGGCTGCGTCAATTGGCGATTTTTTTCACACGGCAATTCTTGATATAGAGGTGCGAAGAGGGCGGGCCATGACACAAGCGTGGTTGTTCACCTCCGAATCAGTGGCCGCAGGCCATCCTGACAAATTGTGCGACGCCATTTCCGACGCCATCGTCGATGCATGTCTTGCCCTTGACCCCAAGGCCAAGGTGGCCGTTGAGACCCTCGTGAAGGGCCGTGAAGACCGCTCCCACATCGTGCTGGCCGGTGAGGTCAAACTTGCTGCTGGAATTGAGGCTCCGGACTACATCGCTATCGCCCGCAAGACGGCCGCCGCCATCGGCTACACCTCCCACGGCATCGGCATGGACGCCACGTCCGAAGACCTGTGCGAAGTCACCGAACTCATCACCAGCCAGTCCGCTCACATCAACCGCGGCGTGGTGCAATCCGTTGACGACCAAGGCGCAGGCGACCAGGGCCTGATGTTTGGCTACGCCTGCGACGAGACCGAAGCCTACCCCGAGCACCAAGGTCGCTGGATGCCGCTCGCCATCGCCCTTTCCCAAGCCTTGACCCGACAGGTCAGCAAACTCGGCCTTGACGGCACCCTGCCATGGGCTCGTCCCGACGCCAAGTCCCAGGTCACCCTCATGCACGGCAGCGACGGCCAGCCCATGTACGCCGACAACGTCGTCATCGCTGTTCAACACAAGGACATGATCGCCGAGCACGGCTCCGAAGAGGCCGAGCAGGCGTTCGTGCGTGAGCAGGTCATCGAGCACGTCATTCGCCCCGTTGTTCCAGCGGCGTTGATGACCGACAAGACCACCATTCACGTCAACTCCACCGGACGCTTTGCCGACCCAGGCGGTCCTTACGCCGACGCGGGTTTGACCGGACGCAAAATCATCGTCGACACCTACGGCGGTCGTGGACGACACGGCGGTGGTGCCTTCTCGGGTAAGGACCCGACCAAGGTGGACCGTTCCGCTGCCTACGCTTCCCGCTGGGCTGCCAAGCACGTGGTCGCTGCTGGTTTGTCAACCGAGTGTGAAATTCAACTCGCCTACGCCATCGGCGTGGCCGACCCTGTCAGCATTCGTGTGGACACCTTCGGTACCGGCAAACTTGACGACGAAGCCATCGCTGACCTCGTCGATGCCCATTTCTCCTTCAAGCCTGGCCACATCATTCGCGACCTTGGCCTCGCTGCCCCCATCTACGGCATCACCGCCGCCGGTGGCCACTTTGGACGTCAGCCCAACGGCCAGACCTTCCCTTGGGAGAAGCTCAACGACGACGTCATCAGCGCGTTCAAGGCCGCTCTTTGAGAGCGACTCAGTTCTTGCGTGAAGCGATGAAGGCCTCGACCTTTTCCAGCGCTTGATGCTCAAGTGCTGCCGCCTTGACCACGTACTCGTTGGTGCTCGGGCCGGATTCGGTGAACACGGGCACCATCGAGGTCCAGACGCCTTCGCCCTTGATTCTGGAATAGAGGGCGGCTACCACGTGGATGGCGATAAGGAGATAACTCAGGTCGGCGGAAAAGCCGTGCAGACCAATCGCCACATCCATCGCCAAGGCTTCTTCTCCAATGCCTTGGGTGTAGAGCCAAGCGATGGCCAGTCCGGTCACCGGCAACAGGACGAGGCAGAGGTACATCGCGACGTGCATGAGTCGTGCGAAGCGCTTGTGGTAGCGATGGACGGGAACTGCGGAGCCCTGGAAGGTTTCGAAGCGCCGCATGTAGCCGTATCGAACCACGACAAGCAGCAGAAACACGCTTGCGAAGATGATTTCAAACTGCAACAGGGCGGTATCATCCAACTGCGAAAGGTCGTCGATTTGCTTGAAAATCCCGTAGGCGTAGAGCAGCACAAAGGCCCAGTGGAACACCTTCCCCAACAGGGTGTGGTTCGTGCTCATCGGTCTTCTTTCGTCCCCCTCCGATATACCGCTTTCTCCAACGAATCGCCTTCGGTTGGGTTATAGCCCGGCTGGCGGACTCCCCGAACGAGGTTCTCCCATGGTGCTGCTCAATCTGTGGTCGCTGGGGCATTTTGTCCAGTGGACCTTCATCGGCCGCTACCTGCTGACCAACTGGTGGGTCTTCCTCGCCCTTTCGGTGGGATGGGAAGTTCTCGAACTCTACCTGCCCTTCGAATTTGTTGAAGAGACATGGGACAACAAAATCTCGGACCTCGTGGTCAACACCGTCGGCTTTGCCCTCGGCATGGGCTTGCGCTACGACCCGCAGACGCTGGATTAACTCGAGCAGGAGAGCATGGAGCAGCCGACGCGATGGCGAGCCCATTCGGGGCGCTTTTGGAACCACTTTTCCTCGTGCTCGGGCTGTTCGTCGTAGGGACGCTTCAGAAGTTCGTGGAGTTCCTCGGCGATGGAAAAGTCGCCTTTCTCCTCTGCCGCATCGATGGCCAGTTGCGCCATCCAGTTTCGCAGCACGTACTTCGGATTGGCTCGGCGCATCCCGTCTCGGTCGGGCTGGCCGTCCACTCGCTCCCACCAGCGCACGAGCCAGCGGTTCCAGGCGCTGGTGTCGGGCTCGCTGCCTTCGTAGAAGGCGTCGGTAAGGCGTGCGACGTCCGGCTCAGTGATGGAGCAGAGGTGGCGGAAGAAG